>DASXQM010000306.1:0-53940 GCA_036507195.1 Pyrinomonadaceae bacterium | reverse complement strand
TTGACCCGTTGCCGTCAATATCAATCTGCCTCTCTTTTCTTTCGACCTGAGGATGGCCAGGCCCATTCCATTAAATGCGTTTCGCCTGCTGGCCTCGAAAGGCTCATGACTGGTCTGGCTTCCATTATCTACCCCCGCAATGGAGCCTTCGCCTATGAGTTGAAACTGAACGAGATTATCCGCATATGGAACCAGCGTGCCGTTTTCATCAACAATCTTCACCGTCACAAAAGAAAGATCATTACCACCGGCTTTGATGATCTTGCGATCTGGTATCAATATGATTTTAGCTGCGCGGCCCGCCGTGCGAACTTCCTGTGTGAGAACAACTCTGCCATCGGTCCTCGCAACCGCTCTAAGTGTGCCCGGCTCGAAGGTCGTGCGCCACATCAGATGAAGGTCATCGCCGACTTTCCGTTTCACTCCCAGAGACTTTCCATTCAGGAATAGCTCCACTTCTTCGGCGTTCGTGTAAGCCCAGACATCAACCATTTGTCCCTTCGCCCAATTCCAGTGCGGGAGGATGTGAAGCACAGGTTTATTAGTCCACTCGCTCTGGTACATGTAATAGGAATCTTTGGGAAAGCCAGCTAAGTCCACAATTCCAAAGTAGGAGCTGCGTGCAGGCCAGTGGTACGGTGTCGGCTCCCCTAGGTAATCGAAGCCCGTCCAAATAAACAATCCCGAGAGAAAGTCATACTTCTTGACAATCTTCCAAGTCTCCTCGTGAGTTGATCCCCAAGGAGTGCTGGTGTTGTCATAAGCAGGACAGCTGTAGTCCGTGTTCATCTCCTTAGACTCATCTCCGCGCACAGGCCATCTTTTAATGACATCAGAAGGCATCTCGTAACTGCCACGCGTTTCCAGAGCAGAAGTAGTTTCCGTAGCGATGAACTTCTGCCCCGGATACTTCGCGAGAAAGTCTGGGAACTCTTGCTGGTGATAGTTATAGCCAATTAGATCCAGCGCGCCCGAGCTAAGAATGTTGTTCTTCGAGTCCGGCCGGTCCATGGCCGAGATGATTGGCCGAGTTGGATCCAAGTGCCTGACGATTGCTGCCAGCTCACGAGCGATATCCGCTCCTTCCGGTTCTGATTGTTCCTTGATCTCGTTGCCAATACTCCAAATGAAAACACTCGGATGATTGCGGTCACGCAGAACCATATCTTCCAGATCGCGCTGATGCCATTCATCCCAGTCGAGGTGATAATCAAACCTAGCCTTTCGCTTTTTCCAAACATCAAAGGCTTCATCCATCACGATGAAGCCCATGCGATCCGCCAGCTCGAGGAGTTCCGGCGCCGGTGGATTGTGGGAAGTGCGGATGCCGTTAACACCCATGGCCTTCAGGATCTCCAACTGGCGTTCTAACGCACGAGTGTTTATTGCGGCACCCAGTGCACCTAAGTCGTGATGGTTGCAAACACCTCGGATTTTGACTGGCTTGCCGTTTAGGAAGAATCCCTTCTCGCGGTCAAAGAAGAATGTACGTATGCCGAATTGAGTCTCGTAGCGGTCGATTACGTGGCCGCGGACGACAATTTCAGAAACCGCTTTGTAGCGGGAAGGATTTTCGAGTGTCCAAAGGACGGGATATTTGACAGTTAGTTTTTGATTTAATGTTCCGTCACCGTTGCTGTCGATACTGAGATCCCCAGTATTACTTGCAACCTGTTTGCCAAGAGAGTTGTAGATGATCGTGTTGAGCGTAACCTGCTGTTCGGTGCTAAGCCTATTTTGGATCGTCGTGGTTAGCGCCACCTCAGCAGCATCGGCAGTTACGCGTGGAGTTGTAACGTACGTGCCCCAGTGTTTCACAAAGACTTGGCCTACAGTCGTCATCCACACATTACGATAAACACCAGAGCCCGAGTACCACCGCGAATTCGGCTGTTGAGAATTATCAACTCTGACTGCGATGACGTTTGCTGATTCATGCTCTAAATAAGGAGAAAGCTCATACTCAAAAGCGCTGTACCCGTAGGGTCGTTGTCCCAGGTAATGACCGTTGATCCAAACCTCGCTGTTGCGGTAAACGCCGTCGAATTCTATGAAGACAGATTTATCTCTCGCTGAAGCGGGTAAATGGAATGACTTCCGATACCAGCCGATGCCTCCGGGCAACGCACCTCCCGAAGGTGTGGCTGGATTTTTCTCCGCGAACTCGCCCTCGATGCTCCAGTCGTGCGGAAGATCCAGAATGCGCCATTTCGAATCGTCGAAATTTGGTTGTTGCCCTTCAGCGACATCACCTAAATGAAAGCGCCAGCCTTTGTCGAAGTTAACAGTCTTTCCCGGCCTCGGGTTGGCATGAAGTGGTAGAGAAAGGAAGAAGGTAATCAATGAGAAGAAGCAGAAGCTGGCGATTCTCTTCATGCAACTGTATTTCCTCTGGTGGCTAGTCGCGCTTGCGCTTCTGGAATTCCTCATCAGAGAGTACTTGCCAGTAAACGTTATAACGCTGGTGATGTAATAGATAGAATGGAATCAACTCGACATCCCGAGGGTGCCCGAGACCCTTAGTTTGAAATGTTAGTGCTTTGCCAACGACTGGCTCGATTTTGCTTGTCAGTTCTTGCGGCTGGCTCGCGAATGCCGGTACCGATGGGGCAGGCCAGTTGTTCAACTCGGAATGATCGCGAACGTAAACATCTGGCAGATTCTCTATGCCAAGTTCGCCAGCTAAAACTATGGGACCATAAAGCACCGCGACCGTGTTAGGCGCGTAGGGTAATGATTCCAGGTGCAGGGCCATAGGGAAACGAACATCCATCCGATCACCCTCATGCCACTCGCGCTGGATTGTGACATAAGAACCCGGCGTGGCTTGGATCTTCTCCACTTGATCGTTCACCTTCACAATCAGATTCTGCGCCCAGCCGGGATAACGAATCTTCAACCCTAACTTGATCGGCTTCTTCAATCGGAACGTCAAGCGTGTCGTGTCCGCTTCGGGGAAGCGTGTCTCTTGCCTCAAGCGCAGTCCTTTCTGTTTCCAGTTCAACTCGGATGAGATGAACAGGTTCAAATAAAGGGAATCTGCGTCGTGAAAATAGATGGTGTCGCCGTACTTAGCGTGATTCTCCATTCCCGTTCCCGTGCAGCACCAAAATGAGTCTTCCGCGGTGTTGTAGACCTTGAAGTGTCCCGGCTTGAGCGAAGCGAAGTAGATCATTCTCCCCGTCTCTGGGTCTTGCGAGCCGAGGATGTGATTGAATAGCGCCCGTTCATAAAAATCCATCGTCTCTGCCTTTGGCTCCCACGCAAATACATGCCGCGTTAGTTTGAGCATGTTATAGGTGTTGCAAGTCTCGCCAGCGGCCGGGCTCAGGTGCTGGGAGAAATCTTCGATAGGAAAGAAATACTCTTTATCACTGTTCTCGCCGGTAACATAGGACCGGTGAAGTGCCACAAGCTGCCAGAAGAATGTAGAGATGTCCCGAAACTGCGTTTCACCTGTGAGTTCATATTCGCGCGCTGCTCCGATGATCTTGGGAATCGTCATGTTGGCATGCACACCATGAGGAAAGAGCCGAGAAGCTTCCAAGCAATCTTCCCCCCGTGAGAGAGGAGTGAAAACTACCTCGTGATCGAATGCGTGTGCTAGTTGAAGGTATTCTGGCTCAGCTGTTACGGCGTAGAGGTTTGTTAGCAGCTCATTCATACCACCGTACTCGTTACGCAGCGCACCTTGCATCTGCTCATGCGTGAGACGGCCCACACGAAACTGAAGCCAGCTAGCTATCTTTTCCAATACATCCAATGCCTTACGATTACCGCAGTAAAGATAACCATCGAGCAAACCGGCCATGATCTTATGCAGGGTGTAATACGGCGCCCAAACCGGCTCACGGCGATCTACCTTATCGAAGAACGACTCAGGGAAAGCCGACAAGTAACCTTGGTGATATCCCTTTGATGGCAGTGCGGCTTGGCATTTCGCCAATTCTCTAACGACGTAATTCACTCTCCTCTTGAATTGTTCATCGCCGGTACTTGCATACATCAGCGAACAGGCTGACAGATAGTGGCCGACGAAGTGGCCTCGTATCTCAATATTAGGAGCTTCCCACCCGCCGAGTGGTTTGGCAGTCGACGGCAGGCCGGCATTAACACGAAAATTATGTAACAAACGGTCTGGGTCCAATTGCAGGATGAATTTCTGATCCCGCTGCATAGCGTCCTTGAATGGCCCTTCCAGCAAACGTATCTCTTTCAGATCGAATGGCTGCGCCCTTGTAATTGCCGATTTCTGTTTTTTGGGTTGCCCCAGCACTTCAGCCCGAGCTAGCATCGTATGAGTGGAGATAGAGACGCCAAGCGTCATTGCACTACAGCCGAAGATTATAAAAAGGAACAAGCGTCTGATATGCATCTGAGTTTCGCTCGAGTCTTTAGACTCAAACTATAGTTTTCCTGATGTAAATTACTCTCGGCGCGTAACAAGCGAAGCAGAGTGTCCGGCGTCAATCTTTTCTCCCGACCGCTACTTCTAATTGTCCGCCATCATACCGAGTGCCTTAGCAGTCTTTAAACGGCCCCTCACAGCAAACGCACCTGTTTTTGATCAAACGGCTGAGCTCGCTGTCACACCGGTGGGATACTCTGACTCTTGTTTGCGGCTTTTTAGGCGCAGACAGAGCGGCACTCGCAATCCAAGACTGAGCACGAGGACACCACAACGACCAAGTTGTTTCTTGCTGTTCACTGAGGGCCTAATCCTCGCGGTAGATTCGCACTTCATAGACTCGCGCCGACGGAGCGCCATTAGTCGCCAGCACAATCAATCGCACGCTTTCTGAGTGCACAATATCGAAGCGGTGGATACGCCTTCGAACATAGTTGTCCTTCACTTCGGCCAAGGTCTTCCACCCGGCGCGAGCTTGGTATTCCAACCGGTAATCTTTCACGCAATCCGGATAACGAAACAACGGCAGCGTCACACGGCGGTTCTGATCTGTGTCGAACGTCAACTGGACCGTGTTGAAGTGCTGAGTCGATGACCAGCGCAATTCGACCCATTGCGGCAGAGATGCTTGCGGATCGGAAATCCAGATGTTCGTCCATTTATCGGGACGGTTCGTGCCACTAATGATGTTGGTCGCCGTGTAAGGCTTAGACTCGGGTGCAAGGCGCAGCGCCAGGCTCTGCCCACCTGTCATTGCACGCCACGTTTTCCCGCCCCGCAGATTGGCGGCTGTCGTGCCGACAGGACAGCGATTAGGCTGACCGTCCCCGTCTTTGAAAACCTTCCAGCTGATACCCGGCTGCGCGCTTGTATAAACATAATAAAGCTTTTCCGGCTCTACCTTCGCAATCAAGTTAAACGCCAGCCAGCCACGATGGTGCGCCGGCACCGTAGCGCGTGCCAAGGCAATGTCCTGTGCGGCGCGAAAATCCCACACATGCGCCGCTGGCCGCAGCCCGAGCCGCAATTCAACCGCGCGGTCGAGTTGCGATTCAAGTTGCAATTCAACCCGCTCGATGCGATTGCTTGAGACTGGGAATAACTGCGCGTGCGGTAATTTTAGCTCTCGGTCGTTTTCAGCATTTGGGAATTCAAGCCGCCACTGGCTACTTGCCATTACTACAGCACGCCGGGCCAGATCGTTCTGGTCTTCGTTGACCACGCCGGGGATGTGGCCGTCTTGGCGCAGAATCATCTGCTGGCACTCCTGCGCGTGGTGCTTTGCTACATCGCGTGGCGTCGTCGCGTGCTTGTTGCACAGAGCTGCTGCAACGCCAACGGCCTGTCCTACAATCGAACCGGTCGAAAGCACGCGTGACGAAGCAAAAGCCACATATGAACAACTGCTCGGACGCCCGGCCATCATTAGATTCGACTCGTTTGGGGGCGTTCGTGGCAAAACGGTTCTTGACGAGACGCCACCTGCCATCAGCATTGCAATTTGTTTGAAAAACTTTCTGCGGTAGAAGAACACGGCGAATCTACTAATTCAGTTATTATGACGTCATTATGACGAGTGTCGGATTCGAGTCCTGATTCACTTGGCTGGCCATGAGCTGCCAACTACTTGTGACCAGATTTGACCGGCCTCAATGTTTTCTCCCGCTCGGGAGTTCTTACTGTCGCCCATCACGCACTACCGCCCCTCCGAAAAGTGTAGTGCAAAGGTTCTCTTTGGTTTCATTTTCTCTTTGTATCGCACTATCGATTGTGACTTGGAAAAACAGGAACCCACGCCGCTCTCTGTCGAAGACGTAGAGGACCAGATTTATCGCTTCGGAAAGTCGATCCGCAGTGACAGAATCTCATAAGGATGAATAGGCACGGTGACGGTATCACTCATTACTTTCAGACGTTGACCTTCGGGTTTTTCCATCAGATTTGTAATGGTGGCGGAGGTCGCGCCTGGGGGCACGCGGATCCTCACTTCTCCAGACTTTCCAACCGACTCAAACATACGCAAGATCAGTCCGTCCGCGTCCTCGGCCTTTTTTACCGCCGTGAGTACAACGTTCTCAGGCTGCAGACTTATATAAGAATATTCGAGTGGTAGCGAACCGCTGTGAGGCGGCACCTGCACGGCGGTAAGCTTGTAGTTGTACTCATAACCACGTCTTTCGGTTAATGCCTGTTGCCAGTCGCCGGTATGTGGATAGAGTGAAAAGCTGAAGCGATGCTGTCCTTGATCGGCACCTGGGTCCGGCGAGGTTGGCGAACGCAATAATGAAAGTCGCAGCACATTATCTTTTGCGTCATAACCATACTTTGTTTCATTGATCAGAGAGAATCCATGCTGACCGTCACCCAAATCTGCCCACCGCAGCGCCGGCACTTCGAACATTGCCTCTTCCCAACTGTTGTCTCGGGTTGTCGGGCGATCGATGGTGCCGTATGGAATTTCATACGTGGCAAATTTCCTCGAAACCGCCAACGGAAAAGCAACTTTAAGTAACGTGTGGGTCTCGTGCCAATCAATGTTATTACTAACTTCGACTTGATCCGCTCCTGCATACAGACTGACGTCCTGTATGAACTTTGATTTTTGCCAGGTGCGAGTCACGCGAATCGTCGCTCGCAATGGATCGTTTTCGACCAGTTCAACCGAATCTGCCGTTGCAATGACATTAGGGTGATCCAGAGTACCCGGATCAATATTCCACGCATCACAGCACTTCGGGTTATCCGCAAAGATCTGCAATTGATTGCCTTGTCCGCCCGAAGCTAGTGTTTCGAAGTTCCCTTTCTTGTCATACAGACTTGTGATCCATCCCGTCTTCGGATCGACCGTCACCCTTAGTGAAGCATTCTCAAGAGTCAACCCGCTGACCTTCAGGTCGCTGGCAAATGTTTGTGCGCCTGAGACAACATGTAGAACTTTGTAACCCATTGAAGGAACATCCGGGACACTCAAAAGTAACTTATAGGTGTTCCTTCGCTGATCAAACGAAAGGACTTTAGAAGCGACGATGTGGTCTTTGCCATCAAGTACGGAAACGCCCGCGGATGGAGATGAAGGTATGCGTACGTCTACAGCAACTAACCCAGAGCGGTTCCAAGCTAGCGGATTGAAGACCATCACCAGCACTTCGCCCGCCGCCCTGGTGTTCACCTCAGATGAGATCGTGTCAAGCGCCTTTGCGGAGATATCGTTTGTGGCACACCGCACCTGTTCATAGTCTTTCTCGGCCTCTTTATAAATAACGCCGATCCCTGACCCTGCTGCAAGATCATGGAACTGATTGAAGAGAGCTTTCTTCCAGGCTTCGGTCAACTGCGTTGCGGGATAAGGGTCGCCAGTGAGCCACGCGAACGACGCGTACCTTTCAGTGTTGAGCATCCGCTCTTCGCTCTCACGCATATTTCGTTTGTGATTTGCTTGGGTCGTAAAAACGCCCCGATGAAACTCATAATAGAGTTCGTCTTTCCACGTAGGAATCGCGACCTTGTTATCGGCTGGCAGGGGTGGTGGTGTGTAGCCTCGGGAAATCGTTCGATAGTTCCAAGCCGGCGAGCTTCCATTAATCTTACGTTCAACTTGAGCGAAGTAGCTTTCTGCGGTCCCGAATTCCATCTTTGGTACCGGCTTCTCTGGTTGTCCCCAGCGCATGCCTTCATTCAGTAGCAGTCGCGTAGGCCCACCGCCATGATCACCCACCCCATATAAGTCCATCAGTTCTGTTAGGCCTGGAGCAACGACTCTTGCGTCGGAAAGCTCAGTCGAAAGACGCGCCGGATTCAAATTGTCATTGCCGTAACCATTAGGGAAATATGTGAGAACCTTGCTACCGTCAGGCGATTGCCACCAAAACAGTTTGAAGGGCAACCTGTGAGTCTCGTTAGAATTCAACTTCGTCGTAACGAAATAATCAATACCGGATCTCTTATAAATCTGCGGAAGCTGCCAGCTATATCCAAACGAATCAGGATTCCAGCCAACGTGAACGTCGACTCCATACTGAGACTTGAAGTAGCGGGTGCCGACAAGAAGCTGACGTACTAATGATTCCCCATCCGGCATATTAAGGTCGGGTTCGACCCACATACCACCCACGATTTCCCAGCGGCCTTCATTGATTTGCTTTCTGATCCAATGGTCTATGTACGGATATTTCTCCGTGATCCACTCGCTGTATTGAGCCGTGGACTGAGTGAAGGTGTAATTAGGATATTCCTGCATGAGCTGCGAAGCTGTTCCGAAAGTCCGCCTCACTGCTTCGACCGCTTCAGTCCATGGCCACAACCAGGCTGCATCGATGTGTGAATTACCGACTAAATGGAAAGTAAATTTTCTGAATAGGGGCAGCAAACTTTCGAGCTCAAGCTGGGCTTTTGCTAGTGACGCATCGAATTCGACTTGGTCGCCTCTGTCAAGCGCTTCAAGATTTACAGTTGCTATCGCTTTTTCCAATTGATTTCTTTCAGTTCTTGAATCACTTGATTGACTCGCGATAATCGCCGAGGCGGAAATGAACTCTTGCCGTAACTCTTCCGGGCTAGGGCGTGACGCTGGAAAGTCGATATTCATGACAGAACGCTCGAAGTGTAACTTCGCTCCGCTAGGCTGCGGCAATTTTACTGCTACCAGAATTCTTCCTCCCTTCACATTGTCGGCAAGCACAATCGGGTCAAGATCCTCGCCGGCTGCGACCAGTCGCCCATTGAAATAGATGATTTGAGTCACTGTCTCATCCGTGCGAAACTGAAACCATATCCTTGCATCCGAGAGATCATATCCGTGATAGCTCTTTGGGATTTCGATTGAAGCTCGGAACCAGGCTGTTTTGTTCGCAGGAATTACAAAGCCGGGTGCCACTAGCTCCCAAGAGTTATCATCAATCGCAACATCCTCTCCGTGTGGCAGATCACCTGCGTGAACTTTCCATACCGGTGCCGGCAAACTGCTTAGCTGACTAAGCCGTCTAATCACGATTTGTGACTTGGGGGAAAGAGATTTTGTCGCTTCCGCAACTTGGTCAACGGTGTTCGCCCTCGCCGCAACAGCAAGAGAGAAGCAGAGTAGTAAACAAATGCAGCTTCTCTTTACATACCTTCCGCAAACACACATGATTTGTTTATAAAGTAGTCTTCACAGAGGCGGAAGCAAGAAGTCCAGCGAGCCGAGCGGGACGAGATTATTGTCTCTGGCTTTCACATCCAGGCCGGTAGCGATGATTCGTATTTGCAATATCCGTGGCGCTTCCGGAAGGTTCGCGATCCAAGCGTGTGCTGTTGTGGTCCATGTATCACCCGGCCCACGCTTCTCTAGAGTATCAGTGGCCGTCAGCGAGCCAAATCTGGGGTGTGTAAATACGTCAAGGTATGAGTATGTGGTGCGTCCGCTCGGCACCGAGTAGGCGTCGACGACGATCTTCCAAAGCCCCGGCGCGGGATTGCGTACCTCGACCTCACCACCCGGATCAGCGGTCGTCGCCTTGCGGCGAGGCTCGTATTTAACGCACCTGTGATTTTCTGCCAGGGCCGTGCAATCGACCAGATAAACGTCAAGGTCGGCCCTGGTATCGGCCACATCGCTTACACGCGTGTATAACAAGGTCGCGCCCTCCGGCACCATGACTTCATACATGTGCTGCTCACCCTGTTCGATCTCGCGCTTTGTCTTGAAGGCGCTGCCCAGCGCGAACGCTGATACTGAGGCGGATACTGGTGCAAAGCGGTTCATGAGCCGCACTGGCATATCGAAACTCCCGCCAGGATTGATCGCTGTGGATGCCGGCATATCTGCCACGAGGCCAATACCAACCAAAGAAGCCGTGACCTTCACCTTGATAGGTTTTGCTGGTTGCGGGCGATTCGGATCGAAATCAAGCCCTTCAAAAGAAGCGTTGATTTCCCAGACACCGGGTTCAGGATGCTCGATCTGTCTTTGATCCGGCCTGGCTTCTCCTCGCAGCAGGGGAGCCGGAGCCTCGCGCATCGGGGACCACACGTTAAGGACGACGGCGTCATTCCCACCGGACGCTGCGCACTTCAACGCCCCAACCCCCTGGGGCACCTCGACAAAGATTGCACGATCGTCTGGCAACGGTACTGAGAGTTCTGTCGTGATCGTATAATTGTCCTCGCGCGTAAAGCGCAGCGGCGCTACCACTGTATTAAGGACACGGTAGGCGTGGCCCGGCACCGATGGGTGGTCCAGCGTCAGCAGCGCCGAGTGCGCTCCCACCTCTTTGATTGTGATCTCAACCAGCACTTCTACCGACTGATTCAGCGCCAGGACCACAGAACTCCCACTGCTAAACGTGCCATCGTTACCTTGCCAACTGAGACTGAACGTCATCGGCTCAACAGGTCCCGACGTACGCTTGAACGTGATGCTGCGCGTCCCCTGCTCGCCTACCGACCAGCCTTCCCGCTCGTAAATGCCGACACCTTCGTTCGGGGTCTCCAGCCATTGACTCATTTTGGTGCGCACCGGCGCATGACTGTCGATGGTGATTAGTGGAGTGCGTGCCAGCTTCTTCAGGAGTTCATAAGCCGCCTCGACCTGAATAAGACCATTGCCCTGCTCGTTGGCTTTAAGAGTAGATATATAGCGCGCGCTTCCAACTAGGGCTGCTTTCAATGTGGCCGCAGTGAAAGGTACGTGAGTCTGTTTCGCTGCACTCACCACCAGAGCAGCCGCTCCTGCCGCCATCGGTCCCGCCGTCGACGTGCCAGTGCCCAATCCGTAGCCCTGCGGCAACTGGTAGAGTCCACGTACTCGACTGACCGAGGATTTGCTGTTATCAGAGAAGCCGACGTAGGTTGAGATCTGGCCAGCCGGGGCGAGCAAATCGGGCTTCAGTGCGCCGTTGCCGCCGGGGCCGTGCGACCTGCCGGCATGCAAGTGATCGTAGCCCTCAGGGATGAAACCCTCATTGACGCGATAACTCTCCTGGCTCTGATATGCGCCGACACTCATCGCTGACGACGCGGCCCCGTCTTCAGCTACTAGACCGAAGCCAGGCCAGTTACCACCGCTGACAAAAAACAGTTTTTGGGGGTAGTACTGAGTTAGTCGCCGAATGATTACACTGGCGGGATGGCGTGTATCAGCGAGAGGATAGTGCTTACTTATATCTCCTGATGACGTGGAAATAAGATCCACATCTGGATGTTTAAAGGCCGCAATGATCCCCTCGATGTTAGCATGATCGCTTCCGGCTGCGCTTTCCTCTACGAAAACGACTCTGGCGCCCGGTGCAATGCCTTGTATGCGACCCCTTGGCTCGCGGTTGCCGATGATACAACCCAAGACCGACGTATTATGCCCATCAATCCCTCGGTTAATGGACACGAACCTGTTCTTCAGATCCATGCTTACTGTGAAGCCTATACTCTCACGTACAGCTGTGGCAGGATCGTCCTGACCAAACACTCCTACATCCTGCCGTTTGCGGTAGTCAGTCATCGCCTTCTCATCGGAAAAGTCCAGGTTGCGATTGGTGTCAACCCAGACCTCGTTGCTCTGTTCATCCCACAACACTCCCAATACTTCCTTGTCGACCTGAGAGCTACCAACGCGATCGATTATTGAGGCGTGAGCTGACAGGGCCTGCCGGTAATGAAAGAAGCCAACGCGAAAACTGCCGTCATGCGGGGTGATGAATGACTTGTGCTGGAATAGCAACCGGTGATTTTGCGACTCGACTTCCGCGTTCATATCCACCCACATCGCCTGAGCATCGTCTTCTCGGGGATCGATGGAGTTGACGACGTCGGCCACCTTGGGTACCCTTCCGCCATCTAGCGTGTAGGCGGCTTGAAACTCTGGTAGCAGCAAATCTGGTGTATCCTCCACATGCGCGACCGTCACGCCGCGACCATCGAAGGTCGGATGCCTTGCCAGGAACTCCGCAGCATCAATATCTCGCAAAGGTGAATAGGGGTGCCGCAGCGGATAATCACTCCATTTCGGCGGCCATGGCTCGGTGTCAGGGGACGTCAAGCCGTTCTGTAGAGCTGATGCTGTGGGTCGTGCTGAGCTGTTTGTGTCTTCATTTGCAACCGATGGCTCGATGCTGGCGTCCAAATTCTCGAGTCCTTCAAAGTAGCCACCATGGATATCTAAGGCAACAGCCTCAATGCTTTCAGACTCCACGAACTCGTTGACCCGATCGATCGGTACGCGGATACGCAAATAGTCAATGTCGTTGTCCCGATAGAGCACGTCGCCACCTAGCTTAACGGCCTGTCCCGCCACGGCCGCAACGCCGCCAGGCACCGCCGCTACCAGCAGAGTCACATCACGTCGACGCTCCGCGCGGGCAAAGGCAAGTTCACGGCGACTGTCTTTGAACAGCTTCGACCGATGCCTCGTCGGACCAGCCTCTGAAAGCGCTTTCGGAATCTCGGTATCTACCGCCATTACTGAGATTCCAATGATCGTCAAAGTCAAACCGTGCCGTACTACTCTCAGCGGCTTGCAACGGGCTAGCTCGCTGCAACGCAGCCTGATCTCCGAATGGTGAGACGCCGCTCGATTCGCGAAACCGCGAAAGAACACCATCAGCATTTTAGCTTTCATCATCACTTACCAGCCTCATGCTCTATGCTCTAAATTGTCATCGATTACGCAGCACGCAAAAAGTCGTCTGCCGCCGACTTTTGCTCAGGGCGCACATGAAGTGGAAGCATAGCGCTGTATTCTTTCTCAAGAGTCAGTTTCTATGCAGCCCTTCCCACACGCAGCGAGCAACTTTCAAAGCACTGCGCGTTCCAACCAGACCTCTGTTTCCGTGGACTAAACGAACCTTCGTGAGCCGCCAGATGACATTCCACGCATAAGGCTTCTGCCGTATATCGTTGCGCACGATCCGACATCACCCTTGCAAGGAATGACTTACTTCTGAGTGGCACAGTGTGATGAACGTGAGCTACTGGTTTAGCTCGACAACGTTCACACACTCCTTCAGCTCGGTCCAACGCTTGCAAGCGCGTAGCAAGACTTCTTCCACTTTGCCAGTTCAGTCGATTCACGGGTCGCAGATCAACTCTCCAATCTTGTTGGTTATTAAGATCTCTGATTTGCTTCTTCTGTGGTGCAAAGATGTCGAGAACCAGATTTCTCTTTCCCACTGTTGTCTGGAATGTTTGTCTGCTACGACCATGTCGCGATAGAGCCAACAATCGATGCGCTCGCTTTTCCTGTTTCAGCACTTTGGCAATACGTGTCTTCTGCTTGTGAGCTAGATAGTGCGCATAGCGCCACCAAGCGAAGCTCGCAAACTTGCTAAAGATTCGTGCAGGTGCGGTCGCAAAGCAGTAGTAGTTGCACCAGCCGCGAAAGATGGCGCTTATCTGTACCATCGCGTCCGCTTCCGGGATGTTGTAATAACCACTGACCCGCTTGATTGCCTCTCTTACCTTACGGATTTTCCCGGTTGGGATTTTTAGAATCGCTTTGATACCGACCCCTTTGTTTCTGCGTTTGCCTTGCAGGTGATAGCCGAGGAACTTGACCTTGTGAGTCCAATGAGTGACTTTCGTTTTCTCATCACTGAGTCGTAGGCCCATGCTGGCCAGTTTTTCTTTTACTAGCTGCTTGATTCCTTCGGCCTCTTGTCTGTTGCCGGCAACTAGAATGACAAAGTCATCACAGTAGCGGCTGTACACCAACTTCGAGGGATGTCTTTTATCCTTATCGTAGAATGGCGTGCGCTTCAGTTCCTGCTGAAAAACTTTCAGTTCCCTGGCGATCTCCTCATGTCGTTCCACATACTTTCCTTCTTTGAGCCAGCGTCGTCGCAGACGAATGCGAGCTCCTAAGCGTTGGTAGTGTGGATTGCGCCGGGCATCCCGCTCGTGTGCACTTTGCGGGACTTTTGCCTTGAGTTCGTTCACCATAAACTCATCCAGCTGATGCAGGAAGATGTTCGACAACAACGGGCTGACGATGTTGCCCTGTGCCGTGCCGCTATGTGTCACGTGGTATTTCCAGTCTTCCATGTATCCCGCTTTGAGAAATCGCTTGACTAACTGCAACACTTTCCCATCCGCTATTCGCTTTTCGATTTGTTTGAGCAACTTGCCATGCGGAATCGAGTCGTAGCAGGATTCAATATCTCCTTCTAGTTCAGCTGCCAATTCAAAGATCATTTGCATATCGACATCAAACCCAGTCTTCCGATCTAATCCCGGTGTTTTACTGCCGCGATTGCTTCTGATTTCTTCCCACGCTTGGGCCAACCACTCTGGTTGAATCAGATTCTTCCAGAGTCGATTGAAGCGGTTGCCTCGTTCTAACTTGGCAAGCAGATGCAGATGTTTCATTTCCTCAGAGACGTTGAGCATTTCCATCGCAGCCTATTGCTGCTCGTATCTGAGCGTCATGCACTGGTCCAGTATCTAAGGTCCTTCGCCCTGTGAACGGCTCTCCCGTTCGCCCCGGATGGTCGTTACTCCATCGACTACTAGGACCTCGCTGTCCTGCTGAGACATATTGGTAATCAACCTACCTATCCCGTGAAGGAAAGGCTCAGCAGTTCCGGCGTTGCTCGCGTCGTAATTTACCCGTCACCTTAGGTTCACTTCCGATACCTTGGCCCGGCGTGCCGGGTTGCAGAATTCTCATGTGTGTAATGACAGAGACCGCACACACCTTCGCGATTAAGATTTTAAGTTCATAACCGCATGGAGACTTTGGCATGGTAAGTTCCAATGTCTTCGACTCTGCTTCACCACATCTCAACTGTCGTATGTGGCTTGATCACTTATAGGCATCTCGTGTTCGACAATGACCGTCCTAACCATAGTGACTATCCGTGACGTACTCATCTTGGAGTGACAGTTACTCCTCAAGTCTCGCCCGCTTCTCGCATAAGCTTTCTCTCATGCCCGCTCATTCGGGTTATCGAATGAACTTCGATACGATAAGGATGTAGTTACTCTGCTAACTACAACTGCATTCATGCAGCATTACGACGCGGCCTAAGCGCCGCGCCCCTACCAGAGAAGCTTCAATGCAAGCTGTCCCGAACGCGGACCACCCATCTGGTAAAGGCCGTTCAGTCCACCCAACGAGCGGTTGAGCATCGATCCCGGCTTACCGAAATTCGGATTATTAATGTAGTAGGTGTCTACGCCGCCAAAATTGGGGTGATTGAACAGATTGAACAACTCACCACGTAGTTGGAGCCGCACTCTTTCGCTTAGCTTGAACTCGCGCCGGAGTGCTAGGTCGACTTGTGAAGCGGGAAAGCCACGTAATCCATTACGCGGGAAGTTGCCCTGCTGGTTGGCCGCCGGTCCGGTAAAGGCTGCGGTATTGAAACGCCGGCCCCCGGGCGCCGTGGGATCATTGATATAGAGCGGCTGCCCCGTTACGATATCGGGCCTCGGGGCGATGTACGTACCGTCAGGAAAGAACAGAAGATCGCCGTTCGGAGTGACGGGATAAGCAGACTGGTAGCGAACTAGGAGGTCAAGGCTCCAATCATTTGTCAATGCCCCAAGCAGAGCAGACCTTGAAAGCCTCGGCACGTCATAGGTCACGGCCGCTGACAGCAAGTGCCGAACATCGTAGTCAGACGTGCCATATTCTCGCGCAAAGAGGCCCGTCTGACTGTCAGGCGCGGCAGATGCCTCGTCCTGGGAAGCATCGTCTTTTGATCGGCCAAGGGTGTAGGAGGCGAGCACTTGTAGGCCGCGCCGCAAACCGCGTTGGAATTGCACCTGCAAGGCGCGATAATCCGACCGGCTAAGATTTCGCTGAATATCAAGTAGAATGCCGCTTTGCCCCGGCCAATCGGCTAAGGAGATATTGTCGTAATGCTGATCAACCAGCAAACGGCGGCCAGCCGTTCCGACATATGTGAACCTGACGATCTGCGCCGATCCCAAACCCTGTTCCCACGCCGCATTCCACTGAACCGTGTACGGCATGCGCACATTCGGATCGAGCAAGAACAGAAAAAATGGACGGTCAACGCCCAGCACTGGGGAAACCCGAATCGCTGCGGGTAACGGCACAGAAACATTTCTAGTTGTTGTTTGAGCGAAGAATGGATAAACGTTATGAAATGCGTTGGCCACAAAGCCGAGACCGAGATCATAGAAAATCCCGGCTCCGCCTCTGAGCGTGCTCTCCCAGCCATTCTTTAAATTAAATTGATAGGCAGCGCCAAACCTCGGCGCAATAGATCCAAATCGGCTGCGAAACAACGGCGTTCCCGGCGGTGCCAGTCGCGGATTTTGTAGGACCGCATTCTCAATTCCGAGGAGGGTGCGAGGCAGCCGACCACTCGCCTCGGTTGGTGGCGGTACCCTTTCAAATCTTAGCCCGTAAGTGAGATTTAACCGACGTGCGGCACGCCAGGTGTCCTGCGCATACACTGACAGATTAGTGATGATAGCCTCCCGCTGCTGAGGATCCACGGTAGACACTACATAGAATCTTGCTTGCCCATTCCTTATAGGTTGCTCCTGACCAGCAAAATTCAATTGCTCGAGTGGTAGGCCCCCCAGAAGAGGGAGCAATCGACGGTAATCGCCGCCTAACTTGAGTTGATGCGCCCCCTTCAGCCACGCCAACGTGCCGACTACATTGAATTGACGTTGGACGTCTCTCTGACTACCACCCCAATCGAACTGGCCGATGCCAAAATATCGAAACCGTGCGCTCGCGGGATCTCGGCCCGGCAGAAACAGATCAGAGGCTGCTGGGACCACGGCCCCGCCAAAGGTGTCGAGATCAAATGCTGACTGGGTCGCGTTGCGCGTCCAATTGACTCTCAGGTCGGCCGTCAGGCGCGAACCTGCAACCCACGTCATCCCACCGGTGTACGCGTCGTTGACAGCACTGAGTTTCACCACAGTTGATAGCGAATTGACCCTTCTTAAAGACTCAGACGGCGCATGGTTGATCCGGAAGAAGGCTGTCAGCTTGTCCGTTATTTGCCCATCCAGACGAAAGGAGAAAATGTTGAACGACGAAGGATCCGAATAGCTCGCCGCAAACTCTGCTGTGCCGTTTCCCAAGTCCCGCCCGTTCGGCAACGGCAGAGCATTCAAAAGCGGGCGCATAGCAGCCACAGCTTGAGCTCGCAAGGCGGTCGTCGGAACCTTTACTATCTGCACCGAAGGCTGCTGCAGCCGCAATCCTTCATATGACGCGAAGAAGAACAGCCGATCTTTGCCGCTGAAGAGCGATGGCCCGCCGTCCCCGAAGCGTGGCAGGTAGAGGGGTCCGCCCAACACCCCGCCAAACAGATTCTGCCGCTCCCTGGGCTTCGCCAGACTGCGGCTATTAGCGAACCAATCATTGGCATCTAGAGCTTCATTTCGGAAATAATAGGAGCCACTACCGTGGAACTGATTCGTCCCACTGCGCGTCAGCAATGAGATTTGCGCGCCTGGGGTTCTGCCGAACTCCGGAGCAAAAGTCGAGGTCTCGATGCGAAACTCCTGGAGGGCGTCCAGAGAAACCAGACTGTTCGTGCCGCCAAGTGCCGTCGTACCGGGCGTGGTTCCGGCACCCGAATCCCCGGGGACATTTAAAACGGTCATACCAGTATTGGCGCTGACCCCGTCGACCGTATAGTAATTGGCTGTCGTGCGTTGGCCGTTTACGCTGAACTGGCCATTGCCTGTGGCGCTCCCGTTAGGATTAATTGGGGTTAGAACAACGCCAGGCGTAAGCTGGATAAGCGCTTGCAGACTCCGGCCATTGAGCGGAATATTAGCCACGAACTGTCTATTAATCACCGTGCCAACGCTGCCATCCGTCCTCACTGCTTCTACAGTCGAATCAACCGTCACCGTCGCATTAACATCGCCAGCCTTTAGTTGAATCTGTAGCGCCTTCTGATCGCCGACATTCAGCACCACACTCGGAATCCTTACTGCGGAAAACCCATCGCGTCGCGCAGTGATCGTGTATGCACCGGCAGGGAGTAAAGCAATCGTAAAATATCCCGCATCGCTCGTGGTCGCCGTCCGCTCCAAACCTGTAGCTGGATTGATCACCGAAATCTCTACGTTTGGGACGACGGCGCCATTCTGATCGGTGACCGTGCCGCTGAGTGTCGCGTTGGTGCTCTGCGCTTGCGCGACGGCAAACGGCAAAGCGCAAAAGGCGATCGCGAGCAAAGAGCGAAGCGCTAAGCGCAAAGCATGTTGGCAGGTCATGACGTTAATCCTCCAAGGAATCAGAACTCGGAACAAGTAATCCGCAGATTGCGCAGATGATAAGAACAGCCTGCTAATTGTAAGCGTCGAAATGAATGCTGGCGCCGCTTATCGCCTGCCAAGTCGCTGCGCCAAAGCGGTGGCGTTCGCGAGCGAGCGCGAGAACTCATTCCTTTTTACAGGCGCAGATGTATTGCCGCTGGCATAAATAGAAAACGATTTCCCAATAGCTTCATCGACCGCCGAAGTCATCTCGAACAAGCGCTTCGCGGCGCGAGCAAAGTCGGAATCGCTGGAAACTGGTTGCTCCGCGTCGCCACCCGACGCAAGAGGGAATACGGGCTGCAGCTCCCGACGAAGCGCTTCCAACTCTTGCTGAACCGCTACGGCATGCTGACTCATCATCGCGCGCCATTGATTTCGCGCCTCAGGATCGAGCGCGCGGAGATCGTCCGGCGAAAATCTTTCGGCAATCTGCTTCAAAGCCAGCGCGTGGCGTCGAGCCTGTCGCGCGCGGCCCATGACTCGATCCGCAAAGCGACGCATCTCTTCTTCGAGAGCTTCACTCGACATCCCCTTTTGCCTTGAAAGGTAAGCGCGCAATTCAGGCGCAGCAGGCACCGCGCTCTTTGCTTCAACCTCGACAGGATTGATCTCCATCGAGTTGCTCGTTGACGCGCGTTGACGAGCTTCGCGCGTTGCGGCTTCGGCGACAGTCTCAACCTGAATCTGAACAGCCGGATTGTGCTTGACAGAAGAGAGCGCCTGAAGGATCTCTCCTTTCCGTTTATCGCTCTCAACGATCCCCTGGACTCGAAGTCGACCTTCGGCCGTGCGCGACAGAGAGATCTGCTCGCCATAGAAAGCGTCGGCCTGATTGAGCTGTTTCAGGATTTGGAGCTCCAACTCGGGCGTGGCTAAAAAAGGGGTTACGGGTTGTGGCGCAGCGGCTACGGCATTCGTTTCCGGTTTGGCGTTTCGAGTCGCTGATCCAGCCAACAAGGAAGCTTCTGGTTCAAAGACAGCGGGCGCAACACTGTTTGGCTCGCGGCGCTCAAAGCTAGCTTCGATGAATCGATACTCGCGAACCTCATCGCCTTGCCGCACCGCGAAAGTTTGCTCGATCGCATGGAGATCACCTCGACTGAGCACTAGGCTCGCCTTAGTCAAACCAATTGTCGCGTTCGAATCAGTAGCGTAATTGATCCCATAAGCGCCTTGGGCCTCTTCGACTGATGCTCTCTTTGACGAAGCACCACCAATCAGCGCGCTGAAATCCTTAGCGGCGGGACTGAACTGCCACACATTATCAAAATTGATTGAAGCAGCGCCACGCTTTTCAGGAGCAAGCTGAAGCTGAGGCTGCTTACCGTGGTGGTAGATCGTTTGCACACCATCGGCGCGTCTCCAATCACCAGCCATCAGAGTCCCACCATCGTCATATAAACGACGCGCAGTAATCCCCTTCACGGGGCTGTGCCATACATCAACACGGCGGCTTGACAGCAGTTGGCCTGATGCCGACCTCTCTTCCAATCGCAGCACGCGATGAGTAACCTGATCTCGATTGTTCGAAATTAGCTCTTCCGACGCCGCTGCTCGCTGCAACAAGTCCGCAGCCGACAGAGGCGTACTAGGAACATGCCGGAAAAGAATTGTGATCGCGGCGACGACGATTAGCGCGAACACCGCCGTAACGACTCCGGGCCTCAGGAAGAAGCCAGGCTTCAGGCTGTCTCGCACAGACTGAATAACGTCCTGCGTTCGCAGCCAGAGACTGGGCCTCGGAATACTCCACGACGGCACCTCGAGTTCTATTGCGTCCGCTTCAAGCGCTGAGTCTTCAACAAAAGATTCAACGGCTTCGAAGGTCGGATCGTGATAAACCACGTTGAGCATCGGCCATGGCCCACGAAAACTCAAACTGAGATCCAGCTCTCGGCCACAATCAAACTCTGCTCGTGCGGTCTGTTCGATGTCGCCATCGATCGCCTGATCGACATCAAAGAAAAGCAGCCGCAAGCCTTGCTCGCTGAAGACTTCGACAAAGCCGATCGGCTCATCGACATTCACCGTGAGTGCTTGCTTATTAAATTCCGAGCTGATCTGCTGCGCGCCCAACACAAATCCATTGACGGCAATGCGCAACTCCTGTGGCCGATGCTCAATGGTTTCCTTCAATCGGCGCTCATATCGTTTCTTTGATTCCACAATGGACGTACCCGATCCACCTTCGCCGTCTCCGCCTGACCCATCGGGCGGCACATCGCGGTCTCTTCCGAGCCGATCATCGACACTTCTCTCTCTCAACAGCGGCAACCCGAGCGTCGCATTAACGGTATCGAGACAGTTGGGACAACTAACCACATGCGATAACACCGAAACATCGATAGACTCATTTGTCTTAGCCATGTACAACCGCTTCAGCTCCTCACGATTGAGACATTCACTCTTCCGAGCGGCGAAGATTGTGTTGCGCAGTTCTGTCAACAGCTCGCCCGCCGACCTGACATACCCAAGTCGCGAAATATTCGTGGGCGAATTCTCAGAAGTGAAACGAAGCGCGTTAGGATCTTTCAGATAGAGCTTGGATTCGCGGCGCGCGATTAGAAGGTATCTATCAACCGCTTTCCGCGACGTGCGCAGAACCTGCGCAATCTCACTCGGATAGTAACTATGGAAAAATCTGAGAATCAGAACGCATCCGGCCTTCGATCCTTCTTTGCGCGCGCAGGCGTACTGGCAAATCTGCCGCAGCTCATCCTGCACATCAACGCGCTCACGGGCGTCGCTGGTGCGTAGCCCAATCTCAGCGGAGTCAAAGTTGGCAATCGAGAATGGAGAGTCCTGAATTAAGGCCGAGCGGCGAACTTGTGAGAGATACATATTGCGCAGCATGCGATTGAGATAAGCATCCGTATTCTCAATCGCTCCAAGTTCTGATCTTCTGACCGTGAATTGAATAAAAGCATCGTGAACCAGATCCTCGGCCTGCGCCCGGTCGTTGCCGGTCAAAGACAGCGACCAGCGCATCAGTATTTGATAGCGCTCGACGAACAGGTCTTCAGGGCTGGCAGATCTTAAAAGCTTGAGCATCTGGTTTAGCTGGACTTAACGCTTGTTACAAACATGTGTCTGACTATATGACGAATGGAAAAGGCTAATGAAACATTACCAGTCGCGCCTTTTTTGAGTTTATTCCTGGGAAAGGATTGTTGGAAGGGATTCAGCGGCTTGGGGAAAAACGGGTTAGACCAGGTGTTGTCAGCGTGCGCCGCTAGTTCTGTAAAGTTTTGCAGAAAAACGTGGGGCTAGCCACCTCTCTTCCCAGGCATTCCGGAAACACCAAGAGGAGAATCTTATCTAGCTCGTTGCCGGACAGACCGAACAGAATCATTTAGGACACGCTGAGGGATGTCCGGTGCGTCCACTATACAGGCGCGACCGATCCGCTCCAGCAAGACCCATTGAATCGACCCCTTCACGGACTTCTTATCTCCTGCTGCCGCGTTTAGGATTGTTGAGTAGTCAAGATCGCTTGTCCGCGGCAGTTGTCCTGCCAGACGGATCGTATCGTCTAACGCTTGAAACTCAGACTCTTTCAACAATCCACTACGCAGAGAGATTTCGCCAGCGACCAGCATTCCGACCCCAACGGCCTCGCCATGTCGAAAGCGCCGATAACCCGTGACCAGTTCCAAGGCATGCCCGACGGTATGGCCAAAATTGAGAACCCGTCGGGAAGTGCGGTCGGTTCGCTGAAGGTTCTCGCCTTCATCTCCGGCAACGATCTTGGCTTTGAATCGGCATTGAGCGGCGATTAAAAAGACTAGTTGCTCTTCGGATTTGGCGCGATATGAGCCATCAGCAAGCACACGGCGGGTTCGATCAAACAGTGAGCGACTCCCGACTGCGCCTTGCTTGATCGCCTCACACCAGCCGGAAGTCAACTCGCGCTTTGGTAAAGTTGCCAACACGTCGATGTCAATGATGACCGCGCGTGGTTGATGAAAAGCTCCAACCAAGTTCTTTCCCTGCGAAAGATTGACGGCCGTCTTACCGCCAACTGACGCGTCGATCTGGGCCAGCAGGGTAGTTGGAACCTGGATGAAAGCGATGCCGCGCATGTACAGAGCGGCAGCCAAGCCGGCGACGTCACCCACTACGCCGCCACCGAGAGCTACGATCGCGTCGCTTCTTTCGAGACGTAGATTGGCGAGAAAAAAGAGTACTCGTTGCAAGGTGCGAAAAGACTTATGGCGTTCACCGTCGCCGATGGAGAAGTTTTCGACTTTGAAGCCACTCTTGCGAAGACTCGAAGTTACTCGGCTCCCGTAGAGCCCCAACACCTTGCGATTGGAAATCACTACGATACGCCGGGCCGCATCACCCAGTACGGTGCGAGTTTTATTACCGATGCAATCCAGGCTTCCGCTTCCGATGATGATGTCGTATTGAGCGCATGGCTTTTTTAATCGGACGCGAACACATTTGGACTCTTTCTGGTCTGTCATGAGTTTGGCCAGCAGATGGCAGCTTTCTTACAGTGCGGAATCTCAGTGCGTGCTCATGAGTAAACGTGATGGAGCCAATCATGGTACCGTTCGTCGCCCCCGTTCGTGGCAAGCGAGAAAATATTCTGAATCTTCTTTGTGACCGGACCGCGTCCACCTTGGCCTATAGTTGAACCATCAACTTCACGAATGGGCACCACTTCAGCGGCAGTGCCGGTAAAGAATGCTTCATCTGCGTCGAGCAGGTCGTCCAAGCTGATGGCGCGCATTTCGACATCGTAGCCGAGGTCGCTGGCGATTTTGATCACGGCGTCTCTGGTAACGCCGAGCAGGATTGAGTGTCGTTCATCGTTGGTGACGATCTGGCCGTTTTTGACCAGGAAGATATTTTCACCAGATCCTTCGGCGATGAACCCGTCCCCATCCAGGAGCAAAGCTTCTTCGAAGCCACGATCTAAGGCGTCACCGACGGCGAGTATGGAATTCAGGTATTGGCCGCAGGCTTTGGCAGTCGTCGGGATCATCCGGGAATTGAATTTAACCCAAGGTGACACCGTCACGCGCACACCGCCCTCTTTGCCTTCATCGCCAAGGAGCGTTTCCCAAGGCCAGGCTAGAATAGCAACCTCGACGGGACAGGTTGCCCGAATTCCTAAATTCTTGCTTCCCAGATAACAGATAGGTCGCACATAACAACTTTCGAATTCATTACGGCGGATGACCTCACAGATCGCGTCAATGAGTTGCCCCGAAGTGTAGGGAATCTCAATCCGGTAGGTGCGAGCCGACGCGTGGAAACGATCGAGATGGGAATCGACACGAAACAACGCGGGCCCACTAACAGTTTGGTAGCAGCGCAGACCTTCGAATACACCTCGACCATAGTGAAGCGTGTAAGCCGAGACGTGAATGTTCGCTTCAGTCCAGGGAACACACTGTCCATTCATCCATACCCACTTGGTTTGCTCAAATGACACTGATCCCGCCCTCATTTCGAAGTTTCAAAGAGACGCCTAACTTCTAACAGACTCCGATGGGGATCTGTCTTTAGTTCCCGCAACTCCTTGCTCACTGCCGCAATTCGTCCACCAAAGGAATCGAGCGCGTCGGCAATCGGTTCGGCATTCGTTCTCAGGATGTCCTCCCACATCGCCCAAGAACTCTCTGCCAGTCTAGTCATGTCTCGATAGCCACTTCCGGAGAGCTTAAAGAAAAAGTCGCTGCCGAGTTGCTTGCGCGCTGTTGCGCTCAGCGTTACGGAAACTAGTTGAGGCAAGTGACTGAGCGATGACATGACCTGATCATGTTGTGCGACTCTCATTCGATAAACCTGCGATCCAATGCCTGCGATAGTTTGCTCGACCTTCGCGAAAGTGTTGCCCTCATCTGGTTGCTGTTGCATCAAAACGTAAGGAGCACCTTCGAAGAGATCGGCGCGCGCGTGGGACAAACCTGACTCATGGCTTCCCGCAATGGGATGTCCGCCGATGAAGTGCCTCCCTGGCGTGAGGTTCGCGGCGGCAGCGCAGACTTCGACTTTCGTGCTGCCCGCATCCGTGATCACGGCGCCCCGCTTGACGCGCGACCCTTCGTTCTGGAGAAACCTGATGATCGAGCGCACCGGCATCGCCAGATAGATCAAGTCCGACTCAGCTTCAGTAGTTGAGCCGGGAGCGAGGCAGGTATCGATCTCGTCTATGATGCCGGCCTTGAGAGCTTGATCGAGGACCTCTGGTTCTGAATCCCATCCGGCAATTGATTCACAAAGTTTGTTCTTTTTGAGAGCGAGCGCGAATGAGCAGCCTATCAGGCCGCAACCCACAATCGTCACACGATGCCAAAGACAAGGATTCATCTGTTCACCTATCGTCCTTGTACCTTTCGGCTATCTCATTAGCCAGTTCCGAGGCAGTCTTATGATGGTCCCCACCAATTCGAATCATTGCCTGGGCGTAAGCAGGCTGGCGTTCGACGTACAGCTTAAACGTCTGGTGGTAATTGCGAGCGAGGGGACGTGCCCCTGGACCCGCTTCCTTGATTCTCTGCCAGCACAGCTCAAACGGAACATCGAGCCAAACAGTCGTGCATCCTCGTAAAGTGATCAGTTTGCAGTTCCTGTTTTCAACCCAGGTCCCACCGCCAAGTGCCACGACGTTTGGATTCTTATCTCCCAGGGTTTGTTCGAGGACACTCGTCTCCAAGAGGCGGAAATATTCCTCGCCATACTGCGCAATGATTTCGGCGATCGAGCGCTGCGCCCGCTGAAAAACAACTTCGTCAAGATCAATCATCGACATGTTGAGCCGTGGCGCGAGAGCGCGGGCTACTGAAGTCTTACCGGAGGCCATGAAGCCGGTGATCACAATGTGATTAGATCCCTTCACCGTATGCACACTGATTCCACTAATTTGAAGAACTCGGGACATGAGACTCGCACGCAATCGGCGTCTTTGATTTCAGAGACGCCAGTTGCTATGAGCGCGGCGACGGTAAAAGCCATTGCGATACGATGATCGCCGAAAGAATCCAAGGCTGCGCCCTGCAGTTGACAAGGGCCATTTACGGTTAACCCGTCTTCGAACTCTTCCACCTCGGCACCCATTGCTCGCAGATTTCTGACGGTCGTCGCTATTCGATCGGATTCTTTCACTCGCAGTTCTTTCGCGTCGTAAATCTTAATGCCATCTCGGACACGTGTTCCCAGCACGGCCAGGATCGGCAGCTCGTCAATTAACTGTGGAATCAGAGAGCCGCGAATCAAGTTTGCATGCGGCTTTTGTGGTTCTAATTCGGAACGCCCTCTGACATGAACGTCCCCGATTCTCTCATTGCATTCATCGCGGAGATTACGGATCTCGATGAGAGCGCCCAGGAGCTGAAGAACCAAGAGGAAACGGGTGCGGGTGGGATTGAGACCGACGTTTGTGATCTGAAGTTCCGAGCCAGGTAAGAGAGCGGCTGCAGCGATGAAAAATGCCGCGGAAGATATGTCGCCGGGCACTGCGATATCGCGCGCTTCGAAGGCACAAGGTCCTTCAATTGTTGTTCGCGTCTTGTCAGTGGGTCCGATGGTCTCTGAATTAACAACGACGCCAAACCAGCGTAGTAATCGTTCAGTGTGATCGCGGGTCGGGTTGGGCTCGACGACTTCGGTTCGACCAATGGCATTGAGCCCGGCGAGGAGAATCGCCGATTTAACCTGCGCACTGGCTATTGGCATTTCGTAATGGATTCCTCTTAGCGGGTGGTGACCCAGGACAGTCAACGGTGCACAATCCATCGTCGCTTGAACATGGGCGCCCATTTGGTTGAGTGGCTCGACGATCCGTTTCATCGGACGCGCGAGCAGGGATTTGTCACCGGTTAGAGACGCGATGACATCGTACCCAGCCAAAGCGCCGGCGAGCATCCGCATTGTTGAGCCACTGTTGCCGCAGTTGAGTGATTCGCTTGGCGGACTGAATCCTCTTGGGCCAACTCCTGCAATGCACACAGTTGTTGGTGTTTCACGTTTTACGTTCACTCCCAGTTGCTCCAGACAACGAAGTGTCGATTCGCAGTCCTCGCTCGTTGAGAAGTTGGTGATGCGCGACGTTCCCTTATGCGCCAGCGCCGTTAGTATCGCCGCACGGTGCGAGATGGATTTGTCTCCGGGCAGGCGGACCTCCCCGTGAATCCGTTTCGCGGGCACTACACGGATATGGTCACGAACGACGAGTGGGGCAGTGTTCATTTGCTTGAGGTGGCCGTAAAGGCCAGGTGACGATCTTTAAGGGCAAGTGCGGCTGCTTGCGTCATTACTTGGAGCGGCGCCTCTCGGCCGGTCCACAAACGAAATTGCTCTGCTGCTTGGGCCAGGAACATCGCAAGTCCGCCTATGATCTGACAACCTGCTGCTCGCGCCTCGCCAAGAAATCGCGTGTCAGCAGGGTGGTAGACCAGATCGTATGCGGTCTTTGCACCTCGCAGTTGATCGGCCGTGGCCGGTGTCTCATCAATAAGTGGTCCGCGCATTCCTAAGGGCATCGCATTAATGACCAGTTCGAAGCCATCAAAAGAAGCCTTCGGGAGAGGTTGCGCGTGAGCGCCGAACTCCTCTGCTAGAGAGGTTGCGCCAGGCAGACTGCGGGAGAAAACCGTCACCACCGCTTTCTCTTTCCTTAAACTCCAAAGCAGTGCGCGAGCCGCTCCGCCTGTCCCAATCACCGCAACATGAGCTCCGCGCAGGTTCATCCCTCTCAGTGGAGCCACCGCAGCTTGGGCATCTGTGTTGTAACCGCAAAGTAAGTTGTCATGCACCACGATGGTATTGACGGAGCCGATTTCTCGGGCTGCGTCATCCACCCAATCCAGTACTTCAAGAATTCTCGTCTTATGCGGGGCAGTGATACTCAGCCCACGCAGTCTCCAATCAAGTTCCCGCGTGCTCGGTCGGATCATGCGTCGGATGAACTCCTCGAGATTTGTTACTTCGAAAGGAAGATAGACAGCATCAATCCCGAGCGCCTCGAAAGCCGCGTTGTGTATCTGCGGAGATATCGATTGCGTTACGGGCGCGCCGACAACACCCATGATCTGGGTGCTCAGGCTGATACACCGGAGGCGATAGGTCCTGGTCAGCTCTTTGCAAGTGATCTGTCCCGGCGCAGTTGCTCGACTTGGATCGGAGGCACCAAAGGTAAGAAGCGCACCGCGTGCAGGACCCAGAATGCGGGTGACCAGGCCGGCCTCTCCCATTGCGATGGCAATTAGTTCTCGCCCTTCACGCCGCGCGCGCTCGAGCAGCTTGAATACCGGAACCGTGTCGGTAATTTGATGTGCTCTAACCGCGATTTTCAGGACGCGCGCGGGAAGTGCTGCCATTCGCTCGTAGATGGCTTCGAGATTCGCAGGCGATCCTTCGAAGTCATGGTACGAGCAGATAACCCGGCTCCAATCGATCGCGGCGGTCTCGGGTCGCTGGCTCTTCAGAAGTAGAACTGCTAAGTCCAGTTCTATGTCTGAGAGATGTGTGTTGTGGCTGTTTGGTGCGAAATGCTTGAGCCAGAATTCCAACCGTTTGCTTTGACTCCAGCAACAGTGACCACCCTGTTCAGTCGAACGCAACGTGAGAATGACGGGACTGCTAATTGTTCTCAGGAGGCCGCTGCCAACTGCGTAAATAAGTTCTGAATCGGGCAAACAATCCAGCCGCAGTTCAATCAAGTCAGCGTACGATTTAGTCCGATCGATCTCATTCTTTAGCTGATCGATCGAAGTTGCGCAAAGAGATACGCAGACTTGCGCGCGTGACTCACTACTCTTTTGTGTCATCGGTACAGACATTAGTACTCTCTCAATTGCGTTCGATAGCCTTGGAAGTTACGGCACATTTCACTTAGACTGTCGCCACCAAATTTCTCGCGCATCGCCTGGGCGAGCACCAGCGCCATCATTGCTTCACCAATAATCCCGGCCGCTGGAACTGCGGTTATGTCGGAGCGCTCAAAGGCCGCTGACTCTGTTTGTTTTGTATCGATATTCACCGAACGTAAGGCACGACGCAGAGTTGAGATTGGTTTTAAGTAACCACGAACCCGTAACTCCTCACCATTGGTGATTCCGCCTTCGAGCCCACCCGCGCGATTCGTTGGCCGCTGAAATCGACCGGCTGCCTGGTCGTAGTCGATCTCGTCATGTACTTCGGACCCCGGCAGCGCAACAGCCTCCACGCCGGCTCCGATTGCCACTGCCTTGACTGCCGGGACCGACATCATTGCTTGTGCCAATTGTCCATCGAGTTTCCCATCCCATGACGTATGTGATCCCAAACCTGGGACTAATCCGCGAGCAACAACTTCAAAGACTCCACCCAACGTGTTTCCGTCTTTCTTGCATTTATCGATCAGCGCGATCATTCTTCCCTGAGCTAAGTCGTCGGCACATCGCAAAGGAGAAGCATGAGGAATCTCATCGATTGCCTCCCAGCAAATCTCCAATGGCACTTTCGGAACTCCACCGAGCTGGACGACGTGACTACGAATCTCGACATCGAATTCCTTTAACAACTGTTTCGCTAAGGCCCCACAGGCGACCCGGGCCGCAGTCTCTCGCGCCGAAGCTCGTTCCAGAATGTTGCGCAGATCGCGAGTGTTGAACTTTAGTCCTCCGGCCAGATCCGCATGACCAGGACGCGGCCGTTGAAGCCTTCTTGATTTCTCTTCCTGAAGATCTACAGGTGTAACTGACATCACCTCAGTCCAGTTAGCCCAGTCTTTGTTTTCAATTAGCAGCGCGATCGGAGAGCCGAGGGTCAAACCGTGGCGAACGCCGCTCAGGATTTGAGCTGAATCGTGCTCTATCTTCATCCGGCCCCCACGACCATAACCCTGCTGACGCCTGACTAACTCCTTATTGATTTGCTCTGCATCGACGGAGAAGCCCGCTGGCAAACCCTCCAAGATTGCCACCAGCGCGCGCCCATGCGATTCGCCTGCGGTGGTGAACCTGAGTGTGCTCACGCCGCCTCCGGCACGGGTATGAGCGTACTCAGTCCCTGCATCATCTCGGCAAAGCCCGGCAGATCCATCGACTGCGGTCCATCGGACAACGCCCGCTCTGGACAAGGATGAACTTCAATCATCAAGCCATCCGCGCCCGCTCCCAACGCCGCGCGTGACATCGCCGGAATCAGACTTCGTCTGCCCGTTCCGTGCGATGGATCGGCAATGACCGGCAGGTGAGACAACTCCTTCACGAGGGCCACGGCAGCCAGATCCAAAGTGTTGCGCGTTTCGGTTTCAAAGGTCTTGATGCCACGCTCACAGAGGACAACCTGGGAGTTTCCGCCGGACAACAGGTACTCCGCCGCCAAGAGCCATTCTCTTATGGTCGCGGATGGTCCGCGTTTTAGCAGAATCGGCTTGGAAGTGGCCGCCAGCCGGCGCAGCAGCGAAAAGTTCTGCATGTTTCGCGCGCCGACCTGAAGCATGTCTGCATAATCAGCCACGATGTCGATGTCTTCCGTACTCATAACCTCGGTCACTACTGGCAGACCGGTTTCCTGTCGGGCTTCACTCAGGAATTGAAGCGCTTCGACACCGAGCCCCTGGAAGTCATAAGGCGAAGTCCGAGGCTTGTAGGCGCCGCCTCGAAGTATTTGTGCACCCGCTGCTCGCACGGCGTGAGCGGTTTCGAGTAATTGCTCGCGGGACTCAACGGAGCACGGGCCAGCCATCACCACCGGCTCATCGTCGCCGATCCGGACGCCGCAGACGTCAACGACCGTGCGGGCCCGCCTTAACTGGCGACTCACCAGCTTAAATGGATGAGCTATCTCGACGATCGCTTCGACGCCGGGCGCCGCTTGCAATGCTTCAACTTCATTGCGCCGGCCGCTGCCCACCGCGCCGATTACGGTGCGCTCAGTTCCATATATCACGTGGGCGTGGTAGCCGCACTCTTCGATTCGTTCGATCACGTGTCGTATCTCCTCTTCGGTTGCGTCAGATTTCATATTGATAATCATTTCGTTCTCACTCCTTAGACTAATAAATCGGTGACCTCTATTGATGGACGATCCTCGTGTCCGTTATCTGAAGTTTTGGACGCGTCGGATGGGTAACAGCCCAGAATCCGTACCTTTTCCACGCATCGTTCAAGTTCCCGTAGCGCGCTGCCGACTTTTGAATCGCTGATTGATGCCTGCAAGTCGAGATAGAAGCGATACTGCCAGGGACTTCCCTTAATGGGCCGGCTTTCGATCTTCAAAAGATTGATGTCACGATGAGCAAAAGGAGCCAGCGCGTGATGCAAAGCCGAGGGCCGGTGTGACAGTTCGAGCACCAGGGAGAGCTTGTCTCCTTCGCGTTGGCGGTCTGATTTCGGTTCGAGCAGAACAAAGCGTGTGTAGTTGTGAGGGTCATCCTCAAGGTGGCGCTGCAAAATCGTACCGCCATAGACGGTTGCGGCACGCTCACCTGCTATTGCCGCGCGCGTGGGATCGTTACTCTCAATGACGGAGCGCACACTGCCAGCCGTGTCCTCGCTAACAACTCGTTTAATATGAGAATGACCGCTGAAGAATCGTTCGCACTGAGCCAGGGCCACGGGATGAGACTCAACCGATCTGATCGAATCAAACGTCGTATTGGGGCACCCAATTAGATGATGAACGATGGGAATGATGACCTCGGCTGTGATCACTAGAGAGCTTTCCAGCAAGAGATCGTAAGAACGATGCACCGAACCGGCGAGCGTATTCTCCAGCGGCGTCAGAATCCGATCCGCCACTCCCTTATGGATGCTCAGGAACAGCGAATCGAAAGTAGAGCGCGGCACTAGCTCAATCTCTTCGCCTAAGAGTTTCAGCACAGCCTCTTCGCTAAAGGCACCGCGCTCTCCCTGAAAGGCGACTCGCATATTTCTCTTTGCATCATTCATTTCGTCACGCTCTCAACCTGGGTTTGATTGTTCACCACGGCGGACTCGACGCGGCGCGATTCGCGGATGATGCACTGAAAGAGTTTGCTGACCGCATGGTCATCGAGTGGCCCGGGATTATTCGTCTGCATCCTGGCTATTACATGCTGCTCGCGCTCTGTGTCATTCAGCGGTAAGCCAGCTTTTTGTTTAAGTCCGCCGATCTTTGCCGCCAGCCGCGCTCGCGTGTTGAGCAGCCGTATGAGTTGATCGTCAATATCGTCGATTTCGGTTCGCCAATCCTCAATGCTCATTTCCCGGTCCTCCCCATGCGGGTTTGTTGGACTAAAGCGCGCAAAAAGAAAACCAGCCGCGACCTGATTCAGGGGTCGCGGCTGGCTCTCGTTGAAACCTTTTGGCGCTTTCGTTAGCTCATCGAACTGCTATCCTTTGCAGCGCACTTCAAGCTTCCTCGGCCCGCCTTCCCCTGCGTGGAGAAGTAGCGGTACGTAAAGCTGAAATAATAAAACCAAATGTTCGCGCTGCTCATGTAATGGCTACCTGATTGTCCTAGCCCAAGGCGACTATAGAAAAATGGGAACAAGCCTGTCAACGCTATTTCGCTTAACGTGGCATAAATTCCATTAAAGCCTCGTCCCCGGAAACGGCTTCGGTTTACCCATCCGTAACCGCGCCGGTGCTACTACTAGATACCAGCCTGGAGTATTTCGCCAGCACTCCGGCAGTATAACGTGGAATGCGTGCCCGCCACTCCGCGCGGCGGCGCGCAAGCTCTGTAGCGCCGACGTCCAGTTGCAGCGAGCGCCGGTCGGCATCGACGGTGATGGCGTCACCTTCTTGCACCAGCGCAATCGGTCCACCCACAGCAGCTTCGGGCGCCACGTGGCCAACCACCATTCCATAAGTGCCACCGGAGAATCGGCCGTCGGTAACAAGCGCTACCGAATCGCCCAGACCTGCGCCGATGATTGCCGAAGTCGGAGCCAACATTTCTCGCATACCCGGTCCGCCTTTCGGACCTTCGTAACGAATAACGACCACATCACCCGCGTTGATTCGACCCGCGAGAATTGCTTCAAGACTGTCTTCTTCCGAATCGAATACGCGCGCCGGGCCAGTGATGAGTCTTTTCTTCACGCCGCTGATCTTGGCCACCGCGCCCTCTGGCGCGAGGTTACCTCTCAGAATCGCAAGATGCCCTTGGGGGTAAACCGGATCTTCCCAGCGTCGAATCACTTCCTGATCTCTGGGCGGCGTTGCCGGTGCCTCCTTGAGCACTTCGGATATTGTCTGTCCGGTGATTGTCAGCGCATCCCCATGCAGCAAGTCATGATCGAGCAGCAGGCGCATCACCTGTGGGATACCACCCGCCTTATGGAGATCGGTAGTTACATATTTTCCCGAAGGCTTTAGATCGCACAGCACCGGCACCCGCGCGCGAATGGTTTCAAAGTCATCCAACGCAAGTGGCACTTCGGCCGCGTGCGCAATCGCCAGCAGATGCAGCACGGCGTTGGTTGACCCGCCCACGGCCATCACTACGCTGATGGCATTCTCAAAAGCTTTCCGCGTGAGAATCTTCCGCGGGAGGATCTGTTGACGCACTGCGTGCGCCAACACTTTTGCCGATCGCGCCACATCAAAAGCCTTCTCAGTGTCTTCTGCCGCCATGGTTGCGGAGTAAGGAAGACTCATGCCCATAGCTTCGATCGCGGCCGACATAGTGTTGGCCGTGTACATCCCGCCGCAGGAACCAGCACCCGGACAGGCGTTTCTCTCCACCTCAAGCAGTTCCACCTCAGTGATCTTGTGCGCGCAGAATTGGCCCACAGCTTCAAAGGCGCTCACCACAGTCAAATCTCCGCCATGATAGCGGCCAGGCTTAATCGTTCCGCCATAGACGAAAATGGCGGGTATGTTCAAGCGGGCAATCGCGATCATCGCCCCCGGCATATTCTTGTCGCAGCCGCCGAGAGCCAGCAAACCATCCATTCGCTGCGCCTGGCAAACAGTCTCAATGGAATCAGCGATCACTTCCCGTGAGACCAGCGAATACTTCATGCCTTCCGTGCCCATTGAAATGCCATCGCTCACCGTGATGGTCCCGAACACTTGCGGCATTGTTGCCTCTTCACGCAAAGCGGCGACCGCGCGCCGCGCCAGATCATCTAATCCGGCGTTGCAAGGAGTGATGGTGCTGTAGCCATTGGCCAAGCCGATAATTGGCTTATTGAAATCTTCATCGCGAAAGCCGACCGCCCGCAACATCGCGCGATTGGGTGTGCGCTCGATACCGGCGGTGATCTCGCTGCTACGGGTGTTGTGTGGCATTTTGTTTCAGGGGTCGTGGATACGTTATTCAGAACAGTTGCGGAGAGATGGCCAATTGATTTCGACCATTGCCGCCGGCTGCTAATTCAACATGAGCTGCCGGCTTAGTTTGAAACACATCGTCGAGGGCCAGGTTTCCGCCACAGAGAATCAGAACCACATGATGGTCGGAGGTGAACTCATCCTTCAGTCGATGGGCTGCTGCGAGCGTACAGGAAGCTGCAGGCTCGGTGACGATCTTCGTCCGTTCCAACATCAGCCGCAGTGCTAAAAGCGCTTCCGTGTCTGAGACCACGGTGACACCTTCGAGATATTCTTGAGCCAATCCAAGAGTCAATTCAGATACGGCCGGAGCCCCAAGCGTGCGGGCAATCGAAGTTACGCGCGGCAACTCGACGACGCGCTTCGCAGCCAGAGCCTGGGCCATGCTATCCGCACCTTCAGTCTCTACACCCCAGATGCGAACTTGCGGCTTGAGAGATTTGATAGCCGATACGCCGCCGACGAGACCACCGCCACCGATACTCACAATTACATCGGTTACTTCAGGCAGATCATCCAGGATCTCTAAACCGATAGTACCCTGCCCGGCAATCACCAGCGGATCATCAAAAGGATGAATGTACCGCCACCCTTGAGCTTCGTAACTTGGGATGCTGCGGAAAGCATCAGCCAGTGTCGGCGTTAACAGCACCTCAGCGCCATACCTGCGAGTGGCATCAACATAATTGCGCGGCGTAAACTCAGGCATCAACACCAACGCCCTGAGGCCCAATTGTTGAGCAGCGCAGGCTACGGCTTGAGCGTGGTTTCCACCGCTCGCGGCGACTACTCCAAATTCCTCAGCGTCGCGGTTGACCATCGACAGCATCTTGTTGAAAGCGCCACGAACTTTGAATGCTCCAGTTCGCTGCAGCATTTCGAGCTTGAGGTAAACGTTCGTTCCCAGCATCTTGCTTAGGGTCTGGTTACGTACGAGTGGGGTGCGTTTGACGAAAGAACAGATTTGCTGGCGGGCGCGCTGCACGTCGTCGAGCGTTATTGTTTCATTTGAATTCCCAAGCGTCGATCTCCTTCTCAGTATTCAGGCAATCAGCAGCACGTTGATCAGCCACGCTTTCTGACCTTGAAATCCACAACCTCGACTCTTGACGATGACGAAGATTGATTGTCGGCGGCCAGTGCCTCAACTTCTTTGGCCATCGAGTTAATCACTCTCATGAACGCCATGGCTGCGTGCGAGTGAGCATCCGAACGCGGCCTTACCACCCAGAGAGAACGCTCCAGGTGGAGGCCTTCCACCGGTACGATGACCAGCTCGCGGCGGGCAACTTCACGATCGACGCACATGCGGGGAACGAATCCCACGCCTACGTTAGTAGCCACCATCTGCTTGATGGTTTCGATGGTGGCGCTTTTGATCTGAATGTTCAGCGGGGTTTGATGATTGTGAAAGGCATCGACCACCTTCTCGTGCACCGAAGAGGGCTCGCCTTCGGTGATAATCGATTCTCTCTCCAGATCCTGAACCCGAACCGTCGGAGCCAGCGCCAGACGATGCCCAGGACTGACAATCACGACCAGTTCATCGCGCCTGATGAGCCGCGCTTCAACTTGGTGGTTCTCGGGAAGATGGGCCAGCAGCGCCAGGTCCAGCCGCCGCGCCTGCATCTGCGAGAGCAATTCTTCCGAGTGCGCGCAGGCGACTTCAATCTTAATCTCCGGGTGCTTATCGTGAAATGCCTGGGTGAGGCGCGGCAGGAGATAAACGCTCGTACTCTCGTTGGCGCCGATGCGCACCGCGCCGCGCCGCAGATGAGCGAGATCGCGCAGCGCGCCAGCCGCCTCGTTACGCATCGCTACCATCCGCGTCGCATACGAATAGAGCAGCTCACCGGCGGGCGTGAGGTGATAATCATAGCGTTGCGAACGATCGAAAAGGGGCGCACCGATCTCGTTCTCCAGTTTGCGCAAGGCAATGCTGATGGCTGGCTGGGTGCGACATACCTTGTCGGCAGCCCTGTGTACACTACCTTCCTCAACCACCGCCACAAACATCTCCAGTTGCATGAGTTCCATGATCCTTAGACCGCCATTTCCTCAAGTTCCCGAACAAAGTCAAGCCAGTGCCGGTATCGTTCATCCCGGCCGGCGACTGCGGCAAAGAAATTCTTCTGAATCTTCCCCGTGATTGCTCCCGGCCCGCCATTTCCGATTTCCATCCCATCGAGCTCACGCACAGGTGTCACCTCCGCCGCCGTCCCGGTCAGAAACGCTTCGTCGGCTGCCTGGAGATGCTTTAGTCGCAGAGCGGCAATTTCCACGGTGTAGCCCAGATCGCGGGCAATCTGAATTACCGAGTCACGGGTGACGCCGAGCAGGATCGAGTCTTGCTGATCGTTAGTGAATACCTTACCCTCCCGCACGATGAAAAGGTTCTCGCCCGACCCTTCGGCAATATAACCGTCGCGATCAAGCAAGAGCGCTTCATCGAAACCGCGCGCCGCCGCGTCACGAATGGCTAAAATTGAGTTTAGGTATTGACCACAGGCCTTCGCCGTTGTGGGCAACATGTCCGAATGGAATTTTCGCCAGGGCGACACCGTTAACCGGATGCCCTGTTCGAGCCCTTCAGTGCCGAGATATGGTGCCCATGGCCACGCGAAGATCGCGACTTCAACCGGACAGTTGCGCGGATGCAGGGCCAAACTTTCGCTGCCGTAAAAGCAGACGGGTCGCACGTAGCAACTGCTGAATTCGCTCCGTTCGATCACCTCACGGACCGCGCGCGCCAACTCGTCTTGGGAAAACGGTATTTCCATTCCGTAGACTGCGGCTGAAGCTAATAGCCGCGCTAGATGATCGTTGAGCCGAAACACTGCCGGGCCATCCTCGGTTTCGTAACAGCGGATACCTTCAAAGACGCCACTGCCATAGTGGAGACCATGCGCTGACACATGGACCGTGGCCTTGTGCCACGGGATCATCTCCCCATTCATCCAAACCCATTTGCTCTGCTCAAAACCCACTAGTCACCTCGTATTCTGGAAAACACTCACACCGCCCAAAGTGATTGATCGGGATCATCGTGGAGGAACTGGTCCGCGCCATCGATCCAATCCTTTCGTCCCGGCGCACAGATATCCAGAGCTATGGTATCTTCCAGCGCTTCGGAAGAATGCGCTACGCCGGGCGGGATCATCAGCATTTGGTTCACTCCTATCGTCACAGGGCCACCAGGAAGCTGAAAACGCCAAGCACCTTCCAGGACCACAATCACTTCCTCATTCTCATGTTGGTGTACTTGCGTAATCGAGCCGCGATTTACTTCGACGCGGGCGACTGTGACGTTTTCGCCGTTCGCCACCTTTCTCAAGTAAGCTGAATTAACCTCGGCCGGCTCCATGCTATTCCAGTCGTAAAATTGCATTTCTTATTAACCCTTTAGTGCTTCAATTCCTGGCCTTGTCCACGAGTTGATTGCCTTTGAGCCAGGGCATCATCTCGCGTAACCGCTGACCCACGGTTTCAATACTGTGAGCAGCTCCGGCCGACTCTAATTGTTCAAAGCGAGGCTTACCGGCTTCGCACTCGCTCATCCATTCATCAGCAAACTTTCCCGATTGGATATCGCGCAGAATTCGTCGCATGGCCTGACGAGTGGAGTCGTCGATCACTATTGGTCCACGAGTTAGTTCGCCATACTCTGCGGTGTTCGAAACGGAATACCGCATGTTCCCAATTCCGCCTTCGTAGATCAGATCGACAATCAACTTGAGTTCATGAAGACATTCGAAGTAAGCCATCTCCGGCGCATAACCAGCTTCCACCAAGGTCTCAAAGCCTGCCTGGATAAGCGAGGTCAGCCCTCCACACAGCACAGCTTGTTCACCGAACAAATCCGTTTCCGTTTCTTCTTTGAAACTGGTCTCGAGAATGCCCGCACGTCCGCCGCCAATCGCCGATGCGTATGCCAAGGCCACGTCTCGCGTGTCGCCGCTCGGGTCCTGATGGACCGCGATAAGACACGGGACCCCACGTCCCTGGGTGAACTCATGCCGTTCCAGATGCCCCGGCGCTTTGGGAGCCACCATGAACACGTTCACATTTTCGGGCGCCAAGATCTTCTTAGAATGAATCGAAAAGCCGTGCGCGAAAGCGAGATAGTCTCCGGGTCGAAGGTTTGGCTGAATATCATTCTGATAAACTCCGGCGGCCAACTCGTCCGGCACTAACATCATGACCACATTCGCCACCATGGCGGCGTCCGCGGCATTCAGCACTTCCAGACCGGCCGCTTCGGCCTTCTGTCGCGAGGGACTTCCCGGCCGCAACCCGACGACCACATCGCAGCCTGAGTCTTTTAGGTTATTAGCGTGCGCGTGCCCTTGACTGCCATAACCAATGACCGCAATCTTTTTTGTCTTGAGCAATTCAAGATCGGCATCTTTGTCGTAATAGACCTCCATAAAATTCTCTCCTGCGCTTCTCTACTAAATAGTCGCGAACGATTGCACCAGATCGTCTCTTACCTTGGCTGCCGGCAATCTGGGAATTGCCAGCGTGCCCGCACGCACCACTTCGTGAATGCCAAACGGAGTCAACTGATCCAGCAGGGCTTTGACTTTCAAACGATCTCCGGTAGCTTCGATGGTCAGCGCGTTTTCGGAAAAATCGATTACGCGGGCAGGAAACATATCCACCAGATTCAGCACCTGGCGCCGCTCATCGCCCCCAACCCTAACGTGAATCAGAACCAGCTCGAGTTCGATGTGATCCAAGGCAGTGAGGTCCGTAACTGAAAGGACGCGCACCTGCTTATCTAACTGTTTGACCATTTGCTCTACCGTGTGGTCATCGCCGCTAGTCACCAGCGTCACCCGCGAGACCTGGGAATCCAGAGTTTCAGCCACTGTCAAGCTTTCGATGTTGTAACCGCGCGCGCTGAAGAGGCCCACAATGCGCGCCAGTTCGCCAAAGCGATTCTCAACCAGGATGGAGAGCGTATGTCTCACCCGAGCACCATCTCTTTCAAACCGGCCCCGGGCGGAATCATCGGGTAAACACTTTCTTCAGCCGATACCACGATATCCATCACTACCACACCTGGCGTCCTCAATCCCTGCTCCAATACCGAGCTTAATTCCGCGGGCTGCGTCGCTCTCAAACCAGTGGCCCCATAGGCTTCCGCCAACTTGACGAAATCCGGCGTCGATTCCATATCCACGGCTGAATAATTCTTGTCATAGAAGATCTCCTGCCACTGGCGCACCATGCCCAGATAGTTATTGTTCATGACAATAATCTTGGTGTTGGTGCGGTATTGAACCGCCGTGGCCAATTCCTGGGCCGTCATTTGAAAACCGCCGTCCCCCACAAATGCGATGACTTGTCGATCGGGATAGGCGAGCTGTGCGCCAAGTGCCGCCGGAAATCCGAAACCCATCGCGCCCAGCCCGCCCGAGGTGATCGACTGACGTGGTCCATTGAAGCCGTAGTATTGAGCCAGCCACATCTGATGTTGACCCACATCGGTGGCAATGATCGCGTCACCATTGGTCAGTCGATGCAATTCCTGACAAAGTGATTGCGGCTTTATTACCTGATCCGAATTCTGGTAACTGAGCGGCGCGAACTTCTTCCACTCGCCGATCTGTTCCCACCATGGAGCGAGTCTCGCTGACGGGGCACTAGCCCGACCGTGAGGGAGGGCTCCATCTCTAGTCATCGAATCCAGCCGCTTAAGCATCTGGCGCAATACACTTTTTGCGTCCCCGACTACAGGAAGATGCGCGCGCACATTTTTACTCACTGAAGAGGGATCGATATCGACATGAATGACCTCAGCCTGCGGAGCAAACTTCTCGAGAGCGCCCGTGACCCGGTCATCAAAGCGAACACCCACTGCAACGATCAGATCGGCTTCGGAGATGGCCACGTTGGCCCAATACGTTCCGTGCATTCCCAACATGCCCAGCGAGAGACGATGGCCCGACGGAAAACAACCTAACCCCATAAGCGTGGGCGTCACCGGAAGGTTGAGCTGCTCAGCTAACTCAAGGAGTTCCTTCGAAGCATTGGCATGAATCACACCGCCGCCAACATAAAGGATCGGCCGGCGCGCGTTGCGGATGCGGTGAACTGCTTCCTCGATCTGCGCTTCGCTCGCCTCCGTTTGGTGCCGGTAGCCACGCAAGCGAACCGCTCGCGAATGTGAGAACTCAGCAAGCTCGGCGGTCACATCCTTAGGGATATCGACTAACACTGGACCAGGCCGTCCGGTGCTCGCGAGGTGGAAGGCTTCATGGATAATGTCGGCCAGTTCGTCCACTTCACGAACCAGGTAGTTGTATTTCGTGCAAGGACGCGTGATACCGACGGTATCGACTTCCTGAAATGCGTCTGTGCCAATCATCTTCCGCGGCACTTGGCCTGTGATGACAACCAGCGGAGTCGAATCCATGAAGGCGTTCGCAATCCCTGTGACCGCGTTCGTCGCCCCTGGTCCCGAGGTGACGAGGACGACTCCCACTCTTGCAGTGGCTTTGGCATAACCTTCAGCCATGTGGACGGCGCCCTGTTCGTGTCGGGCGAGCACATGTCGTAGCCGATCGTGCATGCCGAGCAATTCATCATAGATATGCAGTACCGCACCGCCGGGATATCCAAAGATCGTGTCCACCCCTTCGAGCACAAGTGACTCCAGTAGAATGCGAGCTCCATACATCTGCTGCGGTATCGGATCGCTAAATTCCTTGACCGTTGCCGTTGATTTCAATTCTGTTGCTGCTAGTGCTGTCATGGTTTCCGCCAAAATGAAAAATGCCAAATGGAAAATATCTGCCTAACTAAAAATTGAGGCCGTCATCCTTTTTCTGGATGACGGCCTCGTTTGTGGCCAGCTCGGTTTGCACCGTGGTCGTCATCCGCTGCTCTGAGGCAGGACTACGAGGACGCTAATTACTATGACCACGATGCTAAGCGACAAGGACCACGCCCCCAGAGCGCGATCCAGACTCATGGATGAATGCTTTCGAAGCAATCCCTTCACGATATTGGTTTGACCGTGACTTTTCATCCCAATTCTTGTCCTTCTCAGCTTCAACACTCAGTGCTGGAACAGAAATAGCACAGCTACCTGCTTACGGCAATTTAATTGTGCTTATGCAACCTTTAATAGCTGAGCACGAGCGTCATTCCCGAACATTGCCCCATTTATACATGACGCTCCGGCACCGCTAATCTGATATCTAGACGCCAATGAGAATTCTTGCCGCCCATCAGCTATTGTGAGTGCTTATCAAGTGCGCGAAGATGCGGCCCGACCGCTCTTTGAACCTGTTCGTGAGACTTGTATGGCAAATACAATGCGCGCATTACCATCTGATAGCGCTTGCCGACTTCCGGGGCTTCGATGAAATATTGAAAATCCCATGCCGGATTGCCTATCCCGGCGCCACTAGGTGCTTGAGTTAGCCGGATCATGTCCCGGCTACGAAAGATAAATGCCAGCGCCATTCCGCGCCGGATACCAAAGTACCACGGCTCTCGATACCGGTGTTCACTAAAGCTAAATGGCAGGGTAAGTCGTTTCGCAAAAGCGGCCTCAAAAGCAAATTCCCGATCATCATGGATCGCGCGATGGACTGCCTTCTCACCACGGGTCGGCGAAATACCCCGAATCCAACCCTCCGGACCTAGAAAATGAATGTCCACTGACTCCGGCTGATCGATGTAGCTAGCCCAAAAGAGTCCTATATAACCGTTTGCATAATTGGCTGCATGCGGAATGCACTCAAAGCTCATCTCAATCGCCCCGCGCTCCATGAGTTCATATCGGGTAGCGCTTTCAAGTTTCCAATGTGGTGTCGGTAATTGATAGAGTTCAATCCGGTGATCGTTGATAACGCGTAACTCCATCGGCGCACGCCGTGGCTCAAACAGTACATCGTCAGCCTGCAGTGTTCCGTCGTGGATATGCTCAAAATTCAGCCCAGAGTAATCTGGGACAAAGATGTTTCGCTGTTGCTCGCGGTGCCGGAGCAATGCTATGCCGCTGTAGCCGGCACGGTGAGCCTGAAGGACCTCGCCGGTGACTGCACGATTGTCTACCACCACTGCGTCAATTGCGTCTTTGGTTAGTACAGTAAACGGTGAGCCTGGAACCTTGTACCGAATGGAAGGATTTGACAGGCTTGTAAGCGCCTTGATTGTTTCGACTTTCGTTTGAGCGATCGCACATGTTGAGCCGAAAGATGTGGCCAAGCGCGGAAGAATGCCAAGGAGTCCCAAGAGTCCTTTGACGAAATGTCTTCGATGCACAGTCATTTAGCGTCCGGATTCTCCTGTCCTCAGGAATCTCTCATAGCGTCTCTTGTACTCAGCTTTATAGTCTTTAACGGCGTGCTCGTAACTGAGTTGCTTCACAAGCGACGATCTGGTCCAACCTATTTCTACTCGACGGACTGTGGACGGTAGATTGACGACTCCAGCTTGTGCCACCAGTGGCATCCCATCTGCCCGAACCGATTTCACTCTCATAAACCAGGGAATGTGAAGCGGAATCTTCCGCGGCATTTCCGTCAGTCGATTGGCTATTGTGAGTTCTGCCTTGCCACGTAGAAATTTGATTGAGTAATTCAGCTCACCGAATTCAGTAGGCGCTCGACGTACGATTATCTGTTCTCCAACCCGGATCCATTCGGGCGAGACCGCCGACAACAAATGCAGATCATTTCCCTGTTCTCGGACCAGCATGTCTCGCATCAGGATACGTAATTTCGCCGCAAACCAACCGTGAGGCGCAAGGTTTAGCCCGAAGTCCCTACTGCCCCAGGGCTCGATACGGTGCTCGAAGCCCGCATGAGTTGAACTCGTATGCAGCAGTAACGCGTAGAAGTCTTCAATTACTTTCTCCTGCTCGCCTCGGATCAACTCAGTCTCAGTGTTCATCATGCCCAGGTAGGAATGGAGCCAGAGTCCTCCGCCATAGGTCATGATGCCTTCTCTGTATTTCGCTCGAGTAGTAGCAAGCGTCGCCGTCACCATCGGATCCCAAGGATCGAGAATCATCTCCGGATAGACTGACTCCATATTCCCCCAATCGTTACCGCGTTCCGGTACCTGGAAGGGCAAGTCCGTGTCGAGAACCGGGCGCTCGTCGAGCGCCGGTGGTATGTATCCGCCAGTTAAAGAGGTAATGTGATTTAGCGCGAGCAACAAAGCATTTTTGTAATCATCGTACTCATGACGATAATCTCTTGCGTCATCGTCCTTTCCTAACGCTTCGGCTAGCACTATTGCGTTTTTCAATCCTGCTAAGGCATCGAAGTTGTACCCCGTCACATGGCCGGTGATGTGTTCGTTGTCCCCAGGCGTCGTCACCGGCATCAACCGAAGAGGGTCAGTACAGCGCGCTGCTTTCAGCCACGCGACCGCTTTCTGAACTGCCGGATAAACCCTGGCGGCGAATTCTTTGTCTCTTGTAAGCCGGTAGTGTTGGCCATAGGCCCAGAGCGTCTGCCCCCAGGCATCGAATTGCCCTTTTTGGGAAACAAAATTTCCATCCGGGTTCTGCCATCTCGCGAAGAAGTCAAGTGCCTGACGCGCATACTTTGGGTATCCTGAGATGTCGTACATTCGCACAATGTAAGAGGCATCACGGAGCCAGAAAGCGTGATAGTTAAACTTGTTTACATTCTGAATGTAGTCGTCGCCTACCTTGTCACGCGCAATCAGGTCATAAACTAAACTGGCCTTGAACGTCTCAGTGGCTTCTCTCTCAGGCACAAAGATGTCGATACCGTTAGCGTACACATCACCCCAGAACCTCTCGGTACGTCCGAGAAACTCAACAAAAGAGGCTGCACGCAAGGACGCGGCACGAGGATCGTTTACCGGCAATGGTTCATAGGGCATCCGAAAATCCAATAGCCTCTCTTCTCCATTTCGCAGGGTAATCTCATATTGCACAACTCCTACTGGAGTTGCGGGTTGCACTTTGAGGTGACGTTCTGCCAACGAATTGTTGTTGTCAAAACTAAACGTCTTGAGCGTGAACATTCGCTTCATCTTTGTATCTGACGGAAACAGATACATTACTTTGCCGTCACGCACGAACGCGTTGTTAGTAAAGCCATAGGTCCATGCTGGATCGAACTCCTCGCCGGATTGTGAGTAGCCGGACAATCGCTTAGCAGTTGCGGGGCGTGGAAACCGGTTATCGCCAACGCCATGTTCAGTGTTTACCTCGTTCTGATGCCGCGTGGCGACCGAAAAGAAGGCGGTGCGCTGGTCATGGGTGGTATTGCGAATCCGCACCCGGATGAAATTAACCAACGTTCCCTGAGGGGTGCCGTCGAGAGTCGCCGCGAACATCACGATTGAATAAATCACATGGTGTCTTTCAAAGCTGTATTCAACGATTGGAAGAAAACCTCTTCTTAATGTCTTCACCCGCTGATTAACCGGTTCAGCCGGATTACCAGTGAAAAACATTAGTTCACCAAACCCGGTGTACAAATAACCTTCCGGTGTAATCAGAGTGCCCTGTGGCGCATCCATTACACCAATTACGTCTGTAGGTTTGCTGAAATAACTGAAGGGTTCATCAGGACGATCGATTGCCGGGTCGATCATCTGCCCACGGGAGCTGGTGCAGCCTAACAAGATACAGACAACAATCAACTGGGCACTTCTCAATCTTATTCTCACTTATTCTCACCTTCTATTAGTGGCGTATAGTTAGGCCGACGCGGCTCGAGGGTCTGTTTGTTACTTTCTGGTAAAGGAGCTGAAGCAATTCACCACGTGTAGTAACTCCTTGCCGGTAAGCCGCTGGCCGATGGACACCGGCTTTGGCAATCCATCTGGCCGTGTCTGATGTAGCAACGAGTTCGTTGAGTCGTGCACTCCATTTAGGCAACAGACCTCGCAGTCCAAAATACTCCACAGCTTCAAAAGCCGTATCTGCGGCGGAGACATCATCGAAGTACATCAGCACCGCTTTTTGTTTTAGCAGTTCCTGTTGGAGCTTCTTGATGCTGACTTTCCTGACGGGTACGCTGTCTTCAATACTGAGACCTGCCGCCAGACCAGCCGCCTGGCCCAAGGCCATCCAGCAGGGCTCCATTCGAAGTGTGCTGAAGCCAACATGCGTGCCTGATACGGCTACAGGGACAAGTAATCCGTCGACTTTTGTCGGCACGATTACTCCATACGGCACTGTGTAAGGTCTGGTCGGATAACTGAAGAATCCTTCGAGATTCACGCGGCCAGGTTCACGCTTGCGCACAGCGTGCGAGTCAAGCGAGTAATGACTCGCAGTGATGCTGTTCGCATAGATTGTCGGACGACCATTTCTTCCTGCTTGAGGCAGCGCGTCGAGCGCGGTAAAGAGATGCTGCCCGATAATGCGCCTACCTTCGCGCACGTAAACCTGACGAGGGAAATTGTCATTGTCTGTGTATTCGTCTTTAGCCAGACCCCATTCTTTAGCTCGGTCTCTGAAATCCTCAGGTAAATCAGGATCATTCTGGCAGAACCAAAGTAGGCCCAACGTGTAATCCTTGAGTCTCTGAGCAAAACGGTCTCGCCACTTCCATGAAGCCGTGGGCCAAGGCCAGTTTTCCTCCGGCAGATCGGTTGACAGGAAGCTCGCGTGTTGATTGTTCGCGTCCGTTTTGCCGTTCGGCAGTTCGACCATATTAACTACGCGCCCGATGCCGGAGAACTCCAATTCAGGTCGTGGTCTGTCTTTTGGAGCTGGTGTCAGATTCTGCTTGAGATCCTCAATGAGCGAGAAATACTCGTCTCGGTTATAGCGGCCTGGTTTAGTGATCGGCGTGAGGTTGTTCTTATCTCGCGTCAACGCCAACCGGTAGTTGTAGGCTTGTAGCGCGTTATCTCCAAGACCAGTTGAGCCGGACCCGATCGGGCCTTTCCATTGTTTGTAGAGTTGGCCTGCCATCGGTTCTTTGAGCTCGTCATAGCCTTCACGTCCTACTCGGTAAGGTGCACCAGCAGCGGCCGCGAGGTCGCCTTCGTAGGTCGCGTCGATAAATACTTGACCTTGTATGATCTCTGTCGTCTCCCTCTCACGGTTGAGAACTTTTATTTCAGTTAGCCTTCCACTCTCTAGTTTGACGTTCTCCGGCAACGCGTCGAATTGCCGCATCAAGAGCACTGTGATCTGTGGATGTTCGGCTAAGAGTTGGACAAAAACTCTCTCCGCAACTGAAGGCTCAAAATGATACCCATCCCGACTTGCCTTAACCTGCGGCGATTCCGCGCCGTAATTCTTCACATAGTAGTTGCGGATGCGATTAATGAATTCGAGGAAGAGGCCGCCCGTCGCGCCACGCGTCTCGATGTCAGTGGCTCCGAGTCCACTAGCCGCTACCCCCCCAACATGACTCGTCCGTTCAATCAGCACAACCGAATGATGACGACGCGCCGCAGCGACGGCAGCCATAATTCCTCCTGTGGTGCCACCGACGACTACAACATCGAACCGCTTCGGTTCATATTGATTTTGAGTAAAACTCGGTTGAGGAGAAACGAGGACAAGAATGAAGGCTAATATTCTTAGATGGGAGAAAAAATATTTACCCAATTTCGTTCGCGCCTCATTGATGAGCCTCTGCGTCGTCACATCATTTTTGTCCCCGAGCATAAATGCGCACGTCCCAGGTAAAGAGTTCATCACGAACCTGACCGGGCCGATTGCTAACCTGGCGTAAATCCGTGATCCGAAACGTCAAAGTTTTTGCCTCAGACATTGTCATTGGCGCAAGCCCTTCTTTAGGAATTACTGAACTGAAATCCCAGACTGCCCCAGCATCGCTTTGCCCGTTATCTGCATTGGTGATTTGCGCTACTCCAAGTGCCGGGACAATCTTGAGTACTCGAATTTTCACCGGTCCCTTCAATATGTCTTTCGAGACGTTCTGCAGCTGCGCAGTTACTTTGAGTAAACCCGTAGTCTGATCGAACGTCGGATCGGACAACTTAACCATCGCCTGTTTGGAAATATCCTCAAAGTCCTCGAGACCGCCGCCACCGTGCCGCGCAACCATTCCTTTAATGCGAACAGCTGCGGTCCAGAGTTGCGGGACTCCAGTACGGTTGTCTATCCAGGTTGGATGAAAGATGCCATCCGTGTCCGCTGCCAACCCACTCGTATCGCCTGCAAAACGTCCACTACGCCAAAGCCGTATGCCAAAAGTCATTGTTCCGTGGGCGGTCAAATCCGTAAGCCAAAGCCTCCAGTAATCGCGTGAATATTTAGTAGCTACTTCGGCAACGGGAATACTGGGAGAAAAGGTCTCGCCTCCGTCCAGCGAAGCTGCCGCGCGTAGCTGCCAACCCAGATCGTCCTTAGCGTTTCGGCGATCATACCAAGCCACCAGCACAGCTCCGTGTTTGTTTACCGCTACCGCAGGAAGCATGTGGTTCACCCCAGGCTTGTCTGACTCCTCGGGTCGATCGTCATTGATTGTCGCTGGCTTGGACCATGAATTCCCTCGATCAGCGGAATATGCGAACAAGACCGCCCTGCCATTCGCAGTATTGTTTGGCCAGACGGCGTATAACCTATCCCTGAACAGACTGCTCGCCGTATCCGCGGCGAATCCGCCTTCTCCACTTCCGTAACGCCTATCACCAACCTTTTGGGGTCTGCTAAAGGTCTGGCCACCATCCCTTGATCTAATTACATACAATTCAGAATCGGGTCCGCTCTCGGTTGATCCCTGAGGAGTGGCTTGTCTCCTGGCTGAAAACAATATTACGAGGCTTCCATCAGAGAGCACCTGGCAGCCGAACGAAGCAACCACGCCATTCGGCGGAACGGGACCCGCAATTACAGTCGGGCCCTGAAATGTCTTGCCACCATCATCGGAGTGAAAAAGCTTCATGCTCCAGATACTCGCCCCTGAAATCCCCGAGACCCGCTCCTTCCCCACAATATAGAGGCGACCTGCATATCTACCCTTAGACCGATCGATTGTCATGTAAGGCCGATCAATAAACTCGAATCGTGCCGACTCCTTGAAAGTCCGACCGCTGTCTATAGATTTGTAGACAACTGTAGCCCAGGCTGCCGTCGTATCTGTATGCCCAAGCGCCTCCAGATCCATTTGGCTGGAAGGTTCAAACAAAGTCACAGAGTAAGCATCATTTCCCTGTCCATAGATGACGGCCGGATCACTATTAATAACACCGTCTTCAATCTTCACGCTCGGTTGCCAACTCTTACCACTATCGAACGAGGCATAACAGTACTGATCAGAGAATCTCAAACTGTCCGGACGAAAGATCACGGCACAGCTCAAAAGCTGACCAGAATTCTCCGGACTGGCGGCCGTAAGATTCTCCCCATGTTCTAAATTTGAATATGCCTGGCTTATCTGCACGTTTGGTCCTACTACTAGCGGAACATTAGAGTTACCGTTCTGAGCGCGCACTACTCCAGCTATGACAATTATCTGTCCTATCGTCAGCAGCATTGTCTTTGTAGATTTCCTGTTAACAGTCAGCATAATTTTCTTCCAGTTTTCCGATTCTATTCCGGTAAGCGATGGGGGACCCTCATCTCTCGAACCGACAGGAATCTTCATGCGATGTTGTTGGTGGCGAGTTGGTTTCTGGGATTCCGTAGGGCCCTTAAAACTCAAACTTCAGCGCGAACTGCATGGAACGAGCTCCTCCGATCTGATACAGCGCGTTGATGCCATTCAGAGTCTGATCTACCGTGTTCGTAGCCTGACCAAAATTCGCGGCTGACAAGCTGGTCGATATCGCGGCAAAGTTTGGGTGATTGAAAATGTTGAAGGCCTCAGCGCGAAATTGAAGCGCCGTTTTTTCGCTAAGTTTGATCCGCCGTCGCAAAGCAAAGTCCAACTGCCACGCTGGAAATCCTCTTAACACGTTGCGACCTAGATTGCCCTGTTTACCAGGAAGGGGAGTGCAAAAGGCGCCTTTTGCAGGCGTCGATGCGCTCACGGGGCCACAGCCGGCAGCTGCCACCTGACTCGCTGTTGGCGCAATATTGTTAACGACGCGGCTACCAGGTGCTGTGGGATCCTTTAAATAGAAAGGCACGCCAGAAATTACGTTAGGCCTGATCGCGATCCGACTGCCGTCAACTGGATCGATTAACGTAGAACTAACGATATCGAAGGGATACGCTGACTGCGCATGAAAGTTAGCGTCGGCTGCCCATCCGCGCAGGAGCTGGTACCCAAGACCTTTCCTCTCACGCACCGGAATCTCGTAAGTCAGTGCCGCTCCAAAAACGTGACGAAAATCGAATTCCGAATTGCCGCGCTGAGCTGAAATACCTGCAACGCTGCCAAAGCTCCGCGAATCCTCATCGATCGAGTGCGACCAGGTGTAAGAAACCAACGCTTGCAAGCCGCGCGAGAGACGACGACGAAATTGCGCTTGAAGCGCATGATAGTCAGAAGTTGCAAGGTTGGTTACCACAGTGCCGCTCGTAAAATTCGGGTTGATTAACTGAAGGCTTACATTTCTCGATTGCAGCAATCGCCTGCCAACGGCGCCCACGTAAGACACCGTGAGCGCCTGCTCTCGCCCCAGTGACCGCTCCAATGCCACATTCCACTGCAGCGTGTAAGGCAGCTTAAGGGTAGGGTCAATAAAGATCGTTGCTGGAACGGGCGGCGCCAAAGAACCAGGTACGGTTGGCGGAGCAAAGAGTGCAGGCGACAGCGGAAAAACGACATTTGTGAAATTCTTAGCTACAGTAAATGGGTGGAAGACCACTTGTACGGATCCCATATCGTTGCCGCTGTCGTAGAAGACGCCAAATCCACCACGCAATATCGTTTCGCGCCCGGCATCGCGCGAAAGGAAATAGGCCACGCCCGCCCGGGGCGCAAAATTGCCGTATGTCGTCTTCCAAAGGGGCGTTCCGGAGGGCGCAAACTTCATGGTGGAAAGATCGCGCACTTGTGTAACCGCCAACTCCTGGTCACTCCCTGCAAGATGCGGAGCGGGGTTTAATTCCCATCTCACGCCAACGTCCAGCACTAATCTTTGCGAGACGTTCCACGTGTCCTGAGCATAGGCAGAAAAGCTTGTGTAAACGGGCTGAGTCGGGACACTCGCACGGGCAACAGCACTGGATGCCACGCCCGTGAGTACACCGTTGAAGGTGGTGAAAGATGCAGACACTCTGTAGACAAATGAGGCACGCTCGGGAAGCAACTGCCTGTAATCTCCGCCAAATTTTAGATGATGCGTCCCCTTCGTGTAAGTAAAGCCATCCACAACATTAAACTGACGCTGATAACCAATGCTGCTCGCAACCCCCATCGATATGGCACTCACCCCAGGTAATACGAATTGAACATTCCCAGCGCTTTGAGGCTTGCAGTACTGTGGTAGGCAAATAAGACTTCCATCCAACCGTTCGCTGCCGCCGAAAGGGTCAGGTCGAGTATTCGTTCTAGCATCATTCCGACTGTAATTGAATCTAAATTCATTAGCGCTGCGAGCAGTAAATATGACATTTGCACCAAGCGTAATGGTGGCAATCACAGCCTCACTGCCGCTGATACTACTGAGATTAAATGTGCTTCGAGCATCTGTGCTGGAAGGTGAGTAATTATATCTTCCGAATACGTTAACCTTCGATGAAATCGCGTGATCAATGCGAATACTTGTGGCGTTCAAACTGGACGGATCGGAGTAGCCGGACGCGAATTCAGCAAATCCATTACCCAGATCTCTCCCATTAGGTAACGGCAACGACTTCAGAAAGGGCTGAATACCAACGGCAGCTGCGCTTTGACCCGCTTGACAACTTCCCAGCCCACGCAAACATCTGGTTGGAACATTCGTGAGCGCGAATTTCGGCTGACGCAATCTCAGACCCTCATAAGAGAAAAAGAAGAAGGTCTTATCGCGACCGTTGTACCACCTACCGCCTCCTTCCCCGAATCTCGGCAAAAAGAGCGGACCGCTGAAGGTGCCCCCAAAATCATTCTGCCGCAATGGCGGTTTTGGCTGCCTTCTGGCGTTTAAGAACCAGTTGTTGGCGTCAAAAACATCATTGCGTAGGTAATCGAATAAGTTGCCGTGGAACTGACTAGTTCCGGAGCGCGTTTGAATCGATATCTGCCCACCAGGTTGTCGTCCGTATTCGGCAGCATAGCCTGAGGTCTGCACCTTAAACTCCTGCATCGCATCAACCGAAACAAGGCTCTGCGTAGTCCCTAGTGTGGTAAGCCCCGGCAAATTACCTCCTGTTTGTGGTCCAGGATTCTGAACCGCGGAAGACCCCACATTTGCACTCACACCGTCAACCATGAATGCATTGCTCGACGCTCGCTGACCATTCACACTGAATTGCCCCCCAATTTCCCCTCCAAATGCAGGAGCTCCGATAGGCACAACGACGCCAGGCGTGAGATTGATCAGCGATTGAAAACTTCGACCATTGAGTGGGATGTTCGCAACGAACTGACGATCCACCACCGTGGCGACGGCGGAATCAGTTCTCACTAACTCCGCGCTCGAATCAACCGTGACGGTCGCGTTGACATCGCCAGCCTTCAATTGAATCTGCAGCGCCTTCTGATCTCCGACGTTTAGAGTTACATGAATGTCGAGCGGAGCGAAACCGTCACGCCTCGCGCTTACCGTGTATGTCCCGGGAGACAATAGTGGAACCACGAAATAACCTTCATCGTTTGTCGTCGCTTGGCGCTGCAATGATGTCGCGGTGTTCAGAATTGTGATCGTCGCGCCCGGAATCGCAGCGCCGTTCTGATCCGTCACCGTGCCACTGAGCGTCGCACTCGTGCTTTGGGCGTGAGCGACGGCAAAGGGTAAAGCGGAAAAGGCGAAGAGCAAGAACAAAGCTCGAAGTGTTTTGGAAACGGGGCTAGTCATGATGCAATCCTCCAAAGAAATCAGATCAGAAAATCAGCCGCAGATAAAACCCGGATTTATGCAGATCAAAAACACACTAACAATAAGGCTACGGCTGGCGGTTCTGGATTGCTTGCGCGATCCTTTCGGCGTTGCCGAGCGATTGCCAAAATTGAGCTGTCTTCACAGGCACCACGCCTGAGGCGCCGGCATAGACAGCAAATGAGCGACGGATCTTTTCATCGTTATCGACGGCAACGGCAAAGAGTTGCTGCGAAGCACGCACCAGCGCTTCATCGCTGCTGATATCGGCCCCACCCGTCTTGGCCGTTCCTAAAGGTGGAAACGCCGACTCCAATTCCCGACGTAACGCGGCAGTCTCTTGCTGCAAGGCACGCGCATGCTGAGCGAGCATCGCCTGCCATTTGGCCTTGGCCTGCGGATCGAGGCTGCGCAGATCTTCCAAAGAGAATCTTTCGGCGATCTGTTTGAGCGCCAAGGCGTGCCGCCGCGCCTGAAAAGAATGACTCAGCGCTCGGCTGCTGAAGCGTTGGATCTCCTGGTTGAGTTGCTCTGCTGGAATTCCTCTTTTGGAAAAGTATGGTCGCAGCTCGGACTCAACGGGCGATTCACCTTTCCCACTGGCGACCTCGCTAGTGGCGGCTGACGCGGATGACGATTGCCGCTGGCGTTTTAAGACTTCGGCTACGGTTGCGATCTCAATCTTGACGGCAGGATTCGACCGAAACGAACTGAGCGCTTGGAGCAACTCGCCCTTGCGTTCGTCTGTCTCGACAATTCCCTTGACGCTGAGCCGGCCCTCGGGCGTACGCTCGACCTTTATCTGCTCTCCGAGAAAAGCATTGACTTGGTTCAGCTGACTGACGACTTCGACTTCCAGATCGGCTGAAGCCGAAGGGGAAATTGGCGTAACGGGTAACGGCGAAGTCTCAGTTTCGATTTTCGCGTTTCCGGTTTCAGGTTTCGCTGAAGAAAGCAGCTCAGGATCGGGTTCAAAGACTGATGGCGCGACTGCGCCAACCGGCCGCACTTCGAAACTCGATTCACTGAAGCTATATTCGCGAACCTCATTGCCTTGCTTTATCCGCAAAGTTTGTCTTACGGCCCGCAGCTCAGGCCGATTCAAGACCAGCGTCGCGCGCTGCAATCCATCACCGTCGACGCCTCGCTGATAATTAATCGTGTATTCGGTTGAGGTCTCTGTCGCTGAGGCCTTGTCATCATGTTCCAGAAGGTTCGCGAAGAGTTGGGCGGAAGGCACTACCTGCCATATATCTTCGAAGCGAATTGACGACTCAGAAATCTGCCGGTCGGCTGCGGGCTGCACTTTTGCGCCATGATGAAGCAGCACGCGCGATGAACCGGCTCGGCTCCACTGGCCATTTACTAATTGATTTTGCTGGTCATAGACCCGAAGCGCGTCAACTGCCTGAGCGCCGTTCTGCCAGAGATCAATCTTGCGACGAGAGAGAAGTTGCGGTGACGATCCGGTCACTATTGCCGATTCTTCGAGACTAATCGTGCGATGCACGACTTGATCGGCGCGGGCGCCGAGAGCGTTTTCTGCAGCGATCGATTGAGCGAACAGCGTCGCAGGTGAAACCTTAGATAAGGGAGGACGCCTTACGTGAAGCGAGATCACCACAGCGATCGCAATTAGCCCCAACAGAGCCGTGACTACTCCGGGCCGCAAGAAGAAGCCTGAACCAAAGACGTCGTTTCGCAGGCGGAAAAGTAACCCGGCGAAGTTATTACTCTTGGTGGCCAAACTTGAGGCGAAGAAAGAACGGGTCGGAATCGCACCATCCGTTGGGTCCAAGTGTTCTAATGCCGCCGCGTCAAGCGCTTCGACCGCTTTAAACGTCGGATCGGAATAGACCAGATGCAGATTCGGCCACGAACTGCGAAACTGCAAAGTCAATTCTAAGGTGCGGCCATCACTTAGTTCGGCGCGCGACTTCTGCGTATCAGCGCCACTCGGCGGCGGCTCTTCGGCATTCAGCAGCAATAGACGAATGCCCTGCTCGCTGAAGACCTCGACGAAATTCACGTCTTCAGCCAGATTAGCGCTTAGGTCGAGTTCGCTAACTTCCGACGCGACTCTTTGGGCGCCTTGAATATAACCGTTGACGGAAACACACAATTCCTGCGGCCGATGTT
>DASXQM010000305.1:0-6943 GCA_036507195.1 Pyrinomonadaceae bacterium | reverse complement strand
GGCGCTATAGGCGTCACGTTAGAAGGCAGCAGCCCATTGTATTTCAGTGCCTCGTCGATCAAATCACTCTTGTCCTCTTTCTTGTCCTTGCTAATCAATATGCCATTCGTGTTGACGGTAACGTCAGCTCGTCCCAAAACTTCCTTCATCAAGCTTCCCATGAAGCCGGGGCGCTCCGGAGGCGCCATGTTCTTCCGAGAAGGATCGGGATCAGGAACCGGCACACCGATGATGCTCAACTGCTCTCTCGCCTTTTCGGCATAGACGCTGTTGGGAAAATTGCGCAGCATGTCCTGGTAATATTTGGCGGCTTCGTCCGGCTCCTCCTCTTGCTGATAAGTGAAAGCCAACTTGTAGAGCACCTCATCTCTCAACGAGAAGTTTGGATACTTGTCAATCACTTCCTTGAAGCGAGACTGTGCTCCTTTGAGGCCGCCTTTGCCCGGTTTATAGCGAGCTTCTAAATAAAAAGTTCCGATCTGATAACCGTGCATCGCCAAACTTTCCTGCGCTTCACGCAGACGATCTTCCACGATGGGGCGAAGATTGGTCTGCGGATATTGCTGTAAGAGCGACTTCAAACGCTGTTCGGCTTTGCGCGCATGGGTTATATCGCGATCCGAGAGACCCATCTGTCTCATTTCGGCTTCCGCCACTTTGAGCATTGCATCATCGGCGAGCGGATCAGTCGGGAAAAACGTAAGCCAGTCTAAATAGGCCTGCGCCGCTTGAACCAGGGAGGCGGTTGTCCCTTCTAAATAGAAAGAATCAGCAATCGCAAGTTTTGCCAGCGGCAAAAACCCAGAATCAGGATAAGTGTTTATGATTGTGGTAAAGAGAAGGCGGCCGGTCTCGTGGTTTCCTTTTCTTACTTCTTTAGCGGCTTCCTCGAAGAGTACGCGATCACGTCCCGGAGCTACTGTGCCGGTCAACTCCTCCAACTTATCGTCGCCGCCGCCACCCAGAAGACCAAAGAAACGGCCCTTCTTTTTCTTTTTAGCAGGCGCGGCACCTATCGCCGCGGTTCGCGCGCTCGCAGTCGCCTGTAGTCCCGCTTGCACGCGATTATTAAGCTCGGCAACGGAAGTTTCCAGCCGCTCGAGAATCGTGGGATCATAACGTTCGGAGCGCTCTTGTTTACCGCGTACCTCGTTAACCTCGGAAAGTATTGATCCTACTTCTTTGTCCAGGCCGCGAAGCCTCTCGCGCGGATCGTCAGGGTCCTTCTTCTCTTTCTCGCTTTGGGCGCTCTTTGGCTCCATTGAGGAGAGAGCGCTAGTCAGTGAGCGCCGCATAAAATCGAGCTTTGATCGCATCAAATCAAGACGTTGCAGCGGCGCCAGCTCGCTCTGTGCGCTACCGCCCTGTGCCAGCGCGGTAAAGGCCAGAGCCAAAATGAGCGCCATGGAAACTACTACATGAGCGCTGAAGCGAGAATGCATAACTAGAACCTCCAAAACTTGCTGTCTAACACAGATTGCCGATTTTCTCATGATCACTTCACGCCGGACTGATCCGGCGTCGAGAAGTCAATTGGGAATCGGAAATCCAAATCATTAAACCCATTGCACGGTTGCTTCGCGTAGCCCTCTTACGGCCGCTTCGGGATCGACCGCACCAAAAATCGCAGAACCAGCTACGATAATCTCCGCACCCGCGGCTACTACGGATGCAATATTCTTCAGGTCGATACCGCCGTCAATCTCAATTCGTGTGTCGAGTTTGCGCTCCTCGATCATGCGTCTCAGGCGTCTCACTTTGTCGACCGAGGTTTGTATGAACTTCTGTCCCCCAAAACCCGGGTTTACTGACATCACGAGCACATAATCGGCGAACAGCAACGCCTCCCCCAAACTCTCAACGGGCGTCGCCGGGTTGAGTACGACTCCGGCCTGGGCCCCTGCTGCCTTTATCGAAGCCAATGTTCGATGCAGATGGGCATCTGCTTCCACATGCACCGAAACCATTTTGGCGCCCGCCTCGACAAACTGCTGTGCATACCTGCCCGGCTCGGAGATCATTAAGTGGGCATCTATCGGCAACTCTGTCGCCTGTGCAATCGACTTAACGACGGGCAACCCAACCGTCAGGTTGGGAACGAAATGCCCATCCATTACATCCACATGCAGGATCGTTGCCCCACCGCGCTCAACTGCCTCTATCTGCTCGCTTAGACGGGAAAAATCGGCCGACAAGATCGAGGGGGCGATATCAATTGTCTTGCCATTCGTCATCACGTGACCATTCCAATGCCCGGCAAATCATTCAATCAAATCCGAAAGCTCAGGGATTCTCCCGGCTGGGTTTGGCAGTAGGCGAAGGCTTCACCACTGCTGGACGCACGTTTTCGTTTTGGTTGACGCTTCGATTCGCGTTGGTATTGCCATTCACTGCTGGCCTGTTTGAATTCAGATTAGTAGCGCTATTCGTATTTCCGGTATTGGCGTTCTTGTTAGCAGACAGGTTCGTGTTGTGATTTCCGGTGTTGGTGTTCGCGTTATCGTTTGCGTTCTTATTAGTGTTTTTGTTGCGCTTGGGTTTGTTTTCGTTCACCGAGACATCTTCGCTTGTGTCCTGGGTCGACGGTCTCTCTTCAAGTGTTTTTTCCGGAGCGACAACTTCAGAAGTTTCTCCCTCTTTTACCGTCCGGCTAATGTCCATGGCCACGGTCTGGCCGACCTTGACTACCTCACCCCCGCGTGGCAACTGGAACAAAACCGTGTCGGCCTTCATTTGACTGCTCGGCCTGGTAGCGCGAACGCGAAAATTCAAGCCCGCCTCGCCCAACACGCGCTCCGCTTCGAAACGATCCTTGCCCACAACCTCGGGAACCTTAACTTCCGGACTGCGGAGGGACAGATAGACTGTGGTGGCGAGACCAAACACAAAAACGATCGCTATCGCGATCACGATGCCGATCCTTCGAAGTGCTGAGAGTACGCCGGTGGCAGTATTCACGTGCTAACCTCAACTCCCGCCCTGAACTACTCAGTGAGCCCGAAAACCAAGCGGCGAAGTCTAACATCCGTTACACAGGCCCGCAAGGCAACCAATTTTGGCGGTAACGCAAATATCACTCGCCTTTTCGTACAAACGCGCAGATGAAAAAACCATCTGTACCGTCTCGCTGGGGCCACGTTCGCGCCGCCCCCAACGGAGTCAGTAACGACGAGTCGAGCGCCAACTGACCTAGTCCAAAACTCTCATTCTTTTCAAGGAACGCTCGCACGACGTCTTCATTTTCGTCGGGTTCGATCGAACAAGTCGAATAGATTAGCCGCCCTCCCGGTTTAACTACTCGCGCGGCATTGAAAAGAAGTTGCTGCTGGCGCCGGGACAAATCCAGGATGTCAGCGGGTGAGATGCGCCATCGTATTTCGGGGTTGCGCCTCAGAGTGCCCGTCCCGGAACATGGGGCATCGACCAACACGCGGTCAAAAGCGCTTTCGGCGAGCGGCAAAGGCTTTAAACCGTCGAGCACGAGACAGTTAATATTTGACGATTCCTGCAATTTGGCTGCTGAAATTACCGTTCTGAGACGGTGCTCGTGCAGATCTGAAGCAACTATTATTGGGGCTTCTACTGCGGAATTGGGCCAGTGGCCGGCAATCTGAGTCGTCTTACTTCCAGGCGCGGCGCAAAGATCCAGTACCCGTTGGCCCGGTCGGACCTCGAGCACCTGGGCGACCAGCTGCGAGGCTTCGTCCTGAAGATAAACCTTTCCATCCGCAACCAACTCTGCTAACAAACTCCCAGCGCCGGTTATTCGCCAGGCGCCCCTAGCGACTTGTGAGGGAACCAACTCCGCCCCGGCTTGTCGCAAACTTTCGCACACTTCAGCTTCCCGCGCGCGGCTGCTCACCACCCGAAAAGCGTTCGGAGCCGGTTCGTTATTAGCCGCCGCGAACGCTGCTGCTTCAGCGGCGCCGAATGCTTTGGTCCAACGCTCAATCAGCCAAAGGGGATGTGAAACAGAGACAGCAACCCGTTCGAGCGCGTCGTTTATGTTGCTGGTAGGGTCCGCTTCGGGCTCGCGCGTCGCCCGGCGCAGAACCGCATTAACCAGTCCAGCCGCCGAGCGCAGGCGCGCGAAGTAAACCAGGTTGACTGACTCATTAACAGCGGCCGAGGCAGGCACACGAGAAAGAAACCGCAACTGGTAAAGACCCAGCCTCAATACAATGCGAACGGCAGCATCGAGTTCGGCAACTTTGCGGTTTGCGTAGTACTCAATGAGCCGGTCCAGCCACAACTGCCGGCGCAGCACGCCCATTACCAGCTCATGGCAGAGCGCCCGATCCAGGGGTTTCAGTTCCTCTTCTTTCGCAGCCAACAGAACCGTCGCGTAAGCGCCTTCTTCCACGCGCAGCAGAATTTCAAATGCTGCCAGCCGCGCCGGCGAAACAGGATTAAACTTCACCAAAGCGATCGCCAATCTTCAAGTGGGCACCGTTGAGGAAGTCTCTCACGCTCATGCGGCGCCGGGCTTCCGGCTGAACTTCAAGCACTCGCAGCTCTGTCTCATTGCCGCACTTCACGAGGAGATCGTCCCCGTGCGCAGCAATCACTTCACCTTCGCGCGCGTCGGTGCCTGTCGCATCAACTACGGCTGCCCGCCATATGATTAGCCGATGCGAATTGTGGTAGGTGTAAGCGTTGGGCCATGGTTGAAAACCTCTGACGCAGCGTTCAATGGTTGCGGCCGGGTTTGACCAATTAATCATTCCGTCTGTTTTCCGCAGTAGCGGAGCAAGGGTAGCGTCTCGGCCACGCTGAGGACGCGGCGTTATTACGTCGAGTTGAGCGAGAGTTTCGCTCAACAGCCCGGCACCGATGCCGGCCAGGCGTTGCATTAGTTCAGGCGTGGTTTCCGTCTCGCCTATTAACGTTTCGCGCTGCAAAAGAACAGGACCTGAATCAAGGCTCTCTTCGATGAACATCGTGGTCACACCTGTCTTCTTGTCGCCGTTCACAATGGCCCAGTTGGCCGGCGCAGCGCCGCGATAAAGCGGCAGCAAGGAGAAATGTACGTTAATGCAACCTCTATGTGGGGCGCGCAGAAACTCGGGAGGAAGAATGCGGCCGTAAGCTACAACGACGGCAACATCGGCGTTGTCTGAAGCAAACAAATCCTTTGCTTCGTCGGTCTTTATCCGGTTCGGCTGTTCAACTCTCAGACCACGCGCGCTGGCGAAATCTTTCACCGGCGACGAGTGCATTTTCTCGTGACGCCCCGCTGGCTTATCCGGCTGCGTCCAGACGGCGACAACCTCGTGCCCATCTTCCAGCAAGCGCTGTAAAGACGGGACCGCGGACTCAGGCGTGCCCATGAAAACTATTCGCATGATGATTGCTACTGCAAAGAGCGGGGGCAAGCCCGCCTTCTGTATAGACCGGAGTCATGCTGAACGGAACCAAAGCCAAAGATTTTCCATTTTCCATTTAAAATTTCTCATCTGTCATTTATGAGTTTTGTTCTGCGAACCGATGCTCGGTTCCTGGCAATGACAAATGAAAAATGTCAAATGGAAAAATGGAAAATCTTCCAGGCTCCGTTCACCATGTCTTCGGTCTATACAGAAGGCGGGCTTGCCCCCGCTCTTCCGCAATCCCTCAATCAATTTTTCAAATCGCCGCCCGCTTCTGAGCCTGGGCGCTGGTAGCAGCTCCTACCTTCTCTGCTGAAACCTTGGCTTGCATAAACAGCAAAAGATAATCGCGGCCGCCGGCCTTCGAATCGGTGCCTGACATATTAAAGCCGCCAAAAGGATGAACCCCCACGAGCGCGCCCGTGCATTTGCGATTGAGGTAGAGGTTGCCAACGTGAAATTCCCGCCGCGCCCGCTCAAGCTTTTCCTCGTCGCCACTGTAAACCGCGCCGGTCAATCCATATTGCGTGTCGTTCGCGATCTTCAGCGCGTCGTCGTAGTCCTCGGCCTTTATTACTGCCAGCACCGGTCCGAATATTTCTTCCTGTTCGATAGTGGCGCCGGGCTTCACGTCAGCAATAACAGTCGGCTCGATGAAAAAGCCCTGTTCCCCATCCGACCCACCGCCGCTTAAAACTCTGCCACCTTCGCGCTTGCCCTTCTCGATGTATTCGGTAATGGTCTTGAAGGCATTTTCATTAATTACTGCACTCATGTTGGTTGCCGCCTCATTCGGATCGCCCGTGTTGATTTTTTCGGTTCGTTCGGCAATTTTTTCCAACATCTGATCGTAGACCCGCGCGTCGATAATCGCGCGGGAACAGGCGGAGCATTTCTGTCCCTGGAAACCAAATGCTGACTGCACGATTCCGGTCGCCGCGTCATCGAGGTTCGCGTCGTCGGCAACGATAATCGCGTCCTTGCCTCCCATCTCAGCAACCACGCGCTTGATCCAGATTTGACCCTCCTGAACCCTGGCAGCGCGTTCGTTGATTCGAAGTCCAATTTCCTTGGAACCAGTGAAGGCAATGAAACGCGTCTTTGGGTGGTCTACTACGACATCACCAACTTCTGCTCCCGAGCCAGTCATGAAGTTAACCACGCCCGCAGGCAGGCCGGCTGCTTCAAGAATCTCAAAGAACTTGTAGGCAATTGTCGGCGCGTCGGATGAAGGTTTCAGGACTACGGTATTGCCGGTCACAACGGCGGCGCTGGCCATGCCCGCCATGATTGCCAGCGGAAAATTCCAGGGCGGTATCACAGCGACTACGCCAAGCGGGAGGTAGTTGAGGTGGTTTTCTTCGCCGGCGATCTTTACGAGCGGTTGATCGCCTGCATAGCGCAGCATCTCACGGCCGTAAAACTCGAGGAAGTCTATCGCCTCGGCAGTGTCGCCATCAGCCTCGGCCCATGTCTTTGCGACTTCATGAATCATCCAGGCCGACAGCTCGTGCTTCCGCTCCCGCAGAATCGCGGCCACGCGAAACAAAAGCTCAGCACGCTGCTGTGGGCTC
>DASXQM010000304.1:0-14659 GCA_036507195.1 Pyrinomonadaceae bacterium | reverse complement strand
TGAGCGTGATTTATCTCGGCGTGGTGCAAATCGGTTTGGCCTATACCCTCTTTACAGTGGCCATGGCCCGCGGAGTTCGCTCGCTTGATGCCGGCATCATTGGTTATATCGAGCCGGTGTTGAATCCAATCTGGGTGTATTTGGTGTTGAGTGAGAGGCCAACCGAGTGGGCTTTACTTGGTGGCGCGATTATCGTTACTGCTGTCGTCTGTCACACACTGATAGAGGCAAGACGCGGACGACGAGTGGTTGATCTGTCTTGAAGCATTCGACATCGAAAGCGGTTGAGGAAGGAAAATTCATCCGCAGATTACGCAGATTACGCCGATGGGAAACACGGACAAAGGTAAATATGGGCGCGCTGAAATTGCGCGAACTTGCGGATCATATTATCTGCGGAATCTGTGGATAACTGAATGGACTGATCTTGGTTCCAGTGCGTTAGCCGCCGTCGGCGCGTTGCTTCGCCGCCGCGGCCACCGCTCGCAAGCGTTCCACCTTTTGTTCAAAAGTCTCGCCCGCAACAGGGCCAGTGTCCACAACGCCACAGTAAGTCGATCGTAGCATCAGAGTGCGATCGGCCTGACCGGTGGGCTTAGGTTCTGCGCTCCCCGTCGGTGCTGCTGGGGCGGGTGCAGGTCCAGCGGTAATACCAGGAGCTTCGACATCGGGCTGAGGGGGCGTCATCGCCGACTCCAGGACTGAAGCTACAACTGGAGAGTCCGGCGCCGCTGTGCCCGTGGGTGCTGTTTGATCGCCGCCGTCCTCGGCGCGCTTCTTGGCTGCCGCCGCTACTGCCCTAAGGCGAGTCACCTTTTGTTCAAAAGTTTCGCCTGCAGCGGGACCAGTATCGACGACACCGGCGTAGGTCGACCGTTTATTCAACGTACGATCGGGTTCAGCGACGGTTTTAGGCACTGCAGGCTTTTGTGCGGGCGCCGCGGTCGACTTCGCTGCGGCCACTGGCGCTGCGGCCTTGGCGGCAGAAGGTTGCGCAGCTGGAGCTGGCGCGGTCGCCGGCTTGGCGGCTGCGGCGACATGGCCCGTCGTCTCCATAATGAAAACGCCTCTGGCATCCTTCTTGATAACCGGCAACGAGCCGCCCGCCGCTTGCAGCAAAGCCGAAAGCTCAGCTTCCACAAAGCGACTCTGCTTGTTTGGATCTCGCACGTGTCCCAGGGGTGGGCCCATGTAGTAAGTGCCGCAGGTCTGGCATTTTGAAAGCACGTCATCGCCACGCAGATGAACTTCCGCCGCCTCTCCGGCAGTGCGCAGTTGTTTGAGATGACCGTTGCAAAGTTTGCCCTTCGCATTTCTCTCGTTGCATACGGTCTGTGCGTTGGTGATTCTCTTCGGCACCGGCGCTGTCGCCGGGGTCGCGGAAGCCTGTTCGCTCGCGCTTACTTCGGAGGAAGTTGCTGTCATAGTTACTGGTTAACTTTCACGGTGGACTTGTTAGTGATTACCACACAAATCTTACAGAGTTGATCAAATGCGCGTCAATGAAGACCGTGAAGGACACAGTCGATACAGAACCGAGCGCGGTAGCGCCGGATGCTAAAGACTACTTTGGTGATAAGCGCAGGCAATACGGCCTAATAGTGAAGTTGAGTATAGCATCCGGCGCTACCGCGCTTCTTAGAAACATGCCCCAAAAGCCCTTATTCTTGGCATGTTTCATCTCGCTATCTGCGCGTCGCAGACGAGCAAAGCTACTCGGTTCTGTAATGGCCATAGTTGAACTCTGAACGCTCTTTGTTATGCTGAGCTCGAATGCTCAACGATTTGCTGGGTGGAATTTGGCGTCGTGCGCCCAGGTCACTGCGACGCTGGACAGTCAGACTGAGCCATCCGCGGTTCGCGGTAACCGCCGGCGCTGTGATCACGAATGCTCGCGGTTGCGTATTGTTACTCAAACACCGCTTCCGGCCCGGCACGGGTTGGGGAATGCCCGGTGGGTTTATGGAAACGGGCGAACAGCCCGAAGCAGCATTGCGACGCGAATTGCGGGAAGAGGTTGGGCTCGAAATCGAAGAATTGAAACTGTTTACTACACGGGCTTTCCACAAACCCAAGCAGGTGGAGATAGTGTTCACAGCCAGGGCCATTGGAGATCCCGACCAACTCAGTTTCGAAATTCAAAAGGCCGCCTGGTTTTTCCCCGACCAATTGCCAAATGAGCTACCAAACGATCAGGCCCAGTTAATAAAACGAGCACTGAATGATGGAGCAAGGCCACAGGATTGATGTATGCTGTGCAGCGCAAAAAAGTCATGAGTGATGAGTACTGAGTACTGAGTCGTTGCGCGGATTGAACTCAGTACTTAGCACTCAGTACTCATCACTTCGGTTGGAGAAGAAAATGGTTGATCTGATTCCGTCGCCGGAAACTGTCATGACAATTCTGAAGCGCACTGGCGCATTTCGCGAGGGCCACTTCGTCTATCCCAACGGCAAACATTCGCCACACTACTTTCAGATGCCGCTGGCATTTCGCTATTACGACACTGCGCGTGTGCTGGCGGTCGCCCTGAGCAGAAAATTTCGCGTCGATCGCGACATTTCAAGCCAGTTGCCTAAGGTTGCGATCATCAGCCCCAGCTCGGGAGGGATTCCCGTTGCTTTCGGCGTGCGCGATGCGCTCAGTGCGGAGCAAATCTACTGGGCCGAGCAGGAAAGCGGCAAACGAATGTTTCGGCAGTACGTAAATAAAGGCGAGGTGAATCCCTGCATCCTGGTTGACGACATAATCAGAAGCGGCCATGCGATTGAGGAAACAGCTGAGCTCGTCAAGGCACTCGGCTCGAACGTTATCGGCTGCGGCGCAATTGTTCGTTTCACTTCCGCGCCGGATAAGCTGGGCGTTATCCCGATCAGATCACTCGTTGAGTTTGACGCGCACATGTACGACAGCGGTGATGCGTGTAATGACTGCGTCAGCGGTGCGCCCGTTGAGCATGTTCGTTTCTAGAGAACAGAAGACAGAAGGCAGAAGGCAGTAGGCAGAAGGCAGTAGGCAGAAGGCAGTAGCACCCTGGCCGCTTAATCATACCGCTCCGATAGAAAGGAACGTCATATGTTTCGTGGTCACAGAGATCTCAAGGTGTTTCAACTTGCTTATCGTCTTGCGATGGAAATCTTCCACCTCACAAAGCACTTTCCCAGAGAAGAAGTTTACTCACTAACAGATCAGATTCGGCGCTCTTCTCGCAGCGTTCCTGCAAATATAGCCGAAGGTTTTCGGAAGCGACGTTACCCAAATATGCTGATAAGCAAACTAACGGATTGTGATGGAGAGGCAACCGAGACCCAGGTCTGGCTGGAGTTTTCGTTAGATTGCGGCTACATGTCTAAACAGAATCACGACCATCTGATCGCCGGATATGAGGAAGTGGGCCGTATGCTGTCAGGGATGATAGCTAACCCGAGCAGATTCGAACCCAGGGCAAAAGGCAGTAAGCAGTAGGCAGTAGGCAGAAAAGCACACGTCTTGCGTCGAAACGCGGAGTGGACCGGTTCAGGAATTTGCGACCGTTGCTTTCTGCCTGCCGCTTTCTGCCTACTGCTTTCTGCCTGCTGCTTTCTGTGTTGTTGTGTGGTGTGTCTCTCTAGATCTCGTGGCGGTTAGCGAGCGCCTTATCCATCGTCACTTCGTCCACGTATTCCAAATCGCTTCCCACCGGCATGCCCATCGCAATACGGGTCACGCGCAGGCCAAGCGGCTTAAGTAGACGACCAATGTAATTCGCCGTCGCCTCACCTTCGGTGGTGGGATTCGTTGCCAGAATCACCTCAGTCACTTCTACCCCATCATTGTTTTCCGGTTTGAGCCGCGGCAAAAGGTTCGCCAGGTGAAGTTCGTTTGGGCCGATGTGACGGATGGGCGAGAGACTCCCGTGAAGCACGTGATAGACACCTTTGAAGCTGCGGGTCTTCTCAACTGCGACCAGGCTATGAGGTTCTTCAACAACGCAGATTACCGAGTGGTCGCGCGAAGTCGAAGCGCAGATGCGACAAGGCTCAACGTCTGTAAGGTTATTACAGATGGAGCAAAGAGCAATTCGTTCTTTTACTTCATGTATAGCCGTGATCAAACGCTCGAGCTCGTTGTCAGGCGTGCGCATGATGTGAAACGCGAGCCGCTGCGCCGACTTGTGTCCAATGCTGGGCAGGCGTTTCAGTTCGTCGATGAGTTTTGTGACGGGCTCGGCGTATTCTAGCATGGCAAGTTTCGAATTACGAGTTTCGGGTTTCGAGTTTAATTCCTGATAAGTGTTCCTGGATTCGAACTCGAAACTCGAAACTCGGAACTCGAAACAAAAGTGTCAGCCGAGCATTCCGCCCAGCCCCGGCGGCAGCATGCCGCCAAGTTTACCCTTCATTGCTTCGTCTACTTTCCGGTTGGCTTCGTTAATAGCGGCGAGGATCATGTCCTGAAGCATTTCGACGTCGCCTTCTTTGACGGCTTCCGGATCGATCTTCAACGAAACGATTTCGTGATTGCCTTTCATCTCAACCGTTACCACGCCGCCGCCCGCTGAAGCTTCAGTGCGCAGTTCTTCCATCTCCTTCTGCATCTTTTCCTGCATTACCTGCGCCTGCTTCATCATCTGCTGAATGTTAAATCCGCCAGGAAATTTCATTGCGCACACCTCTCTCCAGTTCGGTTTTTACGAGTCATCGGCATTTGCAAGCATCGTAACTTTCATTACGAGCGAATGCAACGAAGCGTTAACATGCTCGCTCAATTAGACAGGATTAACAGGATTGACAAGACTACAATAACGAATTTGGGCGATAGTTACTGCATCTCTTCTGCCTGTCAAAAGGTGCAAACGTTGAATTCGCAAAAAAAAAATTCTTGTGAATCCTGTCAATCATGTCTAGTGTTGATTATTACTGAAAGTTTAAGCGGTAATTACGAGACTTCCAATTGTCACAGCACGAAGTGCAACCAAATGACCAATCCTAAAAATTGTAATGATATTGAGCGAAACCTGACCGCTGAGACAAAGCTCTATTACGATCTTCATCTGCCGTCAGCCCAGCCGGCGCCGCTGCTAATCGCCCTGCACGGTTATGGCGCAAACAAGCGACAGATGATGCGCGAAGTGCTGGCGCTGGCGCTTGACGGTTTCGCCATTGCTTCGCTACAGGGTCCTCATCAGCACCTGAAGGAACCGAAAGAACCTGACGGCCCCCTGCGCTTCGGCTTTGGCTGGCTCACAAACTTTCATCCGGAAGAGTCGGTCGCGATTCATCATCAGGCGCTGTCGGACCTAATGCAGACACTCATTAGCGAAGGCGTGGCTGACCCCAAGCGCATATTCCTGCTTGGATTCTCCCAATCGTGTGCGCTTAACTATCGCTTTGCCTTCACACATCCAGATCATCTTCGCGGCGTGGTTGGAATCTGCGGCGGCCTGCCGGGAGACTGGGAGACCAGCGCATACTACCAGCCAACCAAGGCGGCGGTGCTCCATCTTGCGGGAACGCGAGACGAGTTTTATCCGCCGTCACGGGTGGCCGACTACGAAGAGCGACTCAGACTCCGGGCCCAGAATGTCGAATTCAAGAACTATGATGCCGCCCATGAAATGGCGCCTTCGATGCGGGAAGATGTAAGGGCATGGTTGAATGAACACACAAAGTGAGCGATCGCCAGGGCAAGTTTCTGCCACTCACTATGATCGCGATTGCAAAGCGCGCTAAAGGACTAACAAATACCATGTGGCGTAACTCGCTCTCGGCCGCACTTCTGCTTGTTGCCATCGTTCCACTAGCGGTAGCAATCCAAAGTTCAGCCAAACCAAGCAAACGCGAACGCGCAATCATCGCGGCCGTCCGCGCCGTGCTCGACGCGCAACGCGACGCCTGGAATCGCGGCGACGTTGAAGGTTACATGGATGGCTACGCGCGCTCCCCAAACACGGTCTTCGTTTCCGGCGACAACGTCACACGTGGCTGGCAAACTGTGCTCGACCGTTACCGGAAGAACTATGACTCGCGGGAAAAGATGGGCACCCTGACTTTTTCTGATCTCGAAATCACGCCGCTGGGAAACGACGCCGCAATCGTCCTGGGCCGCTGGCATCTGCAGCGGACTAAGGACGAGCCGCACGGAAGGTTTACTCTGATTCTGCGTCGCACAAAGCAAGGCTGGAAGATCGTTCACGATCATACTTCGTCGGCAAGTTAGTTCTCTGCCGCGGGTCTAATCGTCTACAAGGGGATTAACGGCGTCAGCGTTGAGTGCAAAATCAACTCCGAATGTCTCCTGACCCTGAGGTTTCAGATCTCGAATTCAAGAAGGTTTCTTGAAAGCTGACACACAAACTCCACCCCCCACACTCGCTGAACTCGGGCGAGACGTTGAGCAGCGCAGCACTGTCTTCAAAAAAGAGCTCGGTCTCTTCGATCTCGTACTGACTCAGATTGTTTTTGTGGTAAGAACCATTTGGGTGGGCTGGGCAGCCAAGCTCGGGGATCACCAAACGGTGTTTTGGCTGCTCGCTATCCTCACTTTCTATTTACCGCTGGCCGCAGTCGTCATCTTTCTCAACCGCTTGATGCCATTGGAAGGCGGAGTTTATCAATGGGCCAAGCTGGCGTTCAATGACTTCGTTGCCTTCATGCTGGCATGGAATCTCTGGATCTTTGGCATCCTAGTGATGTCAGGCATCGGACTGATCATCAAGAAGAATATTGCCTACGCCATCGGACCGCGCGCCGACTGGATGCACGAGAACAAGTGGATGACTACGTTGATCTGCACGCTGCTAATGATCTTAATGATCGCTGCGTCGAGGCGAGGCTTAACGGTCGGAAAATGGGTCCAGAATTTCGGTGGCGCACTATTGCTTTTGACCTTCGCGACTTTGATCCTGCTGCCGTTCATTACCGCCGGCCGGGGCACGCTCGCTAACTACCACCCGTTTTCGACCAGCTTCCCGAAACTGAGTACGTACAACATAAACGTTTTCAGCAAACTTGCGGTTGGGGCACTTTCAGGTTTTGAATAGATCGCTATTCTCGCCGGTGAATGTCGCGCGCCCGCCCGCAATATCAGTCGCTCAGTTATGATCTCTGCCCCGATCATTGCCCTAATGTTCATCCTGGGCACCGGCTCGGTGCTGGCATTTGTCTCTCCGGACAGAGTCGATCTAATCGGTCCGATTCCGCAAGTGCTCAGCCTTGGGTTCAGTTCCTTTGGCTGGGTATCGATGCTTGTATCGATCACTATTTTTGGCGTAGCCGCCAGACAGATCGCTCTGATGAGTATTTACTTTGCGGGCAACACTCGTTTGCCGATGGTAGCAGGCTGGGACAATCTGCTGCCTGCATGGTTCGCGCGTTTACATAAGCGCTATCGAACACCCGTGAATTCAATACTATTTGTGGGTTTGATAACGCTGGCATTCAGCCTGGCGAGCCTGGTCGGCGTTCAGGAACAAGAGGCGTTTCAGTTACAGGACAATGCCGCGACAACCTTTTATGCGTTGATCTATATGGTGCTCTTCGCAATTCCACTGGTAGCCATAAAACGGTTCGGCGTCAAGGCTCCGCTTTGGCTGAAGATTGCAGCGGTTTCAGGCTTCGTGGTGTCCGTAGTCGCCGGGTTTTTCACTCTGGTCCCCATTACCAATGTCGACAGTCCGCGCATGTTTGCAGTAAAGATAATCGTGGTTGTTGCAGCTGCTAATGCGATTGGAGTGGCACTCTACCGGCTTCGACGTACGCCAAAATCTGATGTCCGATAAGCTTCAGCTTGTTGTTGTGCCACGACCCACTAAAGAAAACTTTGAACAAGGCGGTGAAGAGTTGGGTAAGCCCGCGAAGCGCGGCGAGACTTTATCCTTTCACCCGCTGCGCGGGTTTTGGAAAAGTTTATCGGACACTTTGATGGAAACCGACGCACTGCTCCAACTCAATAACACTGGCCTTCCAATCAATCCTGTGATAAATCCTTCGGCGCAAACCGAATTTTGGATTCCTAACTAACCCCCAAAGGAGCGCTAAATGAATAAAATTAACTTCGGACGGGTAATACTTGGTGGTCTACTGGCCGGACTGCTGCTGAACATCGGCGAGTTTTTGCTGAACGCGGTTGTGCTCGCAGATCAGATGAAAGCCTTCAATGCTCAACACAATTTCGCGGAGCCCGGGACCAGCTTCATGATCATGGCCGTCGTGCTGACTTTTGTCCTGGGCATCGTGATGGTGTTGGGCTACGCCTCAATCAGGCCTCGCTTTGGCCCGGGTGTCAAGACTGCGTTGATCGCCAGCCTGTTTGCATGGTTCGGCCTTTATTTCTATATGGGACTCTTTTTCGCCGTGCTTTTCGGTATTTCAACCGGCACTTGCATTATGACTATGGTCTGGGGTTTGGTGGAATACGCCATCGCGACTGTGGCAGGCGCCTGGCTATACAGAGAACCCTGAGTTCGCGTTACGAAATCTGACTGGGATCTAACTTGGCAAGCTCACTAGCCGTTATTAACTGCTCACAAGTCGTCACTCTGGCCGGGCCGGCTCGTCCGCGAGTTGGCCCGGAGATGCGTGAGCTGTCGATTGTCGCAGGCGGCGCGATGATGGTGGTTGGCGAGCGAATTGCGAAGGTCGGACGGCGCGAAACGATTGAGCCGCTGATCAGAACTAAGGGAGCTGACTGCGAGATTATTGACGCTGGCGGTCGTGTAGTGATGCCGGGTTTTGTCGACGCGCACACGCATCCTGTCTTTGCCGGGACGCGCGCCGGTGAGTTTGAGGAACGCGCCAGCGGATCGACGTATCAGGAGATTGCCGCGCGTGGCGGCGGAATTCAGTCGACAGTGCGCCCGACCAGAGCAGCAACGCTGGATGAACTGGTCAGGGCGGGCAAGCGTTACGCTGATTGGTTCCTGCGCACTGGTACGACAACTGTCGAAGCCAAGTCCGGCTACGGTCTGACGCTGGAAGACGAGTTGAAGATTCTGCGGGCAATCGAGCGACTGAATCGCGAAACAGCGCTTCGCTACGTTCCCACCTTTCTTGGCGCTCACGACATTCCTACGGAATACAAATCGCGCCGTGAACAGTATGTATCGCTGATAGTAGAGGAGATGTTGCCGCGCGTTGTGCAGGAGAAGCTCGCGGAATACTGTGATGTTTTCTGCGAAGAGAAAGTCTTCACCAACGATGAATCCTGGAAGATTCTTTCTGCGGCGCGTTGCCACGGGCTCGGGCTGCGTCTGCACGCAGACCAGCTTTCACTTGCGGGCGGGGCGAAGTTGGCAGCCGAACTTGGTGCGATGACGGCCGATCACCTGGAGCACACGGACACAGCCGGAATACAGGCGCTAAACTCGGCAGGCGTTCAGCCAGTGCTCTTGCCTGGTTCGGTTTATGGGTTGGGCTCCAGCCGTTATCCAGCGGCGCGCGAGATGATCGATGCCGGGTTAGCGGTGGTGCTCGCCACTGATTTCAACCCCGGCTCTTCACCAACGCCCTCGATGCCAATGATTCTCTCACTGGCATCCACGCACATGAGGATGACGCCCGCTGAATCAGTCACTGCCTCAACTATCAATGCTGCTCACACGCTTAACCGCGGCGATCAGATCGGTTCCCTTGAGACAGACAAGATTGCCGATTTCGTGATTCACGATTGCGCCGACTACCGGGAACTCGCTTATTTTTTTGGGATCGAACACCCGTGGAAAGTTTACGCGGCCGGGCGTCAGGTATTCGCTCGCCCATAACGTTTTATATGCTCGCCTCCGTTTCTCCGGCAGCGCAGTTGGCGAGTTATTCCGAAGCCTTCGTTCTACGCTGAGGACACGGAGAGCAGCAAAGGACACAGAGAAAAACCGATTGACGGTTCGGCGCTTCTATCTTATTATCGCGCCAACACTGGAAAGGAGGTGATTCTAAATATATGAGTTTTTATCACAGTGAGGTGGCTGCGGCCTGACCTCTGAACCCAGAATTAACTCGTTAGGATAAGGTTCAGTAGTCTCACTGCTTGGTGCTCCTCCTTTTCAGGAAGCGCATACAGTCAGCCTCAGGCCAATCCCAACAGTTCACCGGAAGCCGCCCGCGCTTGAGCGTGGACGGCTTCTCTATTTTTAGCCTGATGCTTTATCAGAACCGAAGCGGTAGCGACGAGTAATTGGCCGCGGATTTTCGCGGGCTTACGCGGATCAGATAATTGGCAAACCCTCTTATCCGTGTCATCGGCGTTAATCCGCGGCTAATTAACTCCGGCGTCCGGTTGACTTGACCGCAATCGAACGCAGTGAGAGATTAGAATTCTGCAATACCCCTTAGGAGACTTCTTCGTTGTCATCCGCTGATGCCCCCGTGTTCTACGATCCGGCAGGCCGTCGCTGGCGGCGGGTGCGCCGTACCTGGATGGCGCTGGCTGTTGTTATTACCAGCCTGGCTGCGATCTTCATCAGCAGCGTGTTAGTAAACCCCGCGCTTCCTAGTTTCCATCTCCGTCCAGTCGCGAGTTTGCCGCACACCGCCGATATCAAGCCTAAGTCGTTAAGCGTTCCCGCCAACCCGAGTCAACAAAAAGCAAAAAGAGCTCGAGAAGAGCTACAACACGCGCTCGCTACAACGAAGCGTGTCGTGCCCGCCAGGCGCGCTTCAGAAACAATCCCGATCCCCGCACCAGCGATTCCGGCGCCCGCGGTCCCCGCGTCGCGCCCTCTCTCGATCGGTTTCTACATTAACTGGGACGAGTCCAGTTTGTCCTCGCTGGAAAAGAATCTCGATCACCTCGACTGGGTGATCGCCGAATGGAGCCATTTGCAGGATGGCAGCAATCCGCTGGCGACAGACGTTGACGTGCCGGCCTTAAACTTTATCCGACAAACTCGACCGCAGGTTCGCATCATTACGATGGTTCAGAATCTGATCGACGAGAAATGGAACTCGGGACTGCTGGCGAGAAATCTTGCGGACGAGGCATCACGCCAACGATTGATTAGTGCACTAACGAGCTTTGTCGAAGGGAATAAGTTTGGCGGCGTCTGCGTTGACTTTGAAGAGCCACCGCAGGCCTCACAGGCAGACCTGCTTGTTTTCATCCAGGAATTGCATGATGTGTTTGCACCCAAAGGGCTGACCGTCTTACAAGCTGTTCCTTTTGACGATTCTGAGTGGAACTACACGAGGTTTGGATCGGCCGCTGATTACTTGATCCTAATGGCTTATGACCAGCACTGGGCAGGCAGTGATTCGGGTCCGATAGCTTCGCAAGCCTGGTTTGAGCAGAACCTTGTTAGCCGGATGCACCAACTCAGTCCCGCCAGAACGATCATCGCCCTGGGAAACTACGGCTACGACTGGAACGAAGACGAAAAGAAAGCCGAGGAGGTCACCTGTCAAAAGGCGCTTATCACGGCAAAAGAGTCTGATGCAAAAGTTCTCTTTGATTCCGACTCGCGCACTCCTTATTTCGAGTATGACGAAGAAGACGAAGCGCACCACAAGGTTTGGTTCCTCGATGCGGTCACTGCTTACAACCAGATGCGCGCGGCTAGCGGTTATAGGCCCGCCGGTTTTGCCGTTTGGCGACTTGGATCGGAAGACCCTTCAATCTGGTCGATCCTTGGAGGGTCAGCGGCTAATTCGCCGGACGTTTTGCGTCGAATTGTTTACGGCTACGACGTCGATTTTGAAGGCACGGGCGAGTTACTCAAAGTTATGTCACGGCCTCAGGATGGCTGGCGTAATCTGGATGTGGAAGCGGCCAGCGGCTTCATAAAAAGCGAAGACTTTGTCGCCACGCCCTCCTCCTACGTTATTGAGCGCGGCGGCGATCACCCCGGACTGATCGCACTCACTTTTGACGATGGCCCGGATCCAAACTGGACGCCGGAAATACTCGACATCTTGAAACAGGAAAATATACCAGCCACGTTTTTTATTATCGGTAAGAACGGGCAGGCCTATCCCGATCTGCTGCGCCGCATCGTTGAAGACGGCCATGAGGTCGGCAATCACACTTTTACTCATCCGAATCTCGGCGAAGTTCCCGGTTCGTTGACAGAACTCGAACTGAACGCTACGCAACGATTGATTGAGTCGGAAACAGGAAGGTCGACCGTCCTGTTTCGTCCTCCTTATTTTGGCGACGCCGAAGCAGACAAGCCGCAGGAAGTTGAACCGGCGCTGCTGGCCCAACAACTGGGTTACTTGATGGTCGGAGTACGCATCGATCCCGACGACTGGAAGCTTCCCGTGACCGCCGCCGAAATTATCGAGCGCACGATCCAGCGGGCCACGGATAACAATCCGGAAACACGCGGACAAGTCGTCTTGCTTCACGACTCCGGTGGAGACCGTTCAGCAACAATTGCAGCTCTGCCCGGGATAATTCACGAATTGCGCTCGCGCGGCTTTCGCTTCGTGCCCGTCTCCGAGTTGGCAGGCCTGTCAAGAGATCAAGTGATGCCGTTGACCCCAGCAAGTGATCGTGTTTTCACGAGGTCCAACGCAGTCGCTTTCCTTTTTCTTTCCACCGTAGGTTGGACGCTTCAATGGGTATTTGTGATTGGCATCGTACTCGGGCTCGGCCGGCTTGTGTTTATAGGCGCCCTGGCGTTGGCTCAGTGGTTTCGTTCGAGACGGCGGCAACACGCTCATGCGGGAGCAGGGTACGCGCCCTTCGTGTCAGTAATCGTGCCGGCCTACAACGAAGCACTCGTGATCAAAAATACGATCAATAGTCTGTTACAGTCCGACTATAAAAGCTACGAAATCATCGTAATTGATGACGGGTCGACTGATAAGACAAGCGAGATCGTCCGCGAGCAGTTTTCCCAAAACGAACGGGTCAGGCTTTTCTCGGCGGCCGCCGGAGGTAAAGCCGCGGCGCTCAATGTGGGACTGAGATATGCCAAAGGTGAAATAGTGATTGCCCTCGATGCTGACACCTTGTTTGCACCACAGACCGTTGGCGCTCTGGCCCGTCGTTTTTACGATCCCCGGATGGGTGCTGTTGCCGGCAACGCCAAGGTTGGCAATCGCATAAACATTGTGACGCGCTGGCAGGCTCTCGAATACATCACCTCTCAGAACATGGATCGGCGCGCCTTTGCGAGTTTGAACTGCATCACGGTGGTGCCGGGCGCAGTGGGCGCCTGGCGGCGCGAGTTAATTGAGGAAGCAGGCGGATTTCAATCCGATACGCTGGCTGAGGATCAGGACCTGACACTTCGCATCCGTCGCATGGGTCATGATATCGGTTACGAAGAAGATGCGATTGCCTGGACTGAAGCTCCCGATACCCTGCATACGCTCGCCAGGCAGCGATTCCGCTGGGCGTTTGGCACTTTGCAGTGTATGCGTAAACATATCGATGCTTTGTTTCGCCCACGCTTCGGCGCCCTCGGATTTATCGCCTTGCCCAATGTCTGGATTTTTCAAATTCTCTTTCCCTTGATTTCGCCGGTGATGGATCTGATGCTCTGCTACACGTTGCTGGTCGCCGGAATGGATAGGTGGCATCAGCCAAAGGGCTATTCGTCCACCGCCTTGCGCCAGGTACTTTTCTATTACGCACTGTTTCTGGCAATTGATTGGGTAGCCGCTTGTTTTGCCTTCCTGCTGGAGAAGAAGGAACACTGGCGTTTGCTTTGGTGGCTTTTCCTGCAGCGCTTCTGTTATCGCCAGGTGATGTACTACGTCATGATCAAGAGTGTGGCTGTGGCCACACGGGGAAGTACAGTCGGCTGGGGTAAGCTGGAACGAAAAGCGACGGTTGAAGCGCAGCCGTGAAGGCCAGAGGCCCAGAGGTCAGAGATCAGAAGTCAGAGGTCAGGAAGTCACAGGTAAGAGGTCAGAGGTGAGATATCAAAGGTGAAAAGATCACATGAGACATTCGGAAAAGTAAGTTTTGAATTCTGATCCCTGATTTCTGACCTCTGGAGTTTTGATGGCGAAAAAGCGGGACCACCAGCGGGAACAGAGGCGAAACGGCAAGCGGGATGGACTGCTCGTCTACGCGCTCCTACTGACAGCGGCGTTTTCGTTTCGCGCGGCTGTGGCGCGGTTTTACCCGAATGACACACCGGATGACGGCAAGGTATATGCCCAGATTGCGACCAATGTCCTCGATCGCCATGTCTACTCGCACGCAACCGAATCGCCTTACGATCCATCGCTGATACGACTTCCCGGTTACCCGCTCTTCATCGCCGGACTCTATGCAGTGTTTGGCCACGGCGATAACACCTCTGTCCGCCTCGTCCAGGCACTTATCGATACGGCGTCGTGTGCGCTGATCGCCCTGGTTGCTTTTTTCTGGGAGCCGGATGAAAGGCAGAAGCGGCGCAGCTCAATCGCCGCACTTGCGCTTGCTGCAGTTTGCCCGTTTACCACGATCTATGTCGCGACAATCCTGACCGAAACACTGACCGTATTCTTTGCGGTTGCTATGTGTTTGACAGCAACGCTGGCCCTCATGGCAACTACGCAGAGGAGGGCTTTCTGGTTGTGGGCAGCCACCGGCCTCGTGGCTGGCGTATCGGTCCTATTTCGCCCCGACAGCGGACTCTTCGCCTTAGCCATCGGAATCACATTGGTCGTGACCACGCTGCTGCGATCCAGCGGCGTGAAGTTGAGCCGGAAACGAGAAGAACTGTTGTACCGATCTGCAAGGGCTTCA
>DASXQM010000303.1:0-5752 GCA_036507195.1 Pyrinomonadaceae bacterium | reverse complement strand
TGGACTGGCTCGAAAGCGCGCACCAGAATCGTTCGGCGTGGCTGGTGTTCTTCAAAGCGCATCCCTATCTCGATGCCGTCCGAGACGAACCCCGCTTTGTGAATCTGTTGGCATCAATGAACCTTTTCGGCGCCCGACATGGCTGAGCTTTCACCTTCGAATCTCGATGGCGGTCCGCCGAAACCAGTAACGAATTTCAAATCGCTCTGGCTTTACAACTATGCGCCCTCGCCCGACGGTAAGTTGATCGCACTATCACGCGGTCACGAGTACTAGGACATCGTGCTTATCAGAGATTTTCGCTGAAGACGGTTTTCGGAGAAGCTCGCCGTCGTCTGTCGCTTATTCAGGCTCCGTTCCAAAGGATCAGATTAGCGATCGAGAACGCTCCGAGTCGGATTTCTGTGTGCTGCCAGATCGCGTATATTAAACGTCCAATAGGCCCCTGAGTCCTCTAAGTGCCGTACAGTGCTATCCATGCCGCTAAGTTCCATTGAATTACCATAGGTCGCTTCTCTTTCACGGCGGCGACACGGGTTCGACTCCCGTACGGGACGCCACAATCTCAAGCAATTGCCGGATCCATTCGACTAACTCAGGATTAAACCGTACCTAAGAATCGAGACTGTCGGTCGGGTGCCAGAATCTTCGCTCAGTGCTTTCCCTCATCCGGAGAACGAAGCAGGTCTCGCAGATCACTTAGGCCCTTGATCGCAACGATGCCGGCGACGATAAAAAACACAGCGGCTGAGATGGCGAAGATGATGATCCATAAAAGTGCGCCGGTTTTCATGTTGTTTCCTCCGGACGAAGCTCTAGAGGAGGATACGACTTTTGGGTGAGCAGGGACCCAATGACCATTCCGGAAAGGGCGAGGATGAAACTGGCTTTACACTTCACGCCACCGGCAGAATAAAGTTTGACGCATCACGCCAAGATGTCGCTGCGCTCTTGGTGCCGCGGTTCAATATAGCTCCAAGGCAGGATGTGCTGACGGTAATGCAGGACGGCGACCAGCGAGTCCTCTTGCCGGCCCGCTGAGGACTGATTCCCTCCTTCCGCAACCAGGCGGCAAACTCCAACCAACGGGTGCTTCATAATCGCACTCCTCCTCGCAGTCCTCCGTCTACCACCAGCACGCTACCTGTTATGTAATCCGCATCTTCACTTGCAAGGAACGCCACGGCTTTTGCGATGTCGCTCGGCTTTCCTAACCTTCCCCACGGAATTGCTTTCCCGATCGTTGCCATTTCTTCGTCCGACGCAAACTTCCGCTCGCCCGGCGTATCGATGTAGCCAGGGCTGACTACGTTTACGTTGATTCGGTGCGGCGCCAATTCCCCCGCCAACGTTCGTGCAAAGTGCGTAATGGCCGCCTTAGCCATGCAATATGCTGAACTCGTCGGAAACGGGATCTCTGACAGAATCGAGCCGATGATTACAATCTTTCCGCCTTTACGTTGTTCGACCATCTGTCGAGCTGCTGCTTGGCAGACGTGATACACACCGAACTGCGTCACTTCAATCGTCCGAAGAACGTCATCCCATTTTGCCTCGACTACAGGAGCTCGAATCGAAACGGCCGCATTGGCGACGACAATATCAATCTGCTGAAATAGACCGAGCGTCTCTCTGAGCAGCCTTGTCACCTCTGCAGGTTTCGAGACGTCGGCAAGGCAAACCAGCGCCTCGTTCGGAAAGTTTTCGTGTTCAATATCGCCTGCAACGCCCGGCGCTTCTGAACCCTCCAGATCGTTTACGACCACGGACGCACCTTCCCTGGCTAGCCATTTTGCGACCCCGCGTCCGATGCCTTGAGCAGCCCCGGTCACAATCGCTACTTTTTTCTCGAAACGTTTCATACTGACTCTTGATTCGGTTCGTTCGTTACCAATGTCAAGTCCTCGTCCAACAGAACCTGTTCCACATCACACGATCCATAAGTGGCTCATTAATCTAACGAATAAGTTTGCCTGATCCATGTGGTCGCCGCACCCGCCATGCGGAGGCCTGGGTTTCGACGCTCCGTTGCGACTGTCCTCACCTGCAGACTACCGTAAGCACCTTCTCTAACTTAAGACCCAGCGAAAAGCTGCCTCCAGAACTCTCCGTAAGACTCCCACTTCATGAAATTAATACCCCAATGAGGACTGGCGCCAGTCATCCAGCAAGTTACGCGACCGTTGCCCAGTTTCCCCTCAGCTAACAATGGATACCATTTCCCCTGGTTCTCGATTTCAACAATGCTTTCACAACCTGGGCGCAGATTACATTCGTTGAAGCCCAAAACCGGCGGCGCGGTTGACCAATCCAGTCCCTTAACGGCGGAGTGCTCTGGACTGGAACAACGGACAAGATACCCAGCCGTCGATTCCACGAGATCGTCATGCTGCAGGCATTGGACCGGCAATGCATCGTGAAAACGCGAGCGACCCCAGCCACCTTTACCCAGCTCGCCGGAGAAGCTTAGCCACCCGCCGTTCATATGAAAATGGTGTCCGGCAGTGATCCACTCGCGCAAAAGATCGAAACGATCGGGAAACACTATGGGAGCTTCACCCCACCTGGCGCGTTGAAAGAAATCCGGGTGCAGCATCAAACATTTCGTTTCAACATCGGCGAAGACGATTGCGGTAGCCCACTGAAGCCTTTCATCAAAGGCTTCGGGCGACATGTGATAAAGCTCCCAGGAGGGTTGAGATACAACCTCGGCTGATGGAATTGCCCGGAGCGCGTCGATAAAGGGTTGAGCGTAGTTGACCACTTCCACATCCTTGCTCGGTGCTTCAAACGGCGACTCTACGTACTTCTGACCAATGTGGATGCACCAGTTGCCAACGTGCCAAATGCGCAAGTTAGGAGTCATGATTGGTCGCCCAACTAGTGACAAATTAGAAAGGTCCAAGGAGATATGGAAAATGATCCTGGCTCTATCCCGCTTCGCGCGGATCAAGCAACAGTGGAAAGAACTGTCCGCCGAGCTTCTCCCCAGCGGGAATTCGCGGCACACCCTCCAGCAACGGGTTGTCGGAAACCGACCGAACGCCGTCGCGAACAACGTTGATCACTGCCGCCCGCCGGGGCCGGTCAGTCCGGTTCTCAAATGAGCCGTGGACCATCAACGGATGATGAAAAGAACACTCGCCCTTCCTCAACTCAATGGGTGTGGGACGGAACTCTCGCTTTTGCGACTCGCTGAGTACACCCTGGATCGTGTCCATATCATCGGCGAAGTCTTCGCGTGGCAGCAGATTCCAGCGGTGACTACCGGGCACATAGTGGACACATCCGTTGTCACGCGTTGAATCATCCAAACCGATCCAGCACGAAAGGTGGGCCATGGGCTGAGTCCTGGTCCAATATGAATAGTCCTGATGCCAGATCACAACTCCGCCGTGGTGAGCGGGCTTATAGAAAAGCTGGTCGTGCCAGAAGCGGACCGCGCCCCCCAGAAGCTGCGAGGCAGGAATACAGAAGGCGGGATTCCATAATAGATCGTGAAAGCCTGGCGTGATGCGCCAGGCTCCCAGCGCATGAAACAGAATCTTTTTGGGATCAGCAGATTCATTCGAGTTGAATTCATAGAACAAACCATTGCCCGGATGGCTTGGGTCAACCAACTCCGCCAACTCCTGGCGCAGCACTTCTACCTGTTCATCATTCAACAACCTACTTCCGGCGAGGTATCCATTCTCGCGATAAAACTCGACCTGCTCGTCGGTGAGGCGATACTTGGCCCACTCTTCAGGAGTGCGAGGTTTCGCAAAAAGATCGCTAATCAATTTGTGATGGGCGGATAAGTCTTCAACCATCTGCACAACTCCTTTGAGATTTCGGTTAGTTACAAAGTGAGCCGTCACCACAGAGACACAGAGTCACGGAGACCGCACAGAGAAAACCTAAGATTAGTCCCCTACCGAAATTCGATTGCGCGAAAGCCGTTGCCTTGAATCGTCAATTTCAACGGGCGCTTCCCCCCGTTAGTCTCAATCTGATTGCCAGTAACTATGTCAATCCACCTTCCGACCCGGCTGGCTTGAGATTTTATAGGCTTAATCTCCACTTCGACCTTCCTCGAGTCATGATTGACGAAGGCTACGCTAAAGCCATCAGGCGATGTGCCAACCGCTACATCCGTGTTCTCGTTAGCTCCAACAACATCGACGAGCGACTCGGCACCGATCGAGAATAAAGCGTAGTCGAAGACATCCCGTATAAGCTCGGGAAAGTGCCGCACGGCCGTCGGCGCGTCTGAAAAGACGGATACAACGATTCCCTTGCCAAATTTATTCGCGACGATTGCGGGTGAATTATCTTCAAAGCTCGCAATCACCTTCCCCTGGGTAATGGTCCAGGCACTCAGTTGAGTGTTGGTTAACGCGAAACGGCTTCCCGGCTTCGCGCGCTCTCCGACCGCTTCCTTAACAACAACTGCCGTATGCTGTGGCATCCCTCCAGCCTCATCGACTCCGAACAATTCCCGGCGCTCATAACTTCGGCCCATAGGGATTTGCGGTCCAAAAGCAACGACCGCTCCGCCCTGCTCAACGAAGGCTTTGATCAAATCGCTATCAGTCTGTTGAAAGCCCGAGACATTTGGCAGAACCAATACTGTCGGCTCCTTGAGAAGCCTCGCAAGCACATCCTTGTTCATGTGGAACGGGTAATAGGGATAAACCGACTCATCCAGCGGCGGCGCATAAGGCAACACGTCCACCGGCGTTCCCAGCGCACGAAAAGCGTCAAGCGCCGGTAGGAAGTAGTTGGACCAGCGCTCAATAATCCAGTCGGAATAAGGGAAATATACGGTCAGGGGGTTGCGCTGGCGAAAAACCTTTGAAGTTATCAGATTGAAGGCCTTCAGTCCGTCAGCGACAGCTGCTCGACTCCGTTTGACCTCGTCATATTTTTTCAGTGGCACGTGGACATGCGCATGATAGGTAAAGAACGAAATCCCATCCGCATTGCTCACTGTCGCCGCGCTCAAGATCTGTTGGTAGATATTCTCGTAGGTGGTCGCAGCGGTATCCGGATTCAAGCGGTTTTCGAGATAGCCAAACAGTTCCACGTGATTGATAGAGATCTTGTTCTGCAGCCGTTTTGCACCCGCTGACAGAGAACAAAAGTCCTTTACGCGCCGAAACGGATACTTCTTGCGGTTGTCAGTTCGGTAGCTGGCCATTACGCCCGTTTGATAGATAAGAATGTCCAACTCCGGTACGGTGCTCAGGTAACCGGCCAGTAGCGGATCGTCCAGGTGGGGAGCGCAGGCGGTCAACAGATTGCGATGAATGTCTTTGACGTGCGCGGTAAATTCACGCACGTACGGCACAAAGTAGGTGCCGCTGCCCTCCTGATACGAATAGAAGCCGGCCAGTGACGGATGGTGTTTGTAAAGAGCGTACAACTCCTCAGTGATGCCTTTGATTTCTGCCATCCGCTTCTGGTAATGCGACTGCCGCGTCATGTCCCAGCTTACCGAAAGGAGTACTGTGTAGCCGAGCTTATCCGCGCGGCTCAACACCAGTTCCACTACGTCGCCCGCAGCGCCTCGAACAACATCGGTCTGCGCGATTTTGGATGGATAGTAGACTTTCGTTGGCGTGATCAAGTTATGAGCAATCAGGAAGTTCCCACCGACCTCGCGGAACTCTTTCAGATAGTTCTCCAAATCTTCCACTGGTCGCGTTTCGTCTAAATAGGGAGCGATAAAGAAATCCGCCACCACTCGACCCAACAGAAACGTTGCCTT
>DASXQM010000302.1:0-13491 GCA_036507195.1 Pyrinomonadaceae bacterium | reverse complement strand
AAACGCCCACGCGAGTTTAATTGGGGCGTAGGTGTGGTGTTGCTGGTCTTGACGCTTCTGCTTTCGTTTACCGGATATCTGCTGCCGGACGATCAGCTTGGTTTCTGGGCGGTCACGGTAGGCACTAACATGGCACGCGCTACGCCGATGCTGGGTTCCGAAGGACCTTTCGGCGTGCAGCTGGGAATGACTCCTTTTAATGACGTACGTTTTGGACTGCTGGGAGGATCGATAGTTGATTCGAATGCGCTTTTGCGTTCTTACATCTGGCACTGCATTGGCATTCCGTTGGTGGCTTCAATCTTTATGGCCGTGCACTTCTGGCGGATACGCAAAGACGGTGGCATTTCCGGGCCAGCACCGGTGATGCTTGAATCCGAGATGAAAGCGGTGAAGAAGAAATAGCACTCCAAAGAGATGAGCACTTGATCAGGACAAAAGATTAGATGACGAGCTCTAAATTCAACTTGAGCAGAGGTAAGTTAATAACTCTGGGAGTGGTTGTCCTCCTGGTGGTGCTCGCAATCTTCTTTGTCCAGGACTGGCACCAGCTATGGACGATCTCATCGGCGCCAGACAATGTTCCAATTGTGGCGATGCTCTTCCTCGTGCCGTTCTTCACCTGGCTGGGAATCAAACAGTCGAGAGCAAACGATCGGCTGATTGAGCAGTTAGAAGAAGATCCAAAACTCGCGAAGACGCATCATCGCAAAGCCGAGCCCTGGCGCCCGGGTTGGGCGCGCGAGATTCACGTCTGGCCTTATCTCGTGCGCATTGAATTTCTGGCGGCGGTGATTGTAACCGTGATCCTTTATGTGTGGTCGATAACGCTGAACGCACCGCTTGAAGAACCTGCGAATCCCAACCTGACAATGAATCCCTCGAAAGCGCCCTGGTATTTCCTCGGGTTGCAGGAAATGCTGGTTTATTTCGATCCGTGGATCGCGGGCGTAGTGATGCCGTCAATCATCATGATTGGCTTGATGGTTTTTCCTTACGTTGATTCGAATCCGCTCGGGAACGGTTATTACACACTCAAGCAACGCCGCTTCGCCGTGGGAATGTTTGCCTGGGGCTTCCTAATGTGGATTCTTTTAATTGTCATCGGGACTTTCATTCGCGGACCAGGCTGGATCTGGTTCTGGCCGGGCCAAACCTGGGATCACAACGCTGTCGTATTTGACAAGAACGTTGACCTGCATGACTGGATTGCGACCAGCCGAATCGGCAAGGCGCTCCATTTGGGTTTTCTGTCTACCAATCCTTTTAAGTTTATCTTTGGTTTTTTGGTGGTGAGCGGGTTCTATGTTTTGGGAGCTTTGTTCTTCCATTGGTTGATGACCGTGGATTTCAAGAAACTTTCATTGCGGCCGCTCCGCCTGTTTCCGCAGGACCCGTTTGAGCAAAAACTTCTGGCCAGGACAAGTCTCCTGCAGTACGTAACGTTCCAGTTTTTCGCGGTGAGTGTCTTACTGGCGATGCCTGTAAAACTAATCCTACGGCTGGCACTGACAATTAAGTATGTGTGGGTAACCCCTTGGTTCAACATCTGACAATCTGACGGCGTATGACGAGCGCGGAAGGAATCATTCCGAGTGGCGGAATCAACTGAATCTACCGAGTCGTTGGTGAAGAAGGAGCCCGAGGTCCCGGCACAAGATCCTATCGTGAGTCGCTCAACGAGCGGCATCATGCTCGTCTGCGCGCTGTTACTCACGGCCTCTCTCGCGTGGTCGCTCTACGATGAAGCCTTTGGCCAGCGTCCCTGGAAAGGGATGCAGAAGGAGTTTGTCGGACGATATTCGAAATACTTGAAAAGCATCAAATCGCAAGCTGGTAAGACCGAAGCGGAAGTTAAAGAAAGTCCGGAGTACCAGACGCTCGAGGCGGAAGCGCAAACTGCTCTGGAGAAAGTCAAACCGGACATCGCTGATATTGATCAGAAGGTTGCGCAGATTCAACGCGAGCTCGACGCCGTCACCGAGCCATTCCAAAATCAACGCGGCAAACTCACGGTCATCAATTACAACGTCGAAATCGCTGCGAACGGCGCCAAAGATAAGTATCGCAAGCAGGCGCAAGAGAAAAGAGCTGAACTAGTAGAGGTAGATTTGCCTGCGGCCGATGGTTCTGGGAAAACAATCTCCCAGAAAATGAATTATGAACAACTGGAAAAGCTCTTTAACGATCTGCGCGATGAAAAAGCGAGAATACTCGGACAAAAAGCCGATTTGCTCAAAGAGCCGACGGAACTCGGGAAGAAGCGCGACGACTATTTGAAGCACCACATGACCGGCCTGGGCCCGAGCCAGATCGATGGCTTGCTCCGCAAGATGGACCAGTTTGACTACTCCATTCTTCCCCATCAAATCAGCGTCAATGAATTCAATATCGTCGATCGCTGCGAGGTTTGCCATGTTGGAATTCGCGAGCCCCTCGACCTTCGCCCTGAAGATCTGGCCCCGGGTGGCCCAGGCAAGAAACCCGATAATCTCGCTCGCGCGTTTGTGAGTCACCCAAACAAAGATCTTCTGCAAATACACACTCCCGATCGTTTTGGTTGCGCAAGTTGCCACTGGGGTAACGGGCGTGCGACGACGAGCGAAGTGAAGGGCCACGGGCGGCATAAGTTCTGGCTCTGGCCAATGTTTGAGAAGGAAAACACCGAGGCCGGCTGCCAGCAGTGTCACGCGAAGGATCGAGTCACGCAGGGAGCCGATACGCTGAATCTCGGACGCGATCTTTTCTACCAGCGCGGCTGCGTGGGATGCCATCGCTACGAGGGTTTCGATCGAGAGACGGACGCGCTGGGTGGTACTCGACAAAGTATCAGCCAGCTCGAGGATCAGATCACCGGTAACCAGAAACAGATTAGGCTGGACGAAAGCCCGCCGGAAGGAACCACTGACGAGCAAGCGCAGAAGATGCTGGCAGAGTCGGAAGCTTTGAAGGTAACAAACAGCATCCTGGCGGCGCGCATCGATCAGTTGAATTTGCAGTCGAAGTATTTGATGCAGGACCAGAAGAAGGTTGGGCCAAACCTGAAGGATGTGCGCTTGAAACTCCGCAAGGAATGGATTCCGGTGTGGCTCTCCAATCCGCAAGCTTTTCGTCCCGGCACCAAGATGCCAACTTTCTGGCGCTTTGCTGCGAATCCCACCGACGGTGGACCGCATATGCAGGATGCCGATGGCGAACAGCAGATACAGGCCATCGCCGCGTATCTCTGGCAAGACGGCTTTGACGGCAAGCTTCCTGAACAGCAACGCGGCGATATTGCGCACGGAAAAGACCTCTTTGAAACGCGTGGGTGTCTCGGCTGCCATTCGATCGGCGACGAAAGCAATAAGACTGGCGGAACCTTTGCCGCCAACCTTCAGAAGGTCGGCGAAAAGGCAAACTTCGATTACATCGTGCGCTGGATTCATAACCCGCGCGAGCGCTGGGCTCCCTATTGTCCCAAAGAAAAGCGCGACCTGACGCCGGAAGACTACGCGAAGCACAACCTGCCCTACGAGTTTGATACAGAGTTGCACTCCCGCTGCCCTAACGATGGCGCGGAGTTACAAGTTCAAAACATGACGGTGATGCCGAATTTCCGTCTATCGGAAACGGATGCGCGCGACATCGCCACCTATCTCTTTTCGCTATCGTCGCCGCCCCAGTATGGCGCCGCGTCTTTCATGGATAGTCCGGAGCTCAGAGACAAGGGTCACACGCTAATCAAGCAATACGGTTGCGCGGGCTGTCACGAAATCAAGGGCTTTGAAGATGAGCAGCGCATCGGCAAAGAATTAACCGTTGAGGGAGCGACACCAATTGAGCGCCTGGACTTTGCGTTGCTTACCAAGAAGGCTGAAGAGGGAGTCGATCCGCTGAACTTGCACTCTGAGGAAAAGGAGAAGCCCTGGTACAACCACAAGGGATTCTTCGAGCATAAAGTTACTGAACCATCCATCTACGACCAGGGCAAAGAAAAAGATCCCAAGGATCGCCTGCGCATGCCCCGGCCATATCTCACGCCGGAATGGCGCAATGCGCTGACTACTTTTCTTCTCGGCAGCGTTGGCTCCGAAGGTTCAAACGTGCCGCAGTCGCTTTTCTACAGTCCGCAGGACACGCGCCGGCAGGATATTCAGAATGGCTGGTGGGTGATCAAGAAGTATAACTGCATGGGTTGTCACCAGCTCCAGGTGGGCCAGCGTTCGGTGGTGCAGGATCTGCCGTTTTATCAAACGCCGGAGGGTAAGGATCTCTTGCCGCCGAGGTTAAGCAGCGAAGGCGCACGCGTCGATCCGAATTGGCTTTTGAGATTTCTGCACGATCCATCGCTTAGTGGTGAAAAGACTCCGGCTGAACAGGCGGCTATAGCAAACGCTGAGCAGTCTTCGAAGGCAGCCAAAAGCACGAACGCCTCGCCCGCGAGCACAACGGTCGCAAAAGCGAGCACTGGCCCCGCAGTCCCGGGAGGCGCCAACGCTTCTTCCAACGGCGGTAAGTTGAAACCTCAGCCGGGCTTGGATCGCAATGGTGTGCGACCTTATCTGAAGTTTCGCATGCCGACGTTTAACTTCTCGCCTAATGAATTACAGACGTTGGTGCGCTTCTTCATGGCAATGTCCGGCCAACAGGAGCCTTATATTAAGGAGCCGCTCCAGCCATTGAGTGAACAGGAAAAATTGACAGCCCGGCAGATGTTCACTTCAGGTACGCCGTGTCTGAAGTGTCACATCACGGGTGAACCCACCCACGATGCGAAAGCAATTGCGCCAAACTTTCTGCTGGCGAGTGAACGCCTGAAGCCCGAATGGACCTTCCGCTGGCTTCTGGATCCGTCGCAAATTAGCCCGGGCACAGCGATGCCGACCGGCCTTTTCCGGAAGGAAGGCGAGCGCTGGGTTATCAACCTGCCGAATCCGCCCGCCAGCGCGAATGAATATCAGGACGACCATGCACGGTTGTTAGTTCGCTATATGATGTTGCTGACGCCTGATGAACAGAGACGTTTGCTGGCAACAGCGCCAGCGGCTCCGGCGACTGCGGCACCGCCCGCGCAGAAAGCGCAGAATAAGTTGCAGAGCAAAAAGAACAGAGGCGGGGAAACTACCTTGAACAAAACACGGCGCGCGAAGCGGCCGGCTGAGGCCGCATTCCGAAACCTGAGAACTAACACGCGGCCCGCAGGCATGTAGTGGCATGGGTACATTGTGACGAGTCTACTTCTCGTGGCCTCCCGTGCTAAAGTTATGCGAAAAGTTATTCTAATTTGGAGGAACTGATCATGTTTATGAAGCAGACCAAAGTCTGGCTGATTTTGACCATTGCGCTCTCGCTGCTGGCACTCGCGTCAGCTTGTAGTAAACCGGCTGAGGGCCCCGCTGATAATGCGCCAACGACAGGCGGCACTGCCTATACACCCACGGGGAAGGAAGGGTCGGTAAGCGGAGCCATTGCTTACACTGGGACACCGCCGGCTCCCAAGAAAATCGATACCTCGGCTGATCCCGCTTGTGGCTCGAAGAATCCGAACCTCACGACTGAAGATAATGTGGTGACCGACGGCAAGCTGGCTAATGTGTTCGTCTACATTAAGGATGGCACGACAGCCGACGGCAAGAAGATCACCGAATTCACTTTTCCGACTCCGACAACGTCAATCACGCTGGACCAGAATGGTTGTCATTACCGGCCGCACGTTCTCGGCGCAATGGTGAACCAGGAGATCCAGATTACGAACAGCGATCCGACGACGCACAACATACACTTCACTCCGAAGAGCAACCCTGACTGGAACCAATCGCAGCCAAACGGCGCTCCGCCTCTGATGCATAAGCTGACCCGGTCAGAAGTGCTGGTCCCGGTAAAGTGTAATCAGCATCCCTGGATGAAGGCGTACATTGGCGTATTGAAGCATCCGTTTTACGCTGTGAGCGCCGAAAATGGCAGCTATACGATCAAGGGGGTACCGCCGGGAACATACACGGTAGTGGCCTGGCATGAAGGCGGAGCTGCAGGGACTGAGAAGACAATGTCGGTGACAGTTCCAGCAAGCGGAAGTGCGACGGCCGACTTTGCCTTTGGCGAGGCCGCCGCGGCCGCGGGCAGGCCAAGTCTTGAAATGATGCCGGCGCTTGAGTTCCCGATGCTGGGCCGGCACTGAGAACATTGCCAATTGCCGATTGCCGATCGCCGATTTAGGATCGAAGTCAGGAGCTTGTCGAGTTTGTTATGAGATGAATGGCGCCCTGAAAATCAGTGCTCTCAATTGGCAATCGGAAATCGGAAATGACATGAACAAGGGTGTGCAGCGTTTCGCGCTCCTGGTTGCTTGCGCAACGTTTTTCCTGATCATCGCGGGGGCGCTGGTAACCAGCCACGATGCCGGATTGGCGACGTCCGATTGGCCGCGTTCAAACGGACAATGGTTTCCCAAGATGGTGGGCAATCTCTTTTGGGAACACGGGCACCGCCTGGTGGCAACGACAGTCGGTTTACTGACAATCGCGCTGGTCATTTTCCTCTTCGTAAAGGAAAAGAGAGGTTGGGTGCGACGGCTGGGAATGGTGGCGCTGGCAGTCGTAATTGCACAGGGACTACTCGGCGGCTTGACCGTAAAACTAAACTTACCGCTGGTGGTTTCGACAGCACATGCGACGCTGGCCCAGCTCTTTTTCTGCACCACGGTGAGTTTGGCAGTTTTTACTTCCTCAGGCTGGATCAAAGACCGGCCCGTGATTGAAGAGCAGGGAAGTTTGCCGCTTCGTTATCTTTGCGTGGCAGCGGCGGCCGCGATTCTTTTACAACTGATAATCGGAGCGACCCTGCGGCATTCGGCGACCTGGGACCAACCGTTGCCGACAGACCTATTGCTGACACATGTTGGTGGCGCGATTACTGTAACGCTGCTGTTGGGAGCCGCTGCCTTGATAATCCTGCGGCGCCACTCCAGGGAAACTTTTCTAACGCGGCCGGCGAAGGTTGCTCTGTCATTATTGGGTTTACAGTTGCTGTTGGGCATTGCGGCTTACATCACTCGAGTGGCTTCGCCGAATGATCCACAGCCATTGAATCCGATGGTGGGGATCACCGTGGCGCATGTAGCCTGTGGCGCGTTGGTATTTGCTACGACGATAGTTTTGACGTTGAGAGCATTTAAAGTGTTACGTTCCAGCGCGTCATCGTTTGAGTTTGCGGTTGGTGAACATTCAAGAAGTTTAGAGCTCAAACTTTAGCTTGTTTGTTGGGGAGCGCTCAAGAAGTTTAGAGTACAAGCTTTAGCTTGCGTCGTTACGCTAGCTCGAGCTTGTGGAAACCAGCAGCCTAAAGGCTGACTCTGAACTACGGACCTCTGAAAAAGTTTCAAAAATGGAAGAATTTGCCATAGAGCTTAATCCTGCCGCCGCGGTTCGACTCGAGCGCCTTAGTGGGCGCGAGCGATTTGCTGCCTACATGGAGCTTACGAAGCCGCGTATCACTTTCCTGATCGTGCTCACTGCGGCTGCCGGATTCGCCTTAGCGTCGCAGGGAAGTGTGGATTACGCCGCTCTTGTCAGGGCGATGTTTGGGATTGCGCTGTTATCGTCAGGAATTGCCACGATCAATCAGTACATGGAGCGGGACCTTGACGCTCTGATGAGGCGTACTGCCAATCGTCCCCTGCCATCCGGAAAACTCCTGCCGTGGGAAGCGTTGGCTTTTGGTGTTGGACTAACGGTGAGCTCCGAAATCTATCTTGCGGTCCTGGTGAATCCGTTGACCGCACTGCTGGGCTTGACGGTCATCGCGGGCTATTTGTTTGGCTACACGCCACTGAAGACCAGGACCTCGTTGTCAACAATGGTAGGAGCCTTCCCCGGAGCCGTGCCGCCGCTCATCGGCTGGGCGGCAGCGCGTGGATCCATAGGCCTTGAAGCCTGGGTGCTGTTTGCCATTCTGTTCCTCTGGCAGTTTCCCCATTTCCTGGCGATTGCTTGTATGTATCGCGAAGACTATAGCCGCGCGGGGATTCTCATGCTGCCGGTAGTCGAGCCGGATGGCCGCGTTACCGCACAGCAAATCGTCATCTACACGTTGTTGCTGCTGCCGGTAAGCTTGCTTCCTACAGCGCTGGGGATTTCCGGAAAAGTTTATCTCTACGGCGCGATCGTTTTGGGATTACTGTTTCTGTGTAGCAGCTTGCGCGCGGCCTTTTCCAAATCGAGACAAGAGGCGCGACGGCTGTTATTGGCTTCGGTTATCTATCTGCCGCTTCTGTTTATACTGATGGTTTTGAACAGGTGAATGGTAAATCGTGAATGGAGAAAGACGATGAGTTTTCCGAATACCATTTTCACCTGATGTTTCAAGATTTTCCATTTACCAGCGAGACATCTGATGTTTCACTATTTACTATTCGCCATTTCCCATTTACCTAAGGAGAAGTAACCGATGGGACGAGCTCTTGCGGTTATTATCTGGATCCTGACTCTGGGTTCAGTGAGTCTCTTCTTCGTTAAGAAGTGGTGGTTTCCTGAAGCCATCTCTGCTCACGCTGCCGCCCTTGATCGGCAGTTTCTGCTGACGATCATCGTCGTTGGCATAGCCTTTACCGCGGCCCAGGTTGGTCTTGGCTACGTTGTTTGGAAATATCGAGACCGTGGTCAAAGCGATCGTGCCGTCTACACTCATGGCAGCAACCGCCTCGAGGTTGTCTGGACAGTTGTAACGGCAGTCATCTTTATCGGACTGGCCGTGATGGGTCAGAGCGTGTGGGCGTCGCTTCACTTTAACAAAGCTCCCGCGGGATCCTTTCAGGTTGAGGTGGTCGCGCAGCAGTTTCAATGGAACTTCCATTACTCCGGCAAGGACGGCGTCTTTGGACGCACTGATCCCAACCTCATCGAGGATTCCGCGCTTAACTATATTGGCCTGGACCAGGCTGATCCGAACGCCAAAGATGATGTGGTGCACAGCGTGATTGCGGTTCCCGAAGGCCGGCCAGTCGAGCTGATTCTTCGCTCCCGCGACGTTATTCACAATTTCTGGGTGCCACAACTCAGGTTTAAGCAGGACCTCGTTCCGGGAATGATGATTCGGGTTCATTTCACGGCAAACCGGCCCGGCAAGTATGAACTGGCCTGCGCCGAGCTTTGCGGGCAGTTTCACTACCGGATGAAGAGTTACATGCTGGTGCTGCCGGCGGATGAGCATCAGGCATTAATGGCTCTTTCGCAAGACGCGTTTCAGACGCGCGTGACCGAGCTGTTAGCCAAGTATCAGTTGCCGGCTTACGAGCAGTGAAGCTCTTGCATTGTTGATTCAGCCTAACCACTAGGAGATTAGAGATGTCAGGTGAAACGCACGAAGCAGTGCACCGTCACGAGGCGCCCACAAGCTTCATTCGTAAGTACATCTTCAGCCTGGACCACAAAGTCATCGGCATCCAGTACATCCTCCTTGCCCTGGCCGCGGTGCTGGTGGGCATGACGATGTCGGTGCTGATGCGGCTCAAGCTGTCGTGGCCGGGTACGAGTTGGTCGATCCTCGGAACGCTGTTTCCGACCGGCGCACCGGGCGGCATCATGAATCCAGAATTTTATCTGTCGCTCGTGACCATGCACGGAACAATCATGGTCTTCTTCGTTCTTACGACCGCACCGCAGGGCGGCTTTGGGAATTACTTTCTGCCCATTCAAATCGGCGCCGAAGACATGGCGTTCCCGTTCCTCAACATGATGTCGTTTTGGGTAACGTTTGTCGGGTTCATCGTCATACTCGCCGCCATCTTTGTTGAGGGCAACGCGACGATCGCTAACTCGGCCCTCGGAGTGGCTTTGGGCGGCGCCAGTGGCGCCACAGTAGGCCCGATCGGAGGATGGACTGGCTACGCGCCTCTAAGCGCCGTTGGCATGGCGGCCGGCCCGGGCCAGGGTGCGGGCATGAATCTTTGGATCGTAAGCATCGCGATCTTCTGCGTTGGTTCGTTGCTGGGAGCGCTTAACTTCATCACCACGCTGCTCAACATGCGTACCCGGGGAATGACCCTCATGCGCATGCCCCTGACGTGCTGGGCCTGGTTCACCACAGCGGTATTGGCGCTGCTTTCATTTCCGGTACTTCTCGGCGGCGGCATTCTGCTCCTGCTCGATCGAATTGTGGGCACGAGCTTTTTCATTCCGGGTGGGTTGGTGTTCGGCTCGTCGGTGCTGACGACGCACACCGGCGGCTCACCCATTCTCTGGCAACACCTCTTCTGGTTCTTCGGTCACCCTGAAGTTTACATCGCCATCCTGCCGGGCATGGGAGCGACATCGCACATACTTTCGACCTTCGCTCGCAAACCCATCTTCGGCTATCGCGCCATGGTGTTTGCGATTTTTGCGATCGGTCTGTTGGGATTCTTCGTCTGGGGTCATCACATGTTCATCAGCGGTATGAGCCCATACTCGGCGATGACCTTCTCGATTCTGACGCTTTCGATCGGCGTGCCTTCGGCAGTGAAGACCTTCAATTGGCTGGGAACTTTATGGGGCGCAAAAATTCGCTTCACGACGCCAATGCTCTTTGCTATCGGATTCGTTTCGCTGTTTGTTGCCGGCGGAATTACCGGCCTGGTGCTGGGTCAGACGTCGCTCGACCTGCCGATGCACGATACTTACTTCGTGCCGGCCCACTTCCACCTCGTGATGGGTGTGGCCTCGATCTTCGGTATGTTTGCCGCGACTTACTTCTGGTTTCCGAAGATGTTTGGCCGCTCTATGAATGAGCGGTTGGGCAAGCTTCATTTTTGGATAACTTTCGTCGGTGTCTACTGCATCTTCGTTCCCATGCATACGATGGGCATGGTGGGGATGCCTCGTCGTTATGCACAGTTTACGGAATACCGGTGGCTCGACTCGCTTCACCCGCTGGTAGTTTTTGTTTCCATCGCCGCGATTATCACGGTGCTCACGCAGATTGTTTTTTACTTCAATCTTGTTTGGAGCGTTTTCAAAGGTAAGAAGGTGGGCGCGAATCCATGGGAAGCGACGACGCTCGAGTGGACTACGACGAGCCCGCCGCCTCACGACAATTTTGCCGGAGTTTTGCCAATCGTTTACCGCGGACCGTATGAGTTTGCGGTACCTGGAGCAGCAAACGATTTCGTTATGCAGACGGAGCCCGAGGCAAGTGAGGCGCCGGTAACCGCAGGAGTTGACGGGAATGGCCACAACGGTAGGCACTAGGCCACTAACAAAACCGGGACTGGGTGGTGGATCTAAACCTCGCGGGCCCAATGGCAATGGTGCGCCCAAGCGAAACGGCCATGAACGCGCTTTTGACTTTCAGTCTTCAGCAAACCGCTATCGCCTCGGCATGTGGGTTGCGCTCGCATCAATCCTGATGCTGTTTACGGCGCTGAGCAGCGCTTACATTGTGCGCGCCGCCTCGGCAAACGATTGGCAGCCGCTGAAGATGCCGCGAATCCTTTTGCTGAGCACTGCGCTGATAGTGATCAGCAGCGGTACTTTGGAATCTGCGCGACGAAAATGGAAAGACACAGTTAACAACGGCCATCGCCGCTGGCTGGTTGTAACACTCGTTCTGGGTATTGGATTTTTGCTGTCCCAACTGCTTGCCTGGCGCCAGCTCGTAGGACAGGGAGTCTATGTTGCCAGCAATCCCCATAGCTCTTTCTTTTATCTTTTCACTGCCACGCACGGTGTGCACTTGCTGGGAGGATTGGCCGCCCTCGCCTACCTCTCACTTCGCAAGCGCTCGCCGCGGGAAGACGAGATCTCCATGGCAAAGGCTCAAGCCGGCGCCGACGCCGTAACCCTCTACTGGCATTTCATGGATTTTTTGTGGCTCTACTTATTCGTGTTGCTGTTCTTTGTGCGCTAATTACTTTTTTTGGAGGTGACAGGTGAGTACTGAAGCACGCGCAGTACATTTTCCGGCGGACGACTGGGGCGGTGGTGTGCACCCCTATCGCGTTGGTCATCGCAAGCTCGGAATGTGGTTGTTCATTGTTTCCGACTCATTGACGTTCTCAGCGCTGCTGATTGGCTATAGCTACCTGCGCGCGTCAAACGTCTGGCCCACGCCATTTCCGTTTTATCCGAGTATCGTCTTTTCGTCTGTCATGACCTTCTGCCTGCTCTCGTCCAGCTTGACGATGGTCTTTGGCGTTTCGGCGTCGAGCCGCGGAGACAAGGCGGCGGCGCGCAAATGGATCCTGGGAACAATGCTCTTCGGCGCGGCTTTCGTTGTTCTGCACCTTATCGAATGGAACCACTTGATAAGCGAAGGCCTGCGGCCGTTTAGTTTGCCGGAGCACTGGGTTTCCACCTTCACAACTTCTGACGGCAGACTGCCGTCGCCTTTGTTTGGCGCCACCTTCTTTACCATTACCGGCCTGCACATGTTTCACGTCGCCACCGGGATCCTCTACCTGGGTGTCGTGGCTGCGCGCGTGAAAAAAGTGAATCACGAAGACATCGAGATCAGCGGTCTCTACTGGCACTTTGTCGATCTGGTCTGGATGTTTGTGTTTCCGCTGATTTACATCCTGTCGGTGGATGTGGGGGGTCATTTGGCCAAGTGAGTAGTCCCTGGAGAATGGCTGGAGATTCGAAGCGGAGGAATCGAGCATGAGCGCACACATGGAAGAAGAACATTTCGCCGGTAGCAATAAACTGTTTGTTTCGATCTGGGTCTGGCTGGTCTTGCTGACGCTGGTTGAGGTTGGACTTGCTTACCGGCCGATGCCGATCCATTTCATGTTGACGATCCTGCTCGGCCTGTCAATTATCAAGGCGGCGCTGATCGTGGCTTACTTTATGCATATGAAGTTTGAGCGCTTGAGTTTGATTCTAACTATCGTGCCGATGCTGGTCGTATGCATCTGTCTTCTCTTTGTATTCTTCCCCGATAGTTTCCGCTCAGCGGGTTTGCGTTATGAGTTCAAAGAGGTGCCCCCGCCACCTCCTGCGGCCGAGGAGCATTGATGAGTGTTTGTTCTAAATCAAGAGTAATGCTGCTGATTATCGCAGCGACGGCTGCGCTGCTTATGCTGAGCACGTCGGCGTTTGGGCAGTGTTCCATGTGCCGGGCCGCGCTGGCGGGTTCTAACAACGCGTTGTTCATAAGAAACTTCAATATTGGAGTGCTGGTGCTCCTGGTGCCGCCAGTCACGATATTCTGCTCGATCTTTGTGGTGCTGAAACGTTATAGAGCGGCGGACCAAGAGGGGCAGTCGGAGCTGTCCGGGGTCGAAAATTCCTCGAATGACTGTAAACCGAAGACTCGAGACTCCTGACTCTTTTTATGGCGGAGGAAAATCTTTTACGGATCGACGTTGAAAAGCGAACTACGCGAGGTCGCGTCTGTCCGCGCTGTGGGGGGAAGATTATTCCGTCAAACCGTGCGGTGTATCAGAGTACGGCTGATCCGAGTGGGTCATTCCCAATCTGGCAATGTGAAAGATGCGGTTACGAAGAGATGTCAGAGCGTGCGGCGCCGGCAGGCAAG
>DASXQM010000301.1:0-3614 GCA_036507195.1 Pyrinomonadaceae bacterium | reverse complement strand
AAGGGGGTCCGTCCCGTAAGCGATATCGCGGACGACTGTCACATTCGGGTAGGGCTCCTTGTGGTCAGCGAAAAGCGGCGCGTAGAGCTTGGCGGTGCCGGGCGGGTCGTTAATCGGGCCGATCTTGCGGATGCCTTCGGCGATGTCCGGCGGCACCTGCGCGAGCGCCACGCTGGAAGTGGCCGTCAGCGCGAACAGCGCTGCGATGAAGAAGAAATGGTGCATGGTGATCCTCCCCTTAGTTGAGGAAACACTCTCAGTTGAGTAAAGCATTGAGGTTCTTGAAAGCCGCCTCGAACCGAGGATAGGCAACATGAACGCCCTCCGGAGGCGGTCGCCCCCACTCGTGGCCCCCGTCCCCGTGACATAACCTCCCATTCTCGGTCAGAGCCGGCCGTGGCTCAGGCTCTTGCCTTGGCACAGCACAGCACAAGATGCGTGGTTTGAAGCGATGAAGCGCCAGTCAGAGGCAGGAGCCAAGGCGCATCCTGACGAACAGAAGAAGCCCATTAGCAAGCCTGTCGTTCGAAAATCCAAAGTCAAACGAAAGCCGAAAGAAAGCAATAGCCCACTCTGAGAGACGGGAGCGCCACCGCATCTAGTCGCAGTGTTAGTGACCAGAGATTGGAGACAAAGCGCTAACAGCGGAGTATCAACCGTTGATTGTGGCGGCGCTACCGGCATCGGCCGCGCCGCGGCAAAGCGCTTCATCGAGGAGGGCGCCTTCGTCTTCATCTTTGGCCGTCGGCAAGAAGTACTCGACGCTGCAGTGGCGATCCCGGTCCTAATGCACGTGCGGTGAAGCGCTGTTATTGTGGAGATCTAAGGTCGTCTCCGCAAAAACCCATGGGCATGAGCGAAGGACTCGTTCTTTTTGAGACTTTCAAGAATCGCTTTAGTTACTCCGTCTCGATCTTTTTTCACCCAGCGGATAAGTTCAGCAGGAGAATTGGAATTCGGAGCGTGTTTCCATCCCCAACACAGTACTTCCAAAATTACAGGAATGAGTTCCTTCCCTTTGGGAGTCAGCTCATAAATAAATTTTGATTCATTTTCCGAGTCCTGCGTCTTCGTGATGATGCATTCGTCCTCAAGGCGTTTTAGGCGGTCGGCCAGAATGTTGCTCGCTATCTTTTCCGGGGAAACCAAGAATTCATTGAAATAGCGCTTACCCAACAAAATCATGTCCCTGACTACCACAAGGGTCCATTTGTCGCCGAACACATCCAAGCCATACGCTACGCCACATCCCGATTGTCTGCAGTCATGCTTTGCCTTGCCCATGACACCTTTGTATACACAAAAACCTTGCAAGTTGCAAGCAGCTTGACTGGATAGAGCGATAAAGGTAGGGTAGTTGCAACTTGCAAGTTGGTTGGAAGAGCAGAGAGATCATTCTATCGATGCAGTTAAAGAGAGCTAGGAGAAAACGTATGAGCAACAACAACGGACAAAAATTGGCGGGGAAAATTGCGGTTATCACAGGCGGAAGCAGCGGGATTGGCTTGGCCACAGCCAAGCGCTTCGTTGAAGACGGCGCGCACGTTGTGATCACTGGGCGACGAGAGAAAGAGCTCAAGGAGGCCGCAGCCTCCATCGAGAAAAACGTAACGACGGTCACCGGCGACGTGTCGCGCTTAGAGGATCTCGACCGGCTCTATGCCGTCGTGAAAGAGAAACATGGGCATATTGACATACTCTTCGCGAACGCGGGCGCGGGCACAATCGCACCGCTCGCAGTGGCTACCGAGGCACATTTCGACCAGACCTTCGACGTGAACGTAAAAGGTATGTTCTTTACGGTGCAGAAGGCCCTTCCCCTCTTCAAAGACGGCGGCTCGATCATACTGACCTCTTCAGTCTCGAACGTGAAGGGACTCCCAGGGTTTACCGCCTACGCCGCGAGTAAGGCGGCTGTGCGCAACTTCGCGCGCGGCTGGGCTATGGAATTGAAAGACCGCAAGATCCGCGTGAATTCGATGAGCCCCGGAGCAATCGATACCCCAGCCTTAGCGACAACAACGGGCCTTACCGCTGAACAGGCCAAGCAAGCGGCCGAACAGTTCGTCACGCAGATCCCAATGGGTCGCAGAGGCACGCCCGAGGAAATTGCGGCAGCAGTCGCGTTCCTTGCCTCCGATGAAAGTTCCTATATCACCGGCGTGGATTTTGCAGTTGACGGGGGCATGGCGCAGGTCTGACCCCGGCGCGGTCGCTTCTCGAACTTTAGTTCTAACTTGAGATCGGAGAAACATTATGAGCTATGCGATTGTAGGAAACATAGGCCAGCCCTCGCCCACGTCGCCCGAAAAAACATCGACGTGACCGTCGCGAGCCGCCGGCCGCCCGAGGCGTTGGCACCGCAAACTCGGGCGATTGGACCCACGAATCGCTCTCGGGGCGGATTTGGCCAAACAACTCGGGTTCGCACCCGTCAAGCTGGGAAAGCTCAACGAGGCTGGCGCGCTGGTGCACGCACGCGGCCGCACTTGGGGTCACCTCATCTTCCAGGATTTATTCAAGAAGGAGCAGTAATCGATCTACGAGACCGTGTGATTTGGCCCGCGAACTACGATACAAAACGTCCGATTAGATCGGACACTACCCGACGTAACGGAAAGAGAGATTTCGATGAGCACACAAGAGAATATCCAGGTTGTGAAGGACTTTTTTGCAGCAATGGGCCGCAGCGATAAGCAGGGGCTGCTGTCGTTGGTTGCCGAAGATATTGAGTGGATCATTCCGGGAAAGGACTGGCCACTGGCAGGCACGCATCGCGGGCATGCGGGATTGAAAGATTTGCTTCAGAAGTCTTCCGAACTGGAAACTTCATTCCCAACTCCCCCCGAATATGTAGCGCAGGGAGACCGGGTTATGGTCATTGGCTTCGCTAAGGGGAAAGTCAAAGCCACGAATAAGACGTTCGAGGACGATTGGGTCTTCGCCATTACGGTTCGAAATGGCAAACTGACGAACATCAGGGAGTATATCGACACGCAAGCACTGGCACGGGCTTCCGAGATGACGGCGAACCCGTAATGAAATGATGCTATCGAAGAGAGTTTAATTGAGGCGGCGAGTTGTTCATGAAAATAGGATTTATAGGTGCCGGTAAGGTGACGCGTACGTTTGGCCGGCATTTTACAAACGCTGGTCATAGCATAGTCGTTTCCAATTCTAGGGGTCCGGAAACGCTTGCCGATTTTGTCGCTGAGTTCGGCTCGTCCGCGACAGCCGGAACGAAACAGCAGGCTGCCGATTGTGACGTCGTCATTCTTGCCACACATTGGGACGATGTATACGATGCTCTCAAAGATGTTGACTGGCGAGGTCGCATTCTGATTGACGCAACGAATGCACATGTTGGCCCCGTTCCAGATATCAGTCTTGCTGGAGTAACCAAATCGCGCGCCGCATTGAAAGGCCGTACCTCTAGCGAGATTGTTGCTGAAATTGCAGTTGGGGCAAGGGTTGTTAAATCCATTAGTAACATGCCGATGGACTGGATACAGGACTTCACGCCGACTAAGCCGCGAACTGTAATATTCACCTCCGGCGACGACGCCGAAGCTAAACAGCAGGTTATTGAATTGATTAACAGCACCGGACTTGTC
>DASXQM010000300.1:0-16175 GCA_036507195.1 Pyrinomonadaceae bacterium | reverse complement strand
CCAAATCAATAGAATTCAGGATTATCCCCATCGGGAGGCGCTTGCCACCTAGTTCCCGCTCGATCTCTTGGGCGTGAGCTTGACTCGGACTGATTAGGAAGGATGCTCGCCGCAATACCCTGCGTTGGAGAATGCGACTAAACCGCAAACCCACGGTCACAGGCAAACCGGGGGTATATTTATGAAACGTATATTGCTCGCCATGCAGACGAACTACCAACGATGGTTTGCGAACAAGATGAGCGACAAAAAAGGCGGAGGTCTCAGTTGCTTCAATAATATCAAAGGTCTTTTGCCTTAGTAACCTCCTCAGGCATTTGTAGACTGCCCAACTGTATTCCAGTTCCCGCAACGGGAGAGTAAGCCATTGTCCTAAGCCTGGGATTCTATATGCATACCAATGAAGGTTTCCCGGTAATACTCGGTGAATCTCTATGCCATCGTCTTCCTCAACATCACGAGTAGAACCATTCGGTTTACCAAGCGCCACGACGCTGACCTGATGACCGGAATGAACCAGAGCACGTGCCAGCGCTCGAACTTGGTTGCCAACACCGCCGCCAGACTGACTGGACGGATAGTCCATTGCGATAAAGCAAACGTTCATTTTGTACAGAGCCAGATCATTAAGATCTCGATTCGCCGGTGAGGCGGTTAGTCATTGTCCCGACCATGAATCCCAGGTGAGTGCGCAGCCGACCCGCGCGTTGACATAATCCCAGGACTGACTCCCAAACTTCACGTCGCCGGTATAGTAGAAGTGCGACCAACATGTTCCATGTCCATCGTCCGCATTGCCGCAGATCTGTAATGGCTGCGCGCCAATTAGCCGGGCGCAAGAGTTCTGGGCGCTCGAGAAAGGGCTGCGCAGCCCCGTCCCAGAACACACGTCGAACCAACCAACCGGGGCGCTTTCGAGAGGAATCCACCGAGTGCCAGACAAGCGCTGCCGGCTCGTAGTAAACCCCGCTCTGCGTGGCTTGCAGTTGTTGTAGTAGTGCTGTTTCCTCACCTGACCTAAGCGACGAGCCTTTACGCCCGAGATTTGCATCGAAGCCGCCGAGCTTCAGCAACGCTTGCTTGTCAAAGGCGAGATTTGCTCCCACCAGATACTCATCGTCCAGAAAACGCGCCGGGTCCCCGTGGTCAACAAAGGTGAAGAGCGAAAGGTAACGCTCCGATACCCAGGCCGGCTTCGTTCCCTGCCAATCCAGCCAGACGCGTCCCCCTATGGCTGCTGGTGCTGGTGAAACGTTCTCGAATGCAAACAGCAGAGTTTCGAGCCAGTGGGGATCTGCACAAGCATCATCATCCATGTATGCGAGGTACTGTCCTTGCGCACACTGGGCGCCGGTGTTCCTGGCGTGAGAAAGACCTACTTGTTCTTCGACTACATATCGCAGGTTGACACTGCCCTTAGAAAATTCACCAGTCACACGTTCGCTGTCCAGGTCTGCTGCGTTATCCACTACGACGATCTCGTAATCATCGGTGGGCAGCGTTTGCTCACACAAGCTCCGTAAAGCGAGACGCAGGTAGTCTGGCCTTCTAAAGGTACAAACAATTGCAGAAATCCTAATCATGGGTCTGATGAACTGCCCGAACCTTATTGCTAGTTGTTTGTGATCGCGTGCTCATAGGCAGCAACCATTGTGGGCAAAACCCGCTCGATGCTGAAGAGTTCTTCCACGCGCTTTCGGGCGTTCTTTCCGATATCCTGGCGTAACTTGGGGTCTGCCAATAGCTCACTTATGCGCAGTGCCAACGCCTTTGGGTCGTTAACAGGAACCAGAAATCCGCTTACCCCATTCTCAATCAACTCTGGGAACCCGCCACAGCTTGTCGCCACAACCGGTGCGCCACAGGCCATCGCCTCTAGTAAAGCGTAGGGAAAATTCTCCCAAACCGAAGGAAGGATACAGACAGCCGCCTCCTGATAGGTCTGAATGAGGTGGTCGCGCGATTTCTCCTCAAAGCGCAATCGTCCGCTATATGCAGGATCATCCCGAAGCTTATGACTCCATGTAATGCCATCGTGATCAGTTCCGTCGCTTCCGATGAATAGGAATTCGGCGGAGGGAAACCTCTTCAAGACGTTTGGTATAGCCTGCGCGATTGTATCGAGCCCTTTCCGGCGCTCCAGGCGCCCTGCATACACCACGACGTCCTTTTTAGCTACAGAAGAGGGGCAAAACTTTGTTTCGTCCACAGGGTTGGGTACGACAAAAGCCCGCTCATCCGGGAAAGGCACCCAAGTGCGCGTCAGATCAACCATTGCTCGGCTTGGGGCGGTCAGTAGGTTTGCTCGTAAGATGGACTTCTTTTCGAGCCAGTATTCGCGACGACGTGATCGCTCGATTCTGTTTAGCCGGTCAACAAAGATCTGTGCGGTGTGGAGCCTTGTCACGACTTTAGGCCGACCCGGCATGAAACCAACAAAGAATCCGTCGGCTCTTACCTCCGCTGCCTCCACCAGATCGATTGGTTGTTGACGGTGTACCGACCGGAGTCGAAGCATGGCGGCCCAGGCAAAACCCGGCCAAATCCTGTTTAGCCTCCATAGAATGGGAACGTTATCCCACCTTGGAGCTGGTGAAATACGGTGAACCTCAACACCCCGGTCATCCGTAACGCTTCCCCCATTCACGGAGCGAGAGATAACTGTTACCCGATGACCGGCGCCTACGAGAGCATGTGCCATTTCGTAGGTGTAGGAACCAACGCCTCCCCATCCAGTTTCCGGCGGATACTCCTGAGATATGTAGCAGATGTGCAAGGATTTCAAATAAAATTATGATCGCGAGCTGAGTGTGCTGGAAATTACAACTTTGCTCAATCGACTTGATCTCACGTGAGTCTGTACCAACCTCGAAGCCTACTATTGCTGGAAGCTCGTTAACCACCACCAAATCTTAGCCCCTCCCCAACACTTCTGGTGGGCCATCGCCCAATGACCGAATCGCTGCATCTCCTTTCACGCAAATATCAGATCTTCTCAATGATGAGATTGAAGTTTTCTGAGAATCCCCACCGTGGGACTCCCAACATTCCTACCAACAGCTTTACTAAAGCTCTTTGATAAAACGGCCCTCGGATATACTTATAGCGAATCGCGTATCGCGCATCGCATCTTCGCAATAGGCTCAAAACCTCGGAATAAGTCATTCCGTATCCTAAGCGATACATTCGAACCAGATCGGTTTGTTCCTCGAACGCACCTCGCCATCTTCCGTAACGAAGTGCCCAATTTGGAGGCAACAATGACCAGCCAATCAAGCCCGTGGTGTGCCGGTCTTTCGGCCAGAGGCGGTTTGGCGTTTCGTACAACACAAGCTTGCCGTTCTGCTCCAATACCGCCCATGCAGCGCTGAACAACTTCTCGCGTTCGTTTGGCAACATGTGCTCAGCGACACCATACAGAACAACCACGTCAAACTTTTCAGTAAGCGCCAAAAGCTCGGCCAAATCTGTCCCGATTAAGAGAAACTTAACTTTATTTGCGAATCCATCCTCAAGTAGCCTAATACGCGCAGCCTCAAGTGAAGGCAGGTGGATATCACATGCCAAGACGTAGGCAGCATGCGCTGCTAAGGCAACAGTGCTGCTTCCTGTTCCGCATCCTACTTCCAGGACTTTGGCTCCTTCTAGATTCACAGACAACTCTTGGCACCATGGCAGGAAAGAGTTGAAGGCGTGAGCTACGCGTGCTCCAAGATGATCTGACCACCAACCGGGCAGCTTGGGATGGTTTAGCAATCCATATGAGTCAAAGTAGGCATGTAGTGCGTCTCTGAATTGTTCAGAGTACTTGGAGGTGTGAGACGTGTTTCGCAACACTAGGCAACGGGAAAAGCCCCTTCGATAGGCTTCTATTGATAAGGAGTCGTCCTTGTCGCACGTCTCGTTTGGATTTGGTAAGCGAGCTTCTGTCGCCATTTGAGCTCGCAACGTGATTTGAGATCCTCCAAGGATTGAAGAGGCGTAGGATTTTGAACGACCCACAGAATCTGATCGGTCAGGATCCTTTCCACGATATCGCCCCATCTGTTACTGCCTTCTCTTGCCCACAAAGATAAAAGTCAAAAGGTTAGGAGAGACTTCGTGCAGAGGCTCAATTACGTAATCACCTGGAACCGCACAGGCCAAACGCGACGGGAGAGATTGGATGTCTAACGAATCGCGACCAAACAAACGACGAACTTTTCTTTCCATTCGCAATAATCTGCTAAAGCGGAGAGGTCGCAGGCTTTGATCCAACTCACGCAGTAATTCCAAATGCCTGACGTATCCTTCCGAGTGTGTTTGTGAGAAGCGCTCCGAGATATCAAAGTATCTACCGAATAGCTGGTTGAATTCAGCATAGCTCATCTCAGAGAGATGGAATGGATTTGATTCTTTGTGTCCCGACGATGGGACGAAATCTCGATTGGGACTGCTACAAATACACATGCCGCCAGGTTTCAAAACTCGCGAGATTTCTGCCAATAAATGCTCTGGGTTAGCCAGATGTTCGATCGTCTCAAAGCTCACAACAATGTCAAATGTGTCGCACTTGAAAGGGAGGTTGCAAGCATCGCTGTTCGCCAGGAGTGCCTGCGTCGGTCGTCCTGTTCCATTGGGACGTATGGCCTCAAACGAGATGTCCACACCGACTACTGTGGCTGCACCCTTACCAGTAAGAATTGCAGAACCATACCCAGTGCCGCAGGCTGCATCCAACACTCGCTTGCCCTTGCAATAGTCTGAAGCCCATTGGTAGCGTTGCTTGTGTTCAACTTGATACAGCTCCCAAGCTGGCGTGCCAGGAACTAAGCGTTCAGGTATCACGAGGCATCTCCCCCTCGTTGGCTTGAACTGTATGCCATTCGCAACGCGGGCGGACGAGACCGCGCCATTCCCCAAGATAGTCGCCACGCGTCGTTCCTTCGTCGACTACTGTGAATCCAACCGCATTGTCGATGTGCACTCTGACAAACCGTGTTTCTTGCACGAGCGTGGCGTCCACTACATATTTTCCTTCGTTTAAAATATGCGCGGGAATCTCACAGACCGTTCTAAAGTGACCTCGTTCATAGTGGCGTGTTCCCCAGGAAGACTCTTCATAGTTAGCCGTAGAGAAGACCAAAACACCTAAAGAATTCTTCACCGCAAAAACCGGATTGATGCGCATGCCGGCTTTCAGAATTGTAAAGTCCATGGCCAATCGGATTGGCTTGGCAAGCCAGAGTGATTCCGTTTGCGCTGTGTCGAGTCCAGACACCTCAACCCTGGTTATTCGCATTGTCTCGTCACCCGGCGCGTGTTCCACGTCCCAGGTCGCAGAGGTGCGCTCTGCACTGTTCATCGACAGATAATAACTAATAGCTGCATTCGCATTCGGCAACATTACAGGACGACCCGCTTCGAACACGATAACTCGGCTACATAGACTACCGACGCTCGGCATATCGTGACTCACAAACAACACTGTCCGACCATCTCTCGCTACTTCGCCCATCTTTCCCAAACACTTCTTTTGAAAGGCAGCGTCACCCACTGCTAAAACTTCATCCACCAGAAGGATCTCCGTCTCCATGTGCGCAGCAACGGCAAACGCGAGGCGGACGTACATGCCGCTCGAATAGTGTTTGACCGGAGTGTCGATAAACTTTTCGACTTCAGCAAAGGCGACTATTTCGTCAAACCTGCTTGTGATTTCGGCGCGCTTCATGCCCAGGATGGAGCCATTGAGATAGATATTCTCACGACCGGTCAGTTCAGGATGAAAACCGGTGCCGACTTCGAGCAGCGAGCCAATGCGGCCGCTAATGTCAGCGTAGCCTTCCGTTGGATCGGTGATGCGCGAGAGGATCTTTAACAGCGTGCTCTTCCCTGCTCCATTGCGCCCGATGAGGCCGACGACTTCGCCGCGTTTGACTTCGAAAGAAACGTCCTTCAATGCCCAGAGAGTGTCGGAAGCGGAGTCGGGCATCGCCTGCGATGCCGGTAAACCTCGCGAGAGTGCGTGATTGCCATTGCCATTTCGTGAAAAGCGTTTGCCCACAAGATAGGCCAGTTGATCGCGTAGCGTGTCGTGGCGCTTTAACGTGCCGATCTTGTACCGCTTACCGAGCCCTTCGATTTTGATTGCGATCTCGCTCATTACGAAACTACCAAAGATCGGTCAGACAATGTCAGCGAACGTTTTTTCCATACGGCGAAAGTAGAAGGCACCAGTGACGAGAATTACCAGAGCAGCCGCTGACGACACGGCGATGATCGGACCGGGCGCCGTGTTCGTTCCCAGCAACGCCCAACGAAATCCCTCGACTACACCCACCATCGGATTCAAGCCGTAGATTGTGCGCCAGGGCTGGGATAGCAAACTGCTGGGGTAGGCTATGGGCGTAGCGAACAACCAGAACTGCGTGATGAACGGTACGACGTAGCGCACGTCACGATACTCAACATTGAGAGCTGAGAACCAGAGACCTACACCCAATGAGGTTACTAAAGCCAGCAAGACAAACAGTGGCAGCCAAAACACATTGAGCGTAGGTGCCATACCGTAGTAAAGCATCATGCCAAGCAACACTACGAAGGCCAGCAAGAAGTCAACAATGCCCGAGAACACCGAAGCCAGCGGCACAATCAATCGCGGAAAATAGATCTTCGTGATCAGGTTGGCGTTGCCCACGAGACTGTTCGACGACTGGCCCAGACCATTTGCGAAAAACGTCCAGGGCACCAGTGCGGCAAAGCTGAAGAGCGGATACGGGATGCCGTCCGAGGGTATCTTGCCAAGATGGCCAAAAAACAGACTGAAGACAACCATCGTGAAAAAAGGCTGAATAATGGCCCAGGTTGCTCCCAGCGCGGTTTGCTTGTAGCGAACTTTTATGTCGCGCCAAACAAGGAAATAGAGCAACTCGCGGTATTCCCAAAGCTCGTGCAGCTTGAGCGATACCCACCCCTTCGAGGGCGCGATGCGCAGCGTCGTCAAAGCTGAGGGTGGAGAATTACGAATGGCTAATTCCGAATTCATTTTAAAGGCAAAGGGCAAAGGGCTAAGAGCTAAGTGTGAGAAGGTGATGCGCTAACAGCGAAGTGTTCGCGAAAAGTTCGTCATCTTGCGACTTAGAATGTCGCAGTCCAGCAGTAATTCGTCCACTTCTGTGACTTCGACCTGGCCAAGCTTTTCGAATACAAGCAGCATTGATGCGTCTTCAAACAATGAACGCCGAGCAATGTTCAAGAACTGAATAAATTCCCGATCATGAGTGCTGCCGGAACCTTCGGCGATGTTGTTGGATAATGATAGTCCGGCTCCACGCAGTTGCTCCGCGTATCGGTAAACCCGCTTCCCCTCGAGCCGCTCCGCAAGCCGATGAAACTTAACGGCTAAATCGCGCGCCGATTGCCAAATCTCCAAGTCTTCGAATCGAAAATGAGGTCGCATCATGTTCAACTGCTAAAAGCCAAGCGCAAAACCGAGGGGCTACGTCTGAAGTGCAAGGAGCTTGCCCTCTTCCGTTTGGCGCTTCGCACTTTGCCCTTTGCACTTTGCTCTTAGCGCCGCGTGCACGGCTTCAATGACACGGGCAACTTCGGCATCACTCAACTTCGCCGAGAGCGGAAGACTCACTGTTTGCCTCCCGATGCGCATGGCGTTCGGGTAATCCTCCGGCTGCCAGGCAAACTTCTCCTGATAGACAGGATGCTCGGGAATGCTCAAGTAATGCACGCCTACGCCAACGCCGCCGGCGGTCATGGCATCAAGAAATGCGTCGCGGCTGATTCCGGTGCGCGCTTCGTCGATCAAAATCGTATATAGGTGATACGCATGGCGTGTTTCCGGATCAGGCTCAGCCGGCAAGTCGAGTGGTAGATCAGCGAAGGCTTCATTGTAAGTTTTCCAGATCTGTTCCCGCCGTTGCCAATTTGATTCGACTCTTCTCAGTTGATGAATGCCCAACGCCGCTTGCAAATCCATCATGTTGTATTTGAATCCGGTTTCAACAACGTAATAGTGTTTGTAACCTTCGTCACTGAAACGCTTCCAGGCATCTTTGCTCATGCCGTGAAGCGCGAGCATTTTGATTCGCGCAAGATCTTCTTCCGAGCGTGTAAGCACCATGCCGCCTTCGCCGGTCGTGACATTCTTAGTGGCATAGAAACTGAAGCAGCCGAAGTCGCCAAAAGTTCCGGCTCTGCGCCCATGATATTCGGTTTCGATGGCATGCGCGCAGTCTTCGATCACTTTCAGCCCGTGACGCGCGGCGATATCGGCGAGCGCCTCCATGTTGCACGGGCGCCCGGCGAAATGGACCGGCAACAACGCTTTAGTCCTCGGTGTAATTCTAGCCTCGATCTGCACCGGATCGATATTCATCGTGCGCGGATCGATGTCAGCCAGAACCGGCGTCGCGCCGGCATGAATGATCGCGTTCACGGTCGCGCAAAATGTCATTGGCGTAGTGATTACCTCATCGCCCGCGCTGAGGTTCGCAGCTAAGACACTCAAATGCATGGCAGCGGTGCAGGAACTGACTGCTGCTGCGGAGGGTACGCCTTTGTAGCTGGCAAACTCACTCTCAAACTGCGCCACTCGCGGACCCGTGCCTATCCAGCCGGACTCCAGGCAGCGCACGACCTCTTCGATCTCGCTTTGCTCGATCCTCGGTGCGCCAAAAACGATAAAGTCTGAGACAGACATAACGGGTTTTTCGGGATTGCAGATTTCGAAAGTTAAGATAAGGTGAGGAGAAGAATCGCGAACTGCGGATCGCAAACTTCGGACTTAAGAGCCAGCGACCAATCCGGATTGACCAGCGCGGAACTGCTGCCGAGCCTTAATTCCGCATTCGCAACTCGAATCGCTTAGGAGGCTTTTGCGCTCTCGCTGGACGCGTAATCCGATTCCTGGCCCTTGTAGTAAGAGTGGTAGTAATAGTCGTTGTGGTCAGACGAGCGTATGTGGATGCGGTTTAAGACCACCCCCAGCACTCTGGCTCTTACCTCTTGGAGCGCCTGCTGCGATCGTTGAATAACTTTGCGCGAGCATTCATTCGCATGAATGACCAGGATGACGCCATCGGCGATTGCCGACAACAACACGCCATCGGTGAACGAAGCGATGGGCGGAGTATCGATCACTATGTGATCAAAGGTTGAACCAAGCTCAATAAGGAGCTTGCGCATCTGCTCGGAACCGACTAACTCAGCCGGATTAGGGGGTATCGGTCCCGAGGTCAGCAAATATAGCCCGCTCACTTTCTCCTTCTGGACGAGGGCAAGCGTTTCGGCGCTAGACATCTCGTGTGAGAGGATGTTGCTGAGTCCGCCTCGATTCTCAATCCCAAACGACGAGTGGACGGTCGGGCGGCGCATATCGGCATCGATGACCAAAACGCGGGCCCCGGTTTGAGCCAGGCTCACCGCCAGGTTGATAGCCGTCGTACTCTTTCCTTCGGAAGGCACACAAGAAGTGATCACCAGGGTCTTGGGAGCGTGGCCCGGAGACGACAGCAACACCGAAGTCCGCAAGCGGCGATAGGCCTCAGCTAGTGGCGAACGCTTATCAAGATCAAGCAACAGTGCTGAATTACTCTTACCATTGCCATTTCCATTCCCGTTTCGGGTTGGAAGCAAGGATGTTGCCTGGCTCGGTAGCAGCTGTCGGGGCGAAGAGCCCTTCCTGAGCGCAGGGATGGTTGCCAGTGTCGGCAAGCGGAGCACTTTGCTCACGTCTTCAGTCGACCGCACACTGTCATCCAGGTATTCAAGCATTACTGCCAGACAAACCCCGAAACCAAATGAGAAGATGAAGGCGAGCAGTATCCCCTGCAGGCGATTGGGGCCAATCGGCATGCGCGGTGGGATCGCATAATCCGTGATGTGTAGATTGTTGGGCGTGCCGGCGAGTATTACGTCGTTCTCTTTCGCCCGCTGCAGTAAGCCGTCCAGCAATCCCTTGTTGGTTTCTATCTCCTGCTGAATGATGTGGTAATTGATCGCTGCTTCGTTCTGATTACGCGTAGCGCCACGCTGCTCGTCGAAAGCGGTCCGCAACGCTTGTTCGCGTTGGAGCGCTTGATGATAACGCATCTCGAGGGCCTTCGATTCCGTTACAACGACATTCGAATTTGCGTCCTGAATTTGTTTCTGGACTAATGCAATCTGCTTCTGGACCTCTTTCACCTCGGGCCATTCTTCGGTGTTTTCCGCCAACAACTGTTCACGCTTCTGCTTCAGTGTGGCAAGCTGGCTTTCCAACTCTCTGGCGCCGCCTTCTTTGGCCCCGCTTGCCGCCAGGACAGCAGCCGCGCCCGGCTCTTTGTTAACCCGATATGCCGCCTCGGCCATCTTGCGCTCGTTTTCTGCCTCAAGCAGTTGCTTGTTCAAGCCCGAAAGCCGATCAACCACGGTGTTCTGGGCGGCGTCGAGCGAGAGGATCTCATGGCCCTTGGCATAATTAATCAGCCGCTCCTCATCGTTGCGAATTTGCGACTGCAGCTCGGCAATGCGCTGCTGCAGGAAGTCGCCTGTAGTACTGGTAAACTTAGTCTTTTGCTCGAGATTTGAAAGCACAAACGTGTCGGCGATCGCGTTTGCGACCTTGGCCGCAACCATTGGACTGGCATGTGCGAACTTGATGCTGATCAGTCGTGTGCCTGTAAACTGCAAGCGCTCTTCTTTTACTGGCTCCACTTTTAATCCAGCCTGTATGGAGCTCACGTATGGCTCGAGCCGTGTTGCTTCTTCGAGATCATTCCTGGAACTTGGCGAGGCGACATCTTTTACGACCAGTAGTTTGTCGCCCTCGGCTTTCTGAATTGGTGTTTGGACTGCCGACTTGCCACCTAAACCGAACGTGCGTGTAAGACGTTGCCAGGCTGTATCACCGGCTTGAGCTCGCAGGAAATCCTGATTGTTCTCAAGGTCAAGGGTCTTCACGACTCGGCGCAACAGCCCGGGTTTCGAGATAATCTGCAATTCAGTGTTGAAGTAGGAAGGGTCGGTGAAGGTGTCCACGATGATGGCATTGCCTTTTCCCGAGGTTATACCCGAGGCGGGGCTCTCCGTATCGACCTGAACCTCACTCTCGGCCAGATAGATGTCGGGCTTGCGCGCCAGCATAACGGCAGTAGTTGCCGTGATGAGCAAAACAATAAATGCGATTAGCCAGCGCCGCTTGCTAATCGCGATCCACACGTCGCGCAGGCGGACGCCTTCATCTAGACGATTGGGCGGGCCGTAGCTGGAGTATCTGGAGCTTTCCGCCGAGGGCGCTTCGAAGGGAAGCCCGCTCGAGTTACGGGGAATCAGTTCCAATGCGTTGGGGACTTGCGATAGATTGTTTGTGTTTTCTTGTTTCATCTCAGTCTTCAGGGGCGAATGAAGTTAGTTCATGCTTATGGGATAACGCGCACCGGCAGTTGCCCAACCGATGGAACCACGGCTCCTACCAGGCTGCGCAAAATGCTCTTAGCTCCGGAAATCGGCACATCGACAATATCGTTGGCTAATAACGCCACATCTTCCGCCTGGTTCTTCTCGATGGCTTTAAGGTCAATATGGATCTCCTGTTTTCCCCTGCCGGGAAGTTGCCGGATGATCCTTACTTTGTCTTTCTTAGTGCTGGGTGCTGTACCGCCGGCTATGGCGATTGCCTTCGAAACCGTAAGCGGCTCTTTGAGAGGGATGGCCAGCGGCTTCAGTACATTTCCCAGGACATAGACCTGGTCCGCGTTTGGTACTTGAACCAGGTCGCCAGGTCGGACAAACGGATTCGCTTCAGGCACTGCATGCAGCGTATCGATTAATTTGTAGGAAACGAACCCGGAGGTGTCGTCGAGGTTTGCGCTGGAGGCTTTGTCGCATAAAGATGGGCCGCCAGCATGCACGACTTGTACAGTCTGGCCCGCCGTCTCGGACGGACCACCAGCAAAACTCAACAACTCTGACAATCTTACCGGTCTCTGTAGCTTGAATTGTGCCGGCCCGAGCACGGCACCGATTACGGCCACAGGTTGCGACTGAAACTCTTTGACGAAGACCTCCACGTGAGGTTCGCGCTTGTACTTCAGATAAAGGTTGGCGATGTTCGCGGCTAGTTCTGCTTCAGTCAAGCAAGCGGCTTGAATGTCAGTATTGAGCATCGGCATGCGAATCATGCCACTTTGATCCACGCGTACGCCTTCGCGAGAAAGTTCCGGCGCCCTCAGTACGCGCACCTCAAGCACATCTCCGGGCCCTATGCGATAGCGGGTGTCTGTCTTGCTCGCCGGAAGCGACTCAGCACCGCTCGATGCCGCCGTGGAAGTAGATCCATTCGCGCTGGCGCCGGGCTGTTGCGCCAGCGAGAGAGCCGAAAAGAGCGCAATCAAAAGCCCCAGACAACAGGCACGACTTGAACAAACCATAGCAGTGCTGAGATTAGAGTCCCTTTTCATTTCTATCATCACAACCTCTCAACGGTAATCGGCCAAGAATATCTCTTGAAAATCGATCTGTTTCCAAATGTTCCGCTGGACGATGTCAGCGTGGTTCAGAATTTGTTTCGTGCGCATTTTGGATGATGAGTGTCTTTTTTTTCTGGTTCTTGCTCTGAGGTTTGTTTCGCAGCCGCATAAACCAAGCGGCCCAATTCGCACACTCTTTTCAGTGGTCTGACTACTTTACCAGGAACAGTAAGAGTCAACCGGTACCCAAAAAAGGGAAACCTCTCTCGCGAGGCGGCATTCAGGAAAAGGCCAGCATGATCCGCTACGTTGTGTCCACCGATGCGCTGCTGGTCTAATTGTTTTTCGGTAGTGCTTCCTACATGAAACTTTTCCGTCTCCTTGGTTCAATTGCAGTCAATGAAGGGAAACCACTGCCAGAAGGGCTCTCGACAGCTCCGCCGGCCGAATGCAGATCCGTTGGAGCAACTTAATCTTGCGCCAAGTCTAGATAGTCAGTATCAAGTTGGAATTGTAATGCCCAAACCCGCAGGTAGGTGGAGAGTCTTCCCAAACCTTGCTCGGGGGAGGGGGCGATATTATTTCCCAAGTCCGTGCCCGCTTACCACTCCATTCATTTCCAGCGTGGCAACAAAGCTCTTTACTCATATTCGATAGTCAAAACTCGTTTACCTGAACACCCAGATAGACATGACTACGATCCTGTCGTAAGGATTGGTAACTCTACTACTAGTGACACTTATCGTCAACGATTTCAATCCGCTTGCCCCTTGCCTCGTCCCTATGAACAAAGGCGGAATTACGGGGTATTTCCCGAACTGACTGCGCCTTTTCAACCACGCGGCCCTTAATGCCAATAAACCGCCCAGCCCACAACGAAATTCTTAACCATTAACCCTTGACCAACAGTGAGTGTGATTGTTAAACTGCGTTTAGCGATCTTCACCGGTCGCGCACCTGATGGATCCAGCCCCCTGGCTAAAAGTAGCCACCGGTACGATACCAGCCCCGTTATAAACAAATCGCCCAGCGATTAGTTCGATCTCACCTCAATAGCTTCCGTCTCCAGAGACAAGTCTAGCGCCATTTCCCGCGCTGAAGTCTCTCTCCATTAACACGCTCATGTTGCGTTAGTGAGGAAACATACTTCTTATGGCGATCAATCGTATCAGGCCGCTTGGCTTCCTATTTCTACTTGTAACATCGTTCAGTTTGGCATTTTCCCAGGAGAGCTTGGTTGCGACAACCAGCGGGCCTTTAGCCAGATTGTGGACTGGTACCCTTACGTCGTCGGGCCTTACCAACGATCCTGCAACAATCCTTGCACATTTCGTTGAAGTTGAAACCAAAGGACGCGAGGCCCTAAACCAACACACCTTCAAACGCGATGTGACACTCCAGACGGTAGGTCCCAACGGAGAGGTTACTGGAGAATATGTTCGCAACTCCCAATTTCTCTTTGATGACCGGGGTCGCCGTATCGAACGCGTGCTCTTCCACCCACCCTCGACCATCCGCGCAATGCGAATCACCAAGGAAGACATTCAAGACCTGGCGGGAAGCCAACTGTTGGGTGTCGACATGTTTGAAGCAAATAAGTATCAGTTAACTTATGCCGGCCTCGAGATTGTCGACTCACGCCAGCTCTTCGCGATTGACGTTACTCCATTAGATAAACCAGATCCCAAGCGCATGCAGGAGCGCTTCTTTGTGGGACGCGTTTGGATAGATCCCCTTACCTTCCAGATCATCAAAATCAAAGGAGTGGCGGAGCCGCAGGGTAAGCAGCGCTTCCCGGTATTTGTGACCTGGCGCCAGTCACTTAATGGTGCATTTGCTTTCCCTGCTCGCACTGAGGCTGACGACACACTGCATTTTCCGACAGGCGATATTCACTACCGGATAAAAGTCAGCTACTACGATTACAAACTGTTTGGAAGTAAAGTGACAATTACCGAGATAGACGAACCTACATCGACCTTATTAGCGCCTGCGCCTACACTGACACCAAAGAGCAAGGAAGAGGCTTGTGTCACAAACCGCAATGCGCCACCGGTGAGTTCTTATCACTGGCCGGCCGATGCCCAAGTCAAGGTTTACACGGTCCGCAATATGTTTACTTTGGAACAGCGCGAGGCGTTACTCGAAGCCTTGAAAACGTGGACCATGGCCGGCGCGGAAACGGGTGCAGGAGTCACGTTCGCATACGCAGGTGAAACGGAGAATCTAGTCAATTGTAATAACTGTCTTACCGTAAGGAAGCGCGAGGTTTACAAGTATGACGGACAGCACTATTCCTTCTTCAACCCACTGAGTTCCGACGGGCGCGTTCTGCTGTCAGCCTGGATCGATCTTGATTTTGCTACTACCAGTCCGCATGCATTACAGGGTTTCATGGCGCACGAGTTGGGCCACGGGATGGGGCTTTGGGATTGCGAGACCTGCAAGAAAAAAGGGACCATCATGAATGGCTTTCCAGGAATTAACAGAGACAACGGGCTGATTGCGCCATCCAGATGCGACCTGGTAACTCTCAAAGATGTCTACAAACAGGAAAGGCAAATTGCAGCGGACCGGTAGTCCGGCGGCAAGAGCCGACAAGAGGCCCAGGCACGAGGTGCGTTTGTCACCAATTCGTCCAGTTAGCCACAGGATCTTCATACTCTCTCCTCGATCTTCATAACCTTCCGAACGGCTCGCCTTTACCGTGATGACATATCCCTTCCGGGTGAGCCAGGCAGAGAAACGAAATTGAAGCGAATTGTTTCGATCATAGTCTTATCGCTGGGGCTGTTGGGAATCAACGCAGTTGACGCCCAAACCAAACCTTCCGCCGCGCCCTGCAAGCAAGGTCAGCAGGCGCCTGCCACCGGCTTCTGGAGATGGCCGGCGAGTACTCGTGTGCGCGTCTATGTTCGTTCAGCAGATTTTGATCCGACACACCTAGCCTATTTGCTTACCGCCCTGAACAATTGGAATACCGCCTCTGAACAAACGGAATCGGGAGTGAGGTTTGATTACCAGGGCAATACTTTGCTGGAAGAAAACAGTTGTGAAAACTGCCTCACCATCTTGCGCGGAAAGGTGTTTGAGAAGGACAAGCATCACGCGGCTGAACTTAGAGCTTACAGCGCCGGGAGCGACCAGATCATCACGTATGCCTCAATCGTTGTCGATCCAATGCTGACTAATCCAAGAGCTCTTCTAACTGCGATGCTTCACGAGTTGGGCCACAACCTGGGACTGATGGATTGTTATACCTGCAAACGAGATAGTACGGTGATGAACAAGTTTGACACAGTGAATGTACCCAACGGCCTGGACAGGCCCACGTCGTGCGATATAGCTCAAGTTAGAGAAGCATACAAGGAACTGAAAACACGCCTTGCGTCAAAGAAAAAACCTATACCTGAAGATGATGGTGAAGAGCCAATTGACGATGACACGCCGGTAGTTGTACCCGCACCAACTACGCCTTCAGCTAAACTTCCAATCAATCAAGATCGTTGGTAGCGACCCGTAGCATCCCAAAGTCCGGCTGAAGAGAATGATCTGTGAAGAGCCGTGTGTGTTCAGCCCTCCTCAAGTCTGTTTGGCCAACACTCACAACTTCTGCATCCACAGGTTATCTAACCAGAGCCGTCCGAATATGGGACAAGGAGGCTGGGGACAGATTTGCCGTTGAAGGTTGATTTGAATTGCGGTGGCTGACTCGCCGGAATTGAATTCAAT
>DASXQM010000299.1:0-21626 GCA_036507195.1 Pyrinomonadaceae bacterium | reverse complement strand
CCGAAGGGTTTCACCGGCGAGTCGCCACGTGCGGTTGCCATGCTGGCCGTTGCCCGAACCGTGCTCAACAAAAAACCGAAAGCGGAAGCACATTAAGGAAATAACCCAGTCAGGACAGCTCGCGTCAGACCAACTCGTCTGAGCAGTAACCACCGGTTATGCCGTCTGATGTGCGGAAGGTCTTTGCGTGGACTGTGTTGGGCTACGCCCTGGTATTGAATAGCGTCAAAACGGTGGGGCAGAGCCTCCACCGCACATCAGACGGCGGAGCCTGGCCCAGCCCGCCGAGCGACAGGAGTTCCGCTTAGTCCGCGAGTAGTTTAGGATACGCGTCCTAAATGACATCGTCTATTCCCATAAACGCCGCGATGAGTGGCGCGCCCCACGACTATAAGATCTGGAAAGTAATCACTGCCTCTGCCGTGGGTACGATGATCGAGTGGTACGACTTCTACATTTTCGGCAGCCTCGCGACTGTAATCTCGCCGCTCTTCTATCCCAGAGGAAATAACACGCTCGCGCTAATCGCTTATCTTTCAACTTTCGCAGTTGGCTTTGTCGTTCGTCCCTTTGGCGCGCTCTTCTTCGGACGGATAGGCGATCTTGTGGGACGAAAATACGCCTTTCTCGTGACCCTTCTGATTATGGGTGGCGCGACGGCGCTCATAGGTTTTCTACCGACCTACGCCACGATTGGTATTGCGGCGCCGATTATTCTGCTGGTGATCCGCATTTTGCAGGGGTTGGCGCTGGGCGGCGAATATGGTGGCGCGGCTGTTTACGTGGCTGAGCACGTGCCTGATTCAAGACGTGGGTTCTACACGAGCTTCATCCAGATCACGGCAACGCTTGGCTTATTCGTATCGCTGGCCGTCATCCTTGTCGTGCAGAATTTCATGAGCAAAGAAACGTTTAGCTCGTGGGGCTGGCGCATACCCTTCATCATTTCGATCTTCCTCGTGGGCATTTCACTCTATATTAGGCTGCGCATGAGGGAATCCCCGATTTTCCAGCACATCAAGAGCGCGGGAATGACTTCGGCGAAGCCTCTGAAAGAAGCCTTTACTAAATGGAAGAACCTGAAGCGGGTTCTGATCTCGCTCTTCGGCGCCACGGCGGGCCAGGGCGTCGTCTGGTACACCGGCCAGTTTTACGCTTTGTTCTACCTGCAAACGGTTCTTAACGTGAACGCTACTTCGGCAAGTTACGTCATCGCCATCGCCCTGCTGTTGGGAATGCCGTTTTTTGTCATCTTCGGCGCACTGTCTGATCGGATTGGTCGCAAGCGAATCATGATGTTCGGATGTTTGCTGGCCGCAGTTTCTTACATTCCAATTTACAGGGCCATGCAACGTGCAGCCGGCTCCAACGTTGTAACCGCTTCACCGGTGCGAAACACAATCACTGGCTCGATCAGCCTCACGCCACAGACTTATGTTGACGGCGTACTGCAGCCCGCCAAACAGGTCTTGTCTTACACCGATTTCGCGAGCCTTATCAGTAATCCGATTGCGTGGAAGCTGATCCTGCTGGTGTTCATTCAGGTAATTTTCGTGACCATGGTCTATGGTCCTATCGCTGCATATCTGGTTGAGGCATTCCCGGCCCGGATCAGGTATACATCGCTATCACTGCCTTACCATATCGGCAACGGCGTGTTCGGTGGGTTGCTGCCGTTGATTGGTCTTTATGTAGTTGCGCAGACTGGGAATATCTATGCGGGCTTGTACTACCCCATAATTGTGGCAGGCGCGACGTTCATTGTGGGCTCGCTATTGCTCAAGGAAACCAGGAGCGTCCTGATCTGGGAAGAGATGGAAGGCGACGAGAGGTTAACAAAAAGCGATTCGCTGGCTACCTAAGAAAAATGCTTTCACTTGTGCTTAGTTTATATTGGACGTGTGCCACGCCGTCCTGGTATTTGCGCCAAACAAATACAGAACCGGGAGCGGTTGGCGACTTGGTCCGTGACCGTTACAAATGAGCTTATTGTTAATGGACCCGGTCGCTACCGCTCCTGGTTCTGTATTTGTTTGACGCCGCAGCTCGCTTCCTGCTGAAGCCAAAGCCGCGTAAGCAAAAACTCTGACATCGTGGGTCGACAAATACGGAACGGGGAGCGGTAGCGACCTGGTCCGTGACCATTACAAATGAGCTTATTGTAACTGGACCCGGTCGCTACCGCTCCTGGTTCTGTATTTGTTTGGCGCCGCAGCCGCTTCCTGCTGAAGCCAAAGCCGCGCAAGCAAAAACCCTGACATCGTGGGTCGACAAATACGGAACGGGGGAGCGGTAGCGACTTGGTCCGTGACTGTTACAAAAGAGCTTATTGTCACCGGACCCGGTCGCTACCGCTCCTGGTTCTGTATTTGTTTGGCGCTACACCTCGTTTGGGACCTGACAACGCTACCCGACCTGATTTATCCCTGCCGGATGCCGAGGTCGTCCAGCAATCCTGCTTTATCACGCCAGTCCTTTTCAACCTTCACGAATAGTTCCAAGTGACAGCGATGCCCCAGCAGTCTTTCAATGTCCTGCCGCGCCTGGATGCCAATCTCTTTCAAACGCGCTGCGCCTTTCCCGATTACGATCTTTTTCTGTGAAGCTCTCTCCACGAAGATTGCACAGTGGATCCGCGTGAAGTTTTCCCGCTCCTCGGCCCACTTCTCCACCACTACCGCAGTAACATAAGGAATCTCTTCCTGGGTGGTTTGCAGGATCTTCTCCCGCACGATCTCGGCCACCATTGTGCGCACCGATTGGTCGGTCAACTCATCTTCGTCAAAGAGCGGCTCACCTTCGGGAAGGTGTTTGATCATCTCCTTTGGCAAAACATCAATCACGTTTCCGCGTAACGCTGAGATCGGAATGAGCTCGCGCCAGTCATATTCGTTTCGATACCACTCGAGCAGCGGCAAGAGGGTGGTCTTGTCTTTTAATTTATCTGTCTTGTTGAGCAGGAGCAGGGCGGGCTTCTTCGATCGCTGGACCAGCTCGAGAACAAACTTGTCGCCATTGCCCGTGGAAACGGATGCATCGCGAATGAGGCAGACGAGATCTACTCCCATCAGCGCGTCCTGCACAGTCGCCATCATGCGCCGGTTCATTTCATAGCCAGGCTTGTGAACTCCGGGAGTGTCAACCAAAACAATTTGACCCTCGGGCTTGGTGATGATGCCCTGAATCTTGAAACGAGTCGTCTGTGGTTTGTCGGAGACTGCCGCAATCTTCTGCCCGACAAGCTGATTCAACAGCGTCGACTTGCCGGCGTTCGGCCGGCCGATGAAAGCCACGTAGCCGCTGCGATACTGGCTCTCTTGCTGGTATGTTTGAGAATTCGGTGTCATAAGACAATCAGCCGCAGATTATGCGGATAAACGCAGATCTGACCAGAAGAAGTACAGGCTCAGTCGGGTTTTTTCCGATTCGTGTAATCCGCGTTAATCCGCGGCTTTCTTTTTCTCATTAATTGTATCGAGAGCTGCCTGCAACTCGTCGCGTTTCGCCTCGAGCCCTTCGTCGTCAGTATCGGCAGCAACGTAGATGGGAGGTGCGATATCGACACGCGCTGAAGAAAAGGGTAAAGGCACCTGAAATCCGTCCCAGCTTCGTTTTGCTTCCCAATGTCGTGCGGTAATCGTAAAGGGTAGAATCGGCTGTCCGGTCTTTTTTGCCAGCAGCACCGCGCCCATCTTAGCGACATACCGTGGACCCTTTGGCCCATCAATGGTGAATGCTGTTGGGGAGCCGGCGCGCATCAGCCGGGCCATCTCTATGATCGCTCCGACAGCGCCACGCGTGCTTGAACCACGCGCAGCGCCATAACCAAATCTTTGAATGAACCTGGCAATGTATTCGCCGTCGAAACTTTGCGAGGTCATGACGACGATGCGGCGCTTCTGCCAGAAGTAAGTCGCGAGGAACACACGGTTATGCCAGAAGGTATAGATCGGGATATGGCCCTCGCGGGTCGCAGCTTCCCAGTTTTTCCAACCCTCCACCTGCCAACGAACGGTCCGGCCGATTACTTTAATCAACAGAAAAAACGCGAGGTCCGCAATGCGGATCAGGAACCGCTTCTTTGCTGGATAGGCAGAAAGATCCGCAAACTTGAAGGCGCGCGCTACAGTCTCGTCGGCGGGCCGCGCACCCTTGAACTCTTGTTCGGCGGAAGCTTGCATGGTGTTCAGTTGCGTTCGAAGAGGAGTATAGCTGAGTCAGTGGGGAGTGCGTAACAACAGGGCAGAAGATAAGATTTTTCATTTCTAATTTTCCATTTCTCATTTTGTCATTTAGGCTACAGCTGACCACGTTTTTGGTTTCAATGAAAAATGAAAAATGGAAAATTAGAAATGAAAAATCTTATCTTCTCCTTGCCGAAGCCGGTCTATTCATAAACGTCCGGCTCACCAGCTGGTCTCGTCTTCCAGCGTTTATGAATCCAGAGCCACTGATCCGGGTAGAGACGGACCATATGCTCAACCGCCGCCGCAAAGCGAGCGGTGTTCACCTCGATGTCTTTACTGTGATCGCCGGTGCGAATCAACTCGACTGGCGGGTCACCATGAAAAAAGTAGCGCTTCCGTTTCTTATCCCACACCGCGCAGGTTGGGATCACCACGGCATCAGTCTTCAAGGCTAAAGTCGCGATGCCCGCGGTTGTGCAGGCCAGCTTTCCAAAGAAGGGAACAAAAACTCCTTCCCGCGTTTGCGTGTTGAGATCTGACAGGATGCCAAGCGTGCCACCTTCACGCAACACTCGCAGCGACTGTCGGGCTGCACTTTGTTTGTCTATGGCCCGATTGCCAAACCTCGTCCTGACTTTCTCGATCATCTCTTCTATGCGCGGATTGTCGAGCGGGCGAACCAGGAAACTGAGGGGATACTCAAGCGCCGACCAACCGAAGCTGTGCAGTTCCCAAACACCGAGGTGTCCGGTTAAGAAAATAACTCCGCGCTTATGCTTCTCCGCTTCCCGCAAGTGGGCCAGACCAACTTCGTCATACTCGATGAGCCGGCGCAATTTCGCCGGCGTGGCGCGCGGTAGTTGACTAAACTCACCGAGGAGCCGGCCCAGACTCGCAAAGCAACCGCGCAGCAGCCGTTTTCGATCCGCCTCACGCATTTCAGGAAACGCGATCTCGAGATTGCGTATACCAGTGCGCCGGAGGTTTCCGGGCAGAAAATAAGTCACACGCCCAATTAGGAGACCGGTACCTATTGCCAGGGGACGCGGCAGCACCCCGAGGCCGGAGAGAATTGCCCGCGCAAGTGCGTATTCGAGCGCTATCTGAAGTTTGCCATGTTTGGCCATGTAAGACAGGGGGCGTAGTGTAACACGAGAAAAAGTGACGAGTAATGAGTGATGAGTAATGAGTGGTTTGACGTTCCTCTGGCCTTGTCGCCCTTCCTGTTACTCATCACTCATCAACTCATCACTTTCCAGGCCTCCTAACGCTCGTCACTTTCCAGGACTCCTAACGCTCGTCACTTTTTGCTTCCGAGTGATATATTTTCGAACGCAGGAGGCGGAAATGTCGTAAAGTGCTCTTGAAAGCGCAAATCGCCCAATGTTAAGCGCTTTCCTCTCCCTTACTATTCGCCGGCAGATTGGAGCGGGATGCAGAAACGTAGGATTCTCATCGTCGACAACAACGATGAGCTGCGTGCCATACTCGAAAACGCGCTTGACAGCTTAGGCTGTGAGGCCGTCGTGACAGGCGATCGAGACGAGGCCCTCAGCCGCAACGACCTCGATCAGTTTGATCTCATCATCAGCGACTTGACAGAGGAAGACACTCAATCAAACAGTCAATCAACTGGGCAATCAACTGAGCAGTCAATGGAGCGGTCAAACGGCAGGCCGGTAAACGAACTGCATCGCCACCTGCTGACTCCGGTTACCTCAAACGCCGAGGAGCCCGTAATAGTGAAGGCCTTCAAAATGGTCGCGGCCAATTATCTGCGCCTTTCTTACAACAAAGACGAACTGCGCGAGATAGTGGAACAGACGCTCTCCTACAAACTGCGCTACGTAGATGATCCCAACTTGCTTTCTCACACTCACGAGAAAATTGAATTTGAACTGCCGAGCGACCTCGCCCTGATGAATGGCGTGTTGCAGTACCTGCTTGAGCGCGTCGCCAAACTGGGGTTGATTGCGCCTGAAAGGTCCAATCTGTTCATTGCGCTTGATGAAGCATTCGTTAACGCTGTCAAGCATGGAAACAAAAACGATCCCACGAAGCTGGTGCGGATCGGCGCTGAGCTGTCTCCCAAGGAAGCCTGTTTCACGATTGAAGATGAAGGGGAAGGCTTCGACGTGGAGACGATACCCGACCCGCGCGATCCGGCTAATCTGTTCAAGTCTTCCGGCCGCGGGGTCCTGCTTATCTACAACATCATGGACGAAGTTGAGTACAATGCTCAGGGTAATCGCGTAAAGATGGTAAAGAGACCGGAACCTGCGGTCGAAACTCAACTCGTTGAACCAGGCACACCCAACGACAAACACGCCGGTAACGTCTGAAAGAGTCTCCAAACTCCGAGCAAGCGCGGCGCTAACAAGTCCTGCCTCCTCATCGCTAACATTCTGGCGAGCGTGGCCGTGGTGGTTTGTGCCAGCCATGGCCGGGCTGTTGCTGGTCCTTTATTTTGTCGATCCTTTCATTGGCGATTGGGATGGCATGGACTACACGATGTTGTCTTTGGCGGGCTATCCCTCTTCAATGGCGCTTGGCCGGAATCTCTTTATCTTCGAAAATTATGCTCTCTACCAGATAGCTCACGCGATCTTCAACGTTCAGCCGGAACACGCCTACCTCGTTTTTAAATACGCGGTCGTGGCCCAAGCGCCGCTCGCGGTGATTGCTGCTTGGGTTCTCGCCCGCGACTTTTCCCGATCGATTTATACAGCGACTTTCGCGGCGCTGTTCCTCGTATTCTCGCCGGTGTTTGTGCTCTACGGTGGGCAAGTGATGACGGATGTTCCGTCAGTGCTCCTTCTATGCGTTGCCTTGATAGTCCATTACCGAGGAGTGCAACAAGAGCGCGTTTGGCTGGTGCTCCTGGGCGCAGCTTTGCTGGGCCTGGGTGTCAATCTTCGGGAGACGATTGGCTTCTATGCGCCGTGGTTGATAGTGGCCCCCTTCTTTTTGGGTTGGAAGTTTCGCCGCCGTCAAATTCTCATCGTCGCGCTTTCCTGTCTGATCTTTTTTGTTTGCGCCGCAGGCTTTTTTGCCTTTTGGTTCATCACGGATGAGCACTACCGCGGGGTTTGGTTTGGCTGGCGCGAATCGCTGCGCCAGGAAACGGCGCGACATCCGGTTACAATGCATAACCTCCGGCCGTATTTCGTCTATTTCTTTGTTACAGCTCCGCTGGTTCTGGTGTCGCTTCCGTTTGCACTGTGGGATGCCCTCAGGAATGCCCTTTGGACTGAGGGCCGCCAGCGAAAATTTTTGCCCCTGTTGCTACTCGCAGCCATGGGCCTATTGGCTGATCTGATGCTGTTTCTCAACTACAGCACCACTGTTAACTGGCGCTACTTCTTGACCGGTCTGCCCGCGATTGCGCCGTTATCAGCAAACTTTCTGCTGCTAGTTTTAACCCGGCGGTTCCACAGCGCGCGCCTTGCTTTTGCTACCTGCATTGCCGCCGTATTGATGCTTGCCTTTATATTCACTCTCTTGATTCAGCCGGCCAGCCAGCAATTCATTGCAAGACGAGCGATGAGCAAAGAGTATCGCCATCAGCTCGCAAAGCTGCCTCGAGATGCGGTCATGATCGCCGGCTCACAAACGATTGCAGTCACTTACTGGAAGGCTATAGGAGCGGGTGACTGGAAAACGATAGGGACAGGCGGCGGTTGGCCAGGGGAAGATCTCGTGCCGTTGATTGAAAACCACCTGAAAGAAAATCGGCGTGTGTTTCTCGATGCTGATTCGCGCTGGTGGTTGCCCTGTGGATGGCAACGGGATGAGATTCCAGCGATCGTTGGTCTTCAGGAGCGTTTTAGTTTTCGCCGCGTCACGGACACGATCTACGAGATAAGACCGCGCGGCGAACCAGGCGCCACCGATTCGCCAAATCTGGAAAGACTGCTGCCGGAGAACAGGCCGGAAGACACAAAGAAGTGTCCTTCAATAAGCTCCTGAGATCAGAGGGCAGAGGGTCAGAGGGCAGAAGTCGGAAGTCAGAGGTAAGAGGGCAGAGGTCAAACTTTAGTTTGTGGTGATGGCAGACGAGCAAAGTAAAGGCGGGACTCTAAACTGAAGCTCAAATTTAAGATCTCAGATCTCAGATTTGAAACATCTGAAATCTCAGATTTAAGATCTCAGATCTCAGATCTCAAATTTCAGATCTCAGATTTGAAATCTCCAATTTGGAAATAGACTACACCGACAGCCCAAAGGAATGCCCTACGAAATTTTTCTCGCGCTCCGTCATCTGCGTTCGCGCCAGAAGCGACGCCTCGCGCGGGTGACTGCACTCATCGCGGTGATCGGAATTGCGGTAGGAGTGGCGGCGCTGATTGTGGCGCTTGCCCTGGCCAACGGTTTTCGTGATGAGATGCGAGACAAAATACTTCGCGGCACAGCACACCTCACCGTGATGCGCAGCGATGGCCAGTCCATGCCGGATTACAAGGAGGTTGCGGGCCGTATTGCGAGGGTTGAAGATGTGGTAACTGCAACCGGAACTACTTACGACGGCGCGGTCGTGATTGGTCCACGGGCTTCGGCTTACGCAGTGCTGCGTGGGATCGACGCGACGTCCGCGCCAGCAACGGCAGACATTGCACGTACGCTAATCGCCGGTTCAGTCGATCGGGTCTTTAAAACGCGCGAAATCCAAGGACAGGAACAAGACTATCCAGCCGTCGTGCTCGGAGCTGAGCTCGCGGCGCGAATCGGACTCAAGGTGGGCGATGCAGCGGAGATCATTGCCGCGCATTCTGGTTTCTCATCCTCCTCGCCGCGGAAGCGTCATGTTCGCGTAGCGGGAATCTTTCGCTCCGGGTTATTCGAATACGATTCAACCTGGATTTACTTACCACTCGAAATTGCGGCAACTTTTTCTGATGACACTCACGCGGCTTCTGTCATTAGCGTCCAGGTGAGAAACATCTACGAAGTGAACCAAACGGCGGCCAGGGTAGGGGAATTGCTGGGGAGCTCTTACACGACAGTTGATTGGCAGGAGGCGAATCGGCCGCTGTTCACCGCTCTTGCCCTCGAGCGCCGCATTGGCGTCATCATCATTGCTCTAATAATTCTGATCGCCACACTCAACATCACAACCACACTGATCCTGATTGTCATGGAGCGACGCCGGGACATTGCCATCCTTAATACGATGGGCGCGACGTTCGGAAGCATTATGAGCATCTTCGTGATTGAGGGTGCGATAGTCGGCGTGCTGGGGGCGGTGGCAGGCGTTGCGCTCGGAGCAATCACGATTCTGATCGCAAATCGTTACCAGCTCGTCAGTTTGCCGGCTGATGTCTACTCGATAAGTAACGTGCCTTTGAATCTACATTTCCGCGAAATGGCGCTCGCCGCCCTGGTGGCATTTGCACTCAGCATCGTCGCCACGATCTATCCTGCGCGTGCGGCCGCGCGCATTCGGCCGGCGGAGATGCTTCGCGATGCCGGCTAAGCTCAAATCTCAAGATCTCCAGTCTCAGATTTGAGATCTCAACGGGTTGTTAAGCATCAGAGATTTGAGAACTGAAATTTGAGATACATGGAACTTGTCGTTACCGATCTGCGAAAAAGTTTTTCTTCTCCGAACGGGGAACGAATCGAGGTCCTCCGCGGTGTTTCGTTTTCCTCCGCCCCAGGGGAAGTGATAGCCATCATGGGAGCGTCGGGCGCCGGCAAGTCCACTTTGTTACATTTGTTGGCTGGGCTTGAAGCAGTGGATCATGGCAGCATCGTCGCGGGACAGTTTGCGATTGACCGCGCCAGTCCTTCCGCGCTGGCGCACTTTCGAAACAGGCAAGTAGGTTTCGTTTTTCAATTTCATAACCTGCTGCCGGATCTTACTGCCGCCGAGAATGTCAGCCTGCCGTTAAGGATTACTCGCACGGGTCATCGTGAAGCGATGCGCCGCGCGCTGCAAATGCTCGCGGAAGTCGGACTCGACAGTCGTGTTTCCGCTTCTGTCGTAGGGCATCTTTCGGGTGGCGAGCAACAGCGTGTGGCTGTTTGCCGGGCCCTGGTTACGCGGCCTGCCCTTGTGCTGGCCGACGAGCCTACTGGGAATCTCGATACGGGAATTGGGAATGAAATCGCGTGTTCGCTCGTTTCCTATGCCCGAGACAAGCGAGCTTTGGTCATTATCGCCACGCACAATCGCGCCCTGGCGGAGCTTTGCGATCGCACCCTGATTTTGCGGAACGGAAGGCTTTGCGACCCTTGACCGGACTGGCTAAGCTGATCGGAACTGACGGCATCTGGTTCGCGGCCGCTATTTAGCGCGACGGTGCCCTTTTATGGACGACGCGGCATCTGAAATAACTACAGGGTTGCAACTTTTCTTACCAGAAAACCGCACGAGCCTTTTGGCGCTCTCATTGATAGGTTATAATGCGTCGCAGTTGCCGGGCGAGCTAAGTCCTTAGCCCGGCATGCTAATCATAAGAGCCTGTTTCGACGATAAAACGAATGTTTGAACGCTATACCGAAAAAGCACGCCGGGTAATTTTCTTCGCTCGTTACGAAGCATCACAGTTTGGGGCTCCGGCAATTGAACCGGAACATCTGCTGCTGGGACTGATGCGCGAGGACAAAACGTTGACCGGACGCTTTTTCCCGCGCGCCCAGGTGTCAATTGAATCAATCCGCAAGGAAATCGAAGGCCGTACGCTACTCCGCGAAAAGATTTCCACCTCTGTAGAGTTGCCCTTGGCTCCGGAAACAAAACGAGTGCTTGCCTACGCTCACGAGGAAAGCGATCGACTGCAGCATCGCCACATCGGTACCGAACATCTCTTGCTTGGTCTGCTCAGAGAAGACCGTTCCATGGCGGCTGAGATCCTCTACGAGCGCGGCCTGCGCCTGAATGCAGTGCGTGATGAGATTGCGCGGCAGTCTGGGGCGGATGCGCGCGGCTCGCAGAAGAAGGACACTCCCCACCTGGTCGAATTTTCCCGCGAACTGACCGATGATGCCTCTAATGACAAGCTCGATCCTCTAATCGGTCGCGAAGCCGAGATTGAGAGAGTGGTCCAAATACTTTGCCGCCGCACCAAGAATAACCCGGTGTTGATTGGCGAACCCGGCGTAGGAAAGACGGCGATTGTTGAAGGTCTGGCGCAGAGAATCGTACGTGGAGAAGTTCCTTCGTTCCTCGAGAACAAGCGTATCCTTTCGCTCGATCTTTCATTAATAGTTGCGGGCACCAAATATCGCGGTCAGTTTGAAGAACGCTTGAAACAGATCATGCGGGAATTGGTGGAGAATCCGCAGTACATCGTCTTTATCGATGAGCTTCATACTTTGGTGGGCGCCGGTTCGGCCGAAGGCTCGTTGGATGCCGCAAATATTTTGAAGCCCGCTCTTTCGCGCGGAGAAATCCAGTGCATCGGCGCTACCACGCCGGCGGAGTTTCGTAAGTCGATCGAAAAAGATCGCTCGCTGGAGCGGCGCTTTCAGGCCGTTAAGGTTCCGCCTCCTACTGAAGAGGAGGCCGTCGAAATTCTTCAGGGCGTTCGCGAGCGTTACGAAAGTTTTCATCAAGTTCGCTACACCGATGAAGCCCTGGAGGCAGCGGTTTACCAGTCTCATCGTTACATCCCGGATCGTTTCCTGCCTGATAAGGCAATAGATGTAATTGATGAAGCGGGTGCGCGTGTGAAGTTGCGCATTCGCCGAGAACAGGGAAACCTCTCCGATTGGAGCCAGATAAACGAATGGTCGCAGGAAGCGAGCCACGGATCGAACATTGGTTCTCTTATTAGCGAGAGCGGCGATGACGATCTCGTGTCCGCAGAGGTAACGCGGGATGACGTCGAAGAAGTAATAGCTCGCTGGACGGGCATCCCGGTAACTTCGCTGAAAGAAGGCGAAACACAAAAACTATTGCGGATCGAACTGGAACTTCATGAGCGCGTGGTTTCGCAACGGCCAGCCATCTCGGCGCTGGCGCGAGCCATCCGCCGATCGCGGGCAGGTTTGAAGAATCCGTTGCGGCCCGTTGGCTCTTTCCTCTTTCTTGGACCCACGGGTGTGGGCAAAACTGAAGTTGCACGTTCATTGGCGCAAGTTCTGTTTGGCAGCGAGCGCTCCATGATTCGCTTCGACATGTCTGAGTTTATGGAGAAGCATTCCGTGTCGAAGCTGATTGGCTCTCCTCCGGGATACGTTGGGCATGAAGAGGGTGGCCAATTGACAGAACGAATCAAGCGAGCGCCGTACTCAGTTTTGCTGTTTGATGAAATCGAGAAAGCGCACCCTGATATTTTTAATGTCCTGCTTCAGGTTTTTGAAGATGGAATTCTGACTGACGCTCTCGGCAATACCATAGATTTCAAAAACGCCATCATCATCATGACTTCAAATATCGGCGCGCGCTTCATTCAGAAGAAGGCCACCATGGGTTTCCAGGGAACAAACGACGCGTCGCGAGAGAAGATGGAAGAGATGGTGATGTCGGCGGTGCGGCAGACCTTCAACCCGGAGTTTATTAACCGCCTGGATGAAATCATTATTTTTGACGAACTGTTTAATCACGAGTTGCTGGATGTTATTCAGCTCCAGGTCGAACAGATTAATAAGACTATGTTAAGGCATGGATTTGAAGTTAAGCTTACCGACGAAGCAAAGAAATGGATCGTCGAAAAGACCTGTGCCGATCGCTCCTATGGAGCTCGTCCGCTACGCCGCGCGCTGCAAAAGTATGTTGAAGACCCGCTGTCAGAGGCGCTGATTCAGGGGCACCTCGGGGACGCTTCGCTAATCGAGGTGTTTCTTGATGGGGACGATCTCAACTACCGCCCGGTCGGCGTTGAAGCACCCGACGATGCTCTGCTAATTCATTGAAGCGTTAATAATTACTGCGTCTGAGTCCAACAGCCGAAGGAAGAAGGGCAAAGGCGAAAACTGGGCGTTTACTCAAATTAGCCCCGTTTTCCTTTTGCCTTTTTACTTTTGCGGCGCTGGTTCGGTATAATGCGCGACTTTGCTGGACAAGCTTTGGCAACGAGACCGTCGCTCTTCGGAATCAAAGCGTTCCAACAGTCTTTGAGTATGCTGGACGCAGGCCGTAAGTCTGGTTTTACCTTTTATTTTCGAAAAGTAAATTTATAGCCCATTTTTAGCTCCCCGAAGTATCCGAAGTTCCGGTAAGAACCTCTGAGGGAAAAGGCGCTTATGCACTTATATCGCGGGCTTTTGCTCATATTTGTGAGCGGAATCGTCCTGCTGCATTCCATCTCCGCACCGCGCCCGGTCAATGCGCAGCAGGGTCAACGCGTGGTTGAATCAGTCGACATCACCGGCAATCGGCGTCTTCGAGAAGACGACATCCTTTACTACGTTCAGACTCGACCAGGAGACCCTTTCAACGAACAGCAGATCCAGCGCGATCTGCAGACGATTCTGGGGCTCGGATTTTTTGATAAGACCGCGACCCGTGTGCTGACGGAAGAAGGATCGCGCGGAGGGATTAACGTCATATTTGAGGTTAAAGAACTGCCAATCATTCGCGATTTGCAGTTTGAAGGCCTGAAGAGCGTTCCCGAATCAGATGTGCTTAAGGCATTCCGCGAAAGGCGCGTGGGTGTATCCAAGGAAAGTATCTACGATCCGGTCAAGGTTAATGGCGCAATCCGCGTACTAAAAGAGCTGCTTGCCGCTCACGGGCACCCAAACGCCACCGTTGAGAAAAAACTTGATGAGGTTTCCGCCACCTCGACAGCCCTCACTTTCGTTATCAACGAAGGTGAAAGGGTGCGCGTCGTCGAAATTCAGTTCGAAGGCAACAATGTCTTTAGTGACGGAAAACTTCGCGGCGCCATGAAGCTTGTTAAAGAGGCAGGCCTGATCACTCGCTTTAAAGGACAGGACATACTCGATCGCGAGAAGCTGGAATTCGACCTGCGGCACGTCGACAACTACATGCGCTCGAAGGGTTACCTGCAGGCACGCCACGGTGAGCCGAGAGTTGAAAGTGTGGGCCCCAGGCGTACGGGATTTCCCATTCTACCGCTTCCTTTTCTTTCCTCGGTTGATGAAGGGCTCCGCGTTATCGTTCCCATTATTGAAGGACGGATCTATCGCATCGGCGAGATGAAGATCGAGGGCAACTCAATTTTTTCTGAGGACACGATTAGGAACATCATCGGCCTCAACAAAGGCGATATTGCAAACGGCGAAAAGATCGGCAAAGCCCTATTTGAGAATCTGAAAAAATACTACGGTCAGCAGGGCTTTATTGAGTACACAGCTGAGCCCTCGCCAACCTTTAAAGATAATCCGCAAAAACCCGACGAGGGAATAGTTGATTTCGTGATTACCATCGAGGAAGGCAAGCAGTTTTCGCTGCGCCGCCTCGAGTTCGTCGGCAATACGTTTACGCGCGACAATGTCCTGCGCCGAGAGGTATTGCTAAACGAAGGCGACATCTATAACCAAACTGCCTGGGAGTATTCAATAATTAAACTCAATCAGCTTGGTTATTTCGATCCCATTGATAAGGATAAGGATGCTGATTTCAAGACTAACGAAGAAGAAGCGACCGTTGATCTCAATCTGAAAGTGTCGGAACGCGGCCGGCAACAGATCTCCTTCAACGGCGGCCTTTCGGGCATTGGCGGATCCTTCTTTGGACTTGAGTATTCGACCAACAATTTGTTAGGCCGAGGTGAAATCCTGTCGCTCAACCTTTCCGCGGGCAACCGGCAGAAGTATCTCCAGTTCTCTTTTACGGAGCCTTACATCAAGAATCGCCCGATTACTGCAGGTTTCTCGCTGTTCGGTTATACGCAGAAGTTTTTTGGTGAGGGAACTTTTCTCTCGCAGAATCTCGAAGCACAGCAGGGCCTTTCGGGATCGCAGTTTGACTTTCTCAATGTCAGCGAAGAGAACCTTTTCACGCGCACTTCATTCGGCGGCACTCTTTTCGCGAGCGCTCCACTGTCTGAGTTTTACCGCAAGCGTCGCTTCACCCAATTCTCGCGTCTGGGAGCCTCATATCAGTTTTCCACGTCAAGCGTAAAGGATCCGGCCGTCAACCAGGGAACCACGTGTGGCACGGGAGGGAATACGACAGTCTCAGACAACCCGAGATTCATTCCGGTTGTTTACTGCCAGCCCAGCATCATTACCAGCCGGGGCACCGTGAGTTTTGCTTACGACACTCGTAATGCCAGTGTCGACCCGACAACGGGCAGGGAATTGTCAGTTCAGCTTGCCCTCGCCGGTCTGGGCGGAGATGTCCGTACCTACCAGCCAACGATTTCTTATACACAGTTTTTCCCGATGCGGCGCAAGAAGTCTGATCACCCTGAGGTTTTTGGCTTCCGTATCATCACGGGCACCGTCGGCAGTTTTGCTACCTCAGACAAAGTAAAAAACTCAAATTCGCTGGCATTCGTTGATGGTGTGCCGATCTTCGAACGTTTCTTCCTCGGCGATGAGTTCAGCATTCGCGGCTATAACGTTCGTTCCATCACCCCGCTTGCCCCGGTAGACACCTTTATTACTTCGAAAGGTGTCGTGGTTGCTGCCAATGCATCAGGAACCCCTGAACCAATTCTGGGCGTGCCCGATTCGGCCGCTCTGATCGGTGTTTTTACTGGCCTAAGTGGCAATGTCGCCAAGGTGTCGAGTTCCTTTACCCCGATTGGGGCTGATACGCAGATACTCGGCAACTTTGAATACCGGATTCCGGTTATTGGCAACACAGTGGGACTAGCCGCCTTCGCCGACATCGGCACTGCCTTCAACCTACGAAGCAAAAACGATCAATTTTTCAATAGCAATTTTCTTCCTGATCAGCCGTTTTTGAGCTCAGTTGGTTTGATCCGTTGCGCCCGAGTCACCGGGGGTGTGGCTTTCGCAAGCCTCTCCACCCTGGCCGCCTGCAACGCCGATACAGATCTCGCCCTCGTAACCGGCAATAGCGGCGTTCCGGGCCTGGTTTTGCGTGACACCCGTTTGGTTACCACGACGGAGCTTGACAACGCCCGTACCACGGGTCTTTTTGATCCTAGTACCGGGTTGCCGTTTGGATTTCAACAGGTATTTCTGCGTGGTGAGGCGCAGACCAATACGGCCGTTCGTGTATCCGAAAGCCTGTTCTCCAAGTTCGGAGATTATCGAGCCAGCCTGGGTATGGAAGTGCGCGTGCAGGTGCCGGTCATCAACGTGCCTTTTCGCTTGATCTTTGCGTATAATCCCAGAGCAAGGAATGATCAGTTTATCAATGGTTTTCCTTTCGCCTTTAATGAGAAGAAGAAAGTCATCCGTTTCAGCGTGGGGCGCACCTTCTGATCATCTGGAGCCAACCACCATGGTGGTGTGAACAACTACAGGAGTTGACCGACCACCTTTTATTTTGAAGGAGCAATACAAGAAAGTTATGAAGATAGATCGATTAATAGTTGCCTTTGCTTTTGCCGTGGCTATGGCTGTTTCACCCGTAATGGCGCAGCCGAGAACGGGCGCGGCCGCCCCGGCGCAGACTACATCGACCGCAATTCCCGAAAGTAAGATCGCTCTGATCTACTCCGACATGTTTCTTGATCCCAAGAACGGTATCGCTCGATTCAATACTTTGGTGACTACTTTGAATCGTGAATTTCAGCCGCGCCAGACAGAACTGCAGACGATGCAACAAAGGATTCAGGCGCTTACGGAGGACATTCAGAAGACCGCAGCCGTCGCGGATCCTAAAACGGTTCAAACAAAACAGGACCAGCTGGACCAGTTGAAAAAGGATTTTCAGCGTAAAGGTGAAGACGCTCAGGCCGCGTACGATCGACGCCGCAAGGAGATGTTCACGCCGCTTCAGGATGACATCGGCAAGGCGTTGGAAGCTTATGCCAAGGGGCATAACATCAACGTCATCATCGATGGCAGCCAGGTACCGCTGGTTTACGCAGCGGACACGTTGGATATCACCCGGGCTTTCATTAACGACTTCAACAGTAAGAACCCGGCGACTGCGGCAGTGACGCCGGTGACGCCGCCAAAGTAACTTCAAGCTGGAGACACGCTCATTTAAGACGCGGCGATGCGGCAGTTTGGTTCCGCGTCCCGCGTCTCTTTATTCCACCATGGAAACTATTCTCGATTCACAGGCGATACAAAAGCTTCTGCCACATCGTTTTCCGTTTCTTCTCGTGGATCGAATTATAGAGTTGGTTCCTCGCGTACGAATCGTCGGCATTAAACAAGTGAGCATCAACGAGCCATTTTTTCAGGGACACTTTCCCGGCGCGCCCGTGATGCCTGGCGTGCTGGTGGTTGAAGCGCTGGCGCAGGTGGGAGCAGTACTTGCTCTGCGTGAGATTGAAGACCGCGATGAGAAACTCGTTATGTTTACCGGTATTAAGGAGGCGCGCTTTCGTCGGCCGGTAGTGCCGGGAGACACTCTGACGTTGGAAGTGACTGCCTTGCGCATCGGATCGCGCGTGCAGCGCATGCGAGGCGAGGCCAAAGTCGATGGACACCTCGTTGCCGATGCCGACATTATGAGTGTGATTGCCGATCGCGGATCGGCTGTTTAGGAAGAGAGAAGACCAAGAGGAAGGGGCAAAGGGGAAGGGGTAAAGGGTAACTCATCTGTTCCCATTACCCGTTCCCCTTTTCTCGGTAGAATCTTATGGCTGTCGCCGCTAAGCCTAATAGCATCCATTCCAGTGCTGTAGTCAGCCCGCGTGCCCGCATTGGAAGTGGTTGTATCATTGGTCCCTTTTCAACTGTCGGCGATGACGTCGAATTGAAAGACGGTGTCCGTCTCGAATCGCATGTCGTAATTGACGGCCGTACGGTGATTGGGGAGGAGACACGGGTGTTTCCCTTTGTTTCCATCGGCCTTCCCGCACAGGATCTGAAATACAAAGGTGAGCCCTCCGAAACACGCATCGGCCGGCGCAACCTGATCCGAGAATTCGTGACAATCCATCGTGGCACCGCCGGCGGGGGAATGTTGACCCAGATCGGCGACGACTGTTTACTAATGGCACAGGCCCACGTCGCGCACGATTGCATCCTGGGCGATGGCGTCATCATGGCAAATGCCGCTACGCTTGCCGGTCACGTAATCATTCAAGACAATGCGAACGTTGGCGCCTACTCCGGTGTACATCAATTTTGCCGGGTCGGCAGGGAGGCTTACATTGGTGGCTACTCGGTGGTGGTGAAGGATGCGTTGCCATTTGCACTCACAGTGGGCAATCATGCGCGCTGTTATGGCTTGAATACGACGGGCATGAAACGGCGCGGTTACTCCGCGACGGTAATTAGCTCGCTGCATCGTGCGTTTCATTTCCTTCTGTCCGCCAAATTGAACACGTCCCAGGCTCTGGAGCGAATCAAGGAGGAGCTCAAGGACTGTCCGGAAGTCGACTCGCTGGTCGAATTCATCGAGTCCTCCCGGCGCGGCGTCATTAAATAGGGATGAGGGCGGAAGGATGAAAGAGGCTCAGATGAAACAAACGCGGTACATGGACCAGCCTTTCCCCTGTAATTTTCCATTTTCCATTTTCCATTTGTCATTTTTTATTGCTCATCCCTCGTCCTTCATCCTTCATCCTTCATCCTTCACCCTTTTCTAATGCGCTACGGTCTAATCGCAGGAAACGGTCGGTTTCCATTCATGGTTGTAGAAGGAGCACGGCGAGCGGGTGTCTCGCTGTCAGTCGCCGCTATTCGAGGAGAGACTGATCCCGGGATCGAGCGGGAAGTTGAGCGCTTAGTCTGGGTAGGCGTGGGCCAGCTTGGCAAAATGATTCGCTTCTTCAAGGGCGAGGGAGTGGAAAAGGCGATCATGGCCGGACAGGTCAAACATGTGCAAATTTTTAGTGGCGCAGTGCCAGACGCTCGCATGTTGAAGGTGCTGCTGAAACTACCGCGCCGTAACACCAATTCACTGATCGGAGCCATCGCTGCGGAACTTGCTAACGAAGGCATTGACCTGGTCGACTCAACCTGTTTTGTTCAGGATCATCTACCTGCTGCAGGAACCCTATCTCATCGCAAACCCAATGCGGCGGAGCGTGCCGACGTTGAATATGGACTGGAGATCGCGCGCGAAATGGCTCAGCTTGACCTGGGTCAGACGATTGTTGTGAGGGGCAAAGCTTGCGTGGCGATTGAAGCCATGGAAGGTACTGACGCAACCATCAGGCGGGCGGGCGAACTCATGCGCGAGAAGGAAGTGCGGCAGAAAATAAAGCTTACCAGTGGCCCATTGACGGTTTTGAAGTTGTCAAAGCCCAATCAGGATATGAGATTTGATGTGCCAGTCGTTGGGGTGCCGACCATTCAAACGATGGTTGACGCCGGAGCCACTTGTCTCTGTCTTACTGCCAGGAAGACCCTGATGTTCGATCATGATGAAATGATCGCTTTAGCCGACAAAAACAAGATTGCCATCGTGGCGGTCTAGCCGTTCTGAGTTCAACTAGTTCAGAGTTCAAGTAGTTCAGAGTTCAAGCTTTAGCTTGCCGTTCACCGAAGCAGCAAACTGAAGTTTGAACTCTGAACTACTTGAACTCTGGACTATTTGAATCTGAGCCAGAATGATCTTCGGCATCCTCATCGGATTTTGTAGGAACAGGCTTCCCCGGTACGCGATACTCTTCACTAACCCACTTGCCGAGATCTACAAGTTGGCAGCGTTCAGAACAGAACGGCCGAAAGGGATTATCCTGCCATTGAACAGGCTTGTTGCAGGTAGGACACTTTTTCATGAACCAGGTGGAGCGCGCCGTTTAGTTGACCAGCGGAACCTCGTTAACCGGGCGCAATAGCCACTCCGGGCGTTTGACCAGAATTCGTCGATTGACGAATTCGATCGTACCTTCACGGCGCATTGCATTCAAGCGGACGGTGACGCTCTCACGGGTGGAGCCCACGATGGAAGCGATTTCTCGGTGGGGCAAGGGAATGTCGATCAGGACGCCCGCAGATTCAATCACGCCATAGCGATGCGAAAAATCCGCGAGCAATCTATCCAGCCGGGCAGGGATAGCGTTGAGCGCAAAATCAGCCAAACGCCGTTCGGCATGTTCAAGCCGGTGGCCAATCAGGCGGAAGGTATAGTCGTGAAGCCGTGGTTCTTCAGCCATTCCCAACTTAAACTGGTCCGCGGGAATCCTCAATAGCGTACTGGCTTCGTAGGCGATGGCGCAATTTTCGCGGCGACCCTCCGTTGAATAAAGGGCCGATTCGCCAAAGAGAGAACCTTGCGGCAGAATATCGATCACTGCTTCCCGATCGGTGTGGGGCTCAAGGCGGCAGAGCTTGAGGCGCCCTTTCACAATGGCATACAAAGCGTCCGCCTGTTCGCCTGCCCGGTAGACAAAACGGCGGCGGCGAACGTCTATCAGCATAGAACATTCAGCAAACTGGTCGACGATCCTGTCGCTAATGCTGGAAGCGAACTCAAGTTGACGGATGATCCCGGCTCGATCTGCGGAAGTTAAATCTTGAGCGCGGCGGGCTGGCTTGGCTTTCTTGTCGATTTCAGTCATGGGAGTTTCTCATGGGGGTCACACACTACGAATTCGAGCTAAACGCATTAAAGTTCAATTCATATGCGAAGATCTTACTCCCCTTGGTGGGTCCAGTCGCTAGCTAGGTGTCTGATAATGTAAGGAAACCCTGATGAACGTGCCCGAGGTCTGGAACTTCTTCAGCTATTGTTCTGGCTCGATAACGAGGCGAGTTGCTGGGTGCGTGGACAATTACTGAATGGCCGAACTTTAACATGAAGCCCGTGGTCGCGCAAGACCTGGAAAATCTGACCAGGAGTTTGATGTTAGGATGAACTCCCTGATGGCCGGAGTCGTACTACGACACAGCGGTCGGAAATCGGAGGTCAGATGTCAGAAGTCAGAGGTCAGAGGCCAAATGACGCTGATCGACGGTGGCCACAGCATTTAACCAATATCCGTCCGTCTTTTTGACCTCTGACTTCTGATCTCTAAGCTATATGGCTGATTACAAGGGAAAAATAGACGAATGGCAAAAGACGGTGCGCCGGAAGGCTCGCGAGCTGGATGAGAAATACACAATATCGGAGTTGGTGGACGAAGGCTCCCGCGTGGCCGGAGAAGCTGCCAAACGCGGAGCTGAGACGATAACGTCAGGGGCAGAGAAGCTGCGATCCGAAGCGGAACGGCTGGCCGCCGAGGGCGACGTTGCGGATACGGCACGACGAGCGGCGGACGAGGCGGTGCGCGGAGCGGAAAAGGCGGGCAAAGCTATTCGCAAGGCCGCGGGTGATGCCGGCAAGAAGGCCGGCAAAAGGGCGGGCGAGGTAATCGACGATGCGAAGACTTACTACGATCGCGCCTCACACTTTTATGACACCAGCGCGAAGGTAACGCGAGCTTCAACGGCCGCCACGGCCGGAGTACTGAAAGCTCGCGACTGGATCAAGGAAAACCC
>DASXQM010000298.1:0-18338 GCA_036507195.1 Pyrinomonadaceae bacterium | reverse complement strand
GGAACGTCGTTGCTCTCCCGCAAGCGAATGCCGCGCAGTCCGAGATTAATGAGCCATCCCTTAGGACTACCGATGAGCGAGGCCAGCATCGCGACGCCATCGTCAAGAATGCTCAGCTTGGTTCCCAGTTTTTCCGGCGGTGTGGAGTTCACCATCGTGGCCACCAGCCAGGCACTTGCTCGCGCTTTGTTGAGGCTGAAGTTAATGATTTTATCTTCGGTCGTGGGCGCAAGCTGGTCGAGAAACTTGATCCAGGGGGACAGCCCTTCAACATCTGTACGCACCTTGAGGATCATGCCGCCGAGGATATTATTGATGCGATCGAAGTCCTCGCGGAGCGTAGGTAATTGGGCGCCGGGCGCTATCCCGGCAGCCGCGATGCCAAGGTCAAAATTGATATGAGCGTTTGTTCCAACCAGCAGATGCTGGATTATGAGTGGCCAGTAATTGGAAGCGGTTTGAAAGGCAACCCGCCAACAATTACTGACCGGTTGATTCTGCCGGAAGCTTTCCAATGCGGCCAGATAACGGTTGGCAAAAGCCACATCAAGCCGTTCCATCCTTGGCCCATCGTCGAAAACTCCGGCCGCTATGCCTTCCTTAATCTTGATCGTGACATTGCGGTAGAGAGTGGCAAAGTAGCCGAGACGGCTGCTTTCTTTCCGGCAAGTGAAGATGATCTGATCGAGCTCTTGAAGTACGTCGTCGATGGTCTTTGGTGGCGGCTGCGATGGCAAGGGATACCTCCCATGATTATCAGAACCGGGAGCAGGCCGGGAAGCGCCCAACCGCCTGGAGTGATGCTCGCGCTCTCTATAAGCCTCTGATAAGCCTTCCGGGCTTGAGTTTCTCAACCTGGCATCATATCAAACGATCCTGGTTGAGAGTGATAAAGTGTTCGCACACTGAAACGCCAAGGCCGCGTAAGCAAAAAGTCTGGCATCGTGGGTCGACAAATACGGAACCGGGAGCAGTAGCGACTGGGTCCGTTGGCGTGACGGTCAACGTCTCAAGTTGCATTCTTCGCGGCTCACGCTGGAGAATGCAATAACCAAAAATGAATCAATCGGTTGTATGGTGAGCATGAGAGGATACTTGAGTCATTTACAGAACCGAGCGCGGTAGCGCCGGATGCTAGAGTCTACAATGGCGATCAGCCCAGGCCATATAGCTTAATACTGAAGTTGAGTTTGGCATCCGGCGCTACCGCGCTCTTAGGAGAAGTTCCGCGTGATTCTGCTGCCAGATTGGCTGCGCCACTTCATCGAACGTCGCTTGACCGTATCCTACGTGCGAATGATCTGCACGCTGGTGCTGGCTGTTAACATCATTGTGCTGGCGGTGTCGTTTGCCACGAGTACCAGAGGCAAGACGAGTTTTGGACCCTTCCTCGGCGCCGACTTTGGCGCCTTTTATGTCGGCGGCAAGATTTTCAACGAGTATTCACCGGACCGGATCTACGATATTGCGCTGCACGAACAAGTTTACAAGGAGATCTTTCCGGATGTGCCACTCGACAGCCATCTGGCTTATGCAAACGCTCCTTTCTTCATTCTCCCATTTACACTGCTGGCGCATTTGCCTTATGCCTGGGCTTACTTTGTCTGGCTTTTGATCTCCCTTGGTCTGTACTGCCTTGGTTTTCTTTTGGTCTGGAAAACGCTCCAGGCAATGCCCAGCGCTCACTTCTCCACCGCTCTACTTCTGGCACTTTCATTCTTTCCTTTTACCGTTGAATGTTTGGCCGGTGGGCAAACATCAGCATTCGGTTTTTTTGCTTTCGCTCTGGCGCTAACGAGCGAGAGTCGCAGCAGACTCTTGAGCGGCGCGATACTCGCCCTGTGCTCTTACAAACCAACCCTCTTGCTGCTCACGATTCCAATGCTGATTGTGAGCCGGCGCTACCTGGCGTTTCTTGGTTTTGTTACAGGCAATGCCGTGCTCGGACTAGTTTCACTCGCAACAGTAGGTTGGCGAGGATGCATCGCCTACGTGAATACACTTTTGTTCTACGGCAGCGCATCGGTTAAAGCTGAGTCAGGATTGCGCACCTGGAAGTACGTGGACATTACCTCATTCTTCCGACTGCTGCTGGGTAGTCACACTCAGCTCCGACTCATTCTTACTGTAATTGTTTTCCTGATTGTATTGCCGTTTCTCGTGCTGGTATGGCGGAAGGCTAGCCGAAAATTTAGCGACGAGAGTGGGCTGGTTTGGGCCGTAACCTTAACCTGGACATTAGTCTTGAACATATACCTGGGAATTTACGACACAACTTTGGTGGTCCTCAGCACGCTCCTCTTAACCAATTTTCTTTATAGTCGATCGGGCAGCACAAACCTCTCGCCCGTCTACAAAGGTTTGCTGCTGGCCCTCTACGTTGTCCCGTGGATGACTCAGCCTCTGGCTCGCCTTAGCCATCTGCAGTTGTACACTGTGGTGCTGAGTCTATTGGGTGCTTATCAGCTACTGCAATTTAGCCGGACCTCGAATAAACCGGAAGTCAGCGTTACAGAACAGGGAGCGGTAGCGACCTGATCCTACATTCAACCTTGATTCACGATTCAGCTGCCGAAGGCTACGGACGAGCTGAGTGCTTGGATCAGGTCGCTACCGCTCCCTGTTCTGTAACGTTGACTTCCGACCTCACCTCCGACTTCTGACCGCGCTGGGATGGACCAGGTTAGGCCGGCAGCCTAAGTGAAAAGACGGCGCCGCCGTCCTTCCCATTCGCGGCCGTCAACGTGCCGCCATGCTGGGTGATGACGCGATGGGCCAGGGCGAGGCCCACTCCATGTCCCGTAGCTTTCGTGGTGAAGAAAGGAATGAAGATGCGCTGCAGGTCCGCAATAGGAATCCCTTCGCCGGTATCTTTGATTTCAACTAATGCCCACGCTTTGCCCGCGCTATCCCGTTCGGTTGAACTCAAAACTTCAACGCGACGATCCGTTTGGCTCTCGCGAATCGCCTCCGCGGCGTTACGAATGAGATTGAGCAGCGCTTGACGCAGCATGCGTTCGTCGCCACGAATGATGAGCGGGGCGAGTTCTGCCGGCGCGCTGGCGGTGGTTTTGGATACGGGCAGGATGTGCCCACTGCCGGCGAAGACCTTCGCGCTGCCGGCAGCGGGCGAGTCCAGGACGGGGCTGCCCTGCTGAGAATCCCGCGCGTCTGCGGTTCCATTTAGCCGTAGCTCGACTTCGGCCTGCTTGAAGATCGGGGCGAGCTCGTTGGCACAGTCTGTGACTAATTCGTTGAGATTCACCTCGTCGACCTGCAGCGGTTGCGGACGGGCGAAGTTTAGAAACGACGTGACCATGTCGGAAAGGTTACGCACTTCATTTAACAATGACGACGCCGTACCGCGCGCTTCTTCATCGAGCTCCAGACTTTGCAAGAGCTGCACATAACCATGAAGCGTGGCAATTGCGTTTTTGAACTCGTGCGCCAGGCCCGCCGACATTTCGCCCAGGCTTTCCAGGTTCTTTTTCAACGCCACTTGCTCGCGCAGCTGGGTGACCTCGGTGATGTCGGTCAGGAGACAGAGCGCGCCACGTGGACCGCGGTCCGATGAGAGATCGATGGGCGCAATTGTGGCCCCGAGCCTGCGTGGCATTTGTTCCGCGGTGACGATTTCAATCTCTTCGCGGCGGTACAGCTTTCCGGTTTGCAGACACTGCTCCACCATCTCTGCTAGCTGCGGGATCTTATGCAGAATCTTAGCCACGGGCTGACCGAGCGCACCGGCGTCAAGGTCGAGCAGCACCCGACCGGGAGCGTTAATGACCATCGAGTGTCCGTTGCCGTCGAACGCCAGGAGAGCGGAGGGGACGCTGGCGACTATTCGTTCACTGAATCTTTCGGCAGAGTCAGCGCGCTTGCTTGCCTGACTGCTCAACTGCTCGAGTGCTTTTCGTTGTTCCTGAAGTTGGGCCACTACTGACTGAAACGTTTCCAGAACAAACTCCGCTTCGTCTTTCGACTTGGGGGCGCGTGGTTCCCCTGAGGCCTTCTCCGCCTCACCCACGAGCTGGCGGTAAGGACGTAACACCCAGCGCAGGAAAAGAAGAATGCAGACGAGCGCACCAAGCAGGATAGCCACGAAAGCGGTAAGCAAAAGGGGACCGCGGGTCGCAGGCGTAGTGGGCGTAAGCGCATAGAGCAACACGGCGATCAAGGTCGCTATGAGGAAAAACCCTGTGAGCAGTGTGAGCCCGAATTGGTAGCGGTTTCCGTAGCGCATCAACGGATTTCCGATTGCCGATTGTCGAACGCCAATCGGCGATTAAACTCCAAGAGACTGATGCTGAGCATCAATTTGGGAGTTTTCCTTGAATCGGCAATTGGCAATTGGAAATCGCCAATCACTTAAAACTGTCCTGCGTACCACCGGATGATCTGCGACCCTACAAACAACGTGGCGATAGCGCCAATACCCAGAAAAACGCCGAACGGTAAAAGCAACTGCATATTTCGTTTGCCCTGTAGCAGCATTATGACGATGCCTATCAGAGAGCCTGACAATACACCCAGGAAGATATTCAAGATCGTGAGTCGCCAACCCAAATAGGCCCCCACCATAAACATCATCTTTACGTCGCCCAGACCCATCGCTTCGATACCGCGCAGTTTCTCCCAGGTCCAACCCATCAGCCACAATGAGCCACCACCAATTAAAGCTCCCACCAGGGCCCCCACGAGTGACGTGGCCCACAGAGGCATTCCAGCAGGCATAGCATTAACAAGCGTATCGAGATCGTCGAAGTATGGTCGGCCCATGAGGTAGGGAAGCGCCAGTCGCGCTACGAGCGCAAACACCATTCCTGGGTACGTAATCGCGTTTGGGAGAATCATGTGCTCGGCGTCGATGAAGATTAAGGCGATGATCGCGGTAACAAAAATAAGGTCGAATGGCAGCGCGAATGTCAATCCGTCATGCCAGGCGACAGCGACCCAAAGAAAGGCAGTCAGCGCTTCAACGGCGGGGTAGCGCGCGGAGATGTGGGCTTTGCATCCCCGGCAACGACCGCGAAGTAGCAGATAACTTAGAACGGGCACATTGTCATAGAAAGCGATCGCGGCGCCGCAGTCCGGACAGTGTGAACTGGGAAGCACAATCGACTCTTCACGAGGCAGCCGATGGATGACTACATTCAGGAAGCTGCCAATGATGGCGCCGAAGACGCCAGTAATGATGTATACCAATGGTAGCGGGATTAGATTCAACTCGGGAATGACTGCTGTCAGGGAAAGATGCATTGGAAGGCATTGTATATTATTTCGAGGAGTGAATGAGAAATGTTAAATGAAAGATGGAAACCCTCCAGGTTTTCCATTTCTAATTTCTCATTTTTCATTAAAGACGATCACTTTACTGCTTACTGCTTACTGCCTTCTGTTTTTCCCAGAGCATTAAGTTCTTGAGGAACGCATGATGCGCAGCAAAGCTGGCAATGCTTATTCCGGCCAGCCCGTCGCGAAAACCGCCCTTAAGAAGATAGCTGCGCACGAAAGCTGCGGGCGCCGCAGTTGCAATCTTAAGCTGTGAGGTGCGGCGGCCTTCCTCAAACATTTGCTGTGCTGCCAGTGGAGCATAACGTTCACCAATCATGCGGTGATGATGAGCGGAATCGCGAACGCTGTAGTGCAGGATGTCGCCTGAAAGTTTTTCAATGCGCCCACCTGGATTCATCTTTACCGATTCGTGGATGTGTCGCGGTTCCCAGTGTCCGCGCGTTTTTCTAAACAACCGCAACTGCCAATCGGGATACCAGCCGCCACCCTTAATCCATCTTCCCTGATAATAGGAGCGCCTTGGGATGCGGTAACCGTCAGCAAGTTTAGCCTCGTCCAGTTTCCGCAGTTCGGCTATTGATGCGTTCAATTCTTCTGACACGCGTTCGTCGGCATCGAGGCTGAATACCCAGTCGTGCAAAGCCTGATCGGTTGCAAACTGTTTCTGCGCCGCGAATCCCGGCCAGTCCTTCTGGATCACTCGCGCTCCGCAAGCTTTGGCGATTTCGCGCGTTTTGTCAGTGGAACCGGAATCCACGACTATGATCTCGGCAGCCCACGCTAGCGACTCGCATGCCTCGCGAATATTCGCTTCTTCGTTAAAAGTGATGATGGTAGCGGAGATCCTCATCGATTGGGGGGAGACACTCCTGTTTTGTCTCATTTGTCCAGAGCGACAGGCAATATGCCGGGCCTACTCAAGATTTTCCATTTTCCATTTCAAATTTATCATTTGTCATCGTCCAGAAAGTTCTCCAAACGCCGTTTAGATAGGGCACTTGTGCCCCGCCGCGCAAGGCGGACAAGTCCGCTTTCTAAACAACGTTCTGTTGCACTTCAAACTTGAATCCAACAAATGGAAAATCTGCATTTTAAACTTGTGGTAAGCGGGTTCCTGCGCTAGTGCAGGAAGAGCCTGTCCCACAAAAATGCGATTGCCAGGGTAGTGTTACCTTAGCAATCGCAAATCGCAAATCGCAAACCAAATCGAGCTCTAAGGAGTAGCTGTGTCAACGATGACGTTATTGGCCCGCAAGGTTGTGGAAGTGGCGCGCTGAAGATCAGCGAGCGCCTTGTTGTAGTCAGTCTCAGCACGCAACTCAGCATTGCGAGCATTCGTCAGCGCGTTTTCACGTTGGAAGAGAAGGAACGTAGTTGAACGCCCGACTTGATAGAGTCGCTGTTCGCCTTCGAGCTGCATCTCCGCGTTTGCCCGCGCTTCACGAGCCGCTAGCACACGCCGGCGCGAAGTCTCCACAGCCTGGGCCGCGTTGCGAACGTCAACCTCGATGAGTTGATCTTGCGACCGAGTTGATGCCTGAAGCTGCTCTTTCTGAATTCGTGCGCCGGCCAGTTCAGCCTCCGCGGTCTGGTTCTTCAGGGGAAACTGTATCGCAACTCCGACGGTGATATTACGCGTCTTGAAGTTGAAGAGATTGCTTAGGTCCTTACCATAACCGCCAATTAAGTCCGCAGGGGGGCCACCCAGCGTAGGCACAAGCGGAACCGTTGCCAGAGGAAACATAGCTCTGGTCTGGATGTCCCGAATCTGCTGCAGCAGGAAAGCGTTGGCACTGGTATTCGGGTCGCCGCTTATCAAGGGAAGAAGTGTCCCCACGAGCGGCGCTCCCGAAACGTCTTTGCCTGCCAATCCCGTGGTTGCCAGAGTCGACTGAATATCAATCTGTGGATGGGTTTGGTTTTTGAAATACTGAATGTCGACGTTGTTGATATCGTTTTGCAAGCGTAGCCGGCGAAGCTCGGGCCTGTTTTCGCGCGCCTCCTTCAAGGCTGCGTTGAGATCGACAGGTGCTGTATCGAATTTGGGTGTGTCCGTTGGCGTCAGCTGCGCCGACCATTCCGGCGCGCCCGAGTCCTTAACAATCAGTTGCTTCAGATTGTTCTCGGCAATCGAAACGTTCTGCACTGCCAGCAGCAGCGTTGATTCACGGTTGGCGAGCTCGGTTTGTACTTCCGCGCGTGCGAGTGGAGCCTGTGTTCCGACAGCGATTTGGGCCTCGACGCGGCGCAGGTTTTCGCGCGAGAGGTTGAGATTGGCCAACTGGTTTTGCTGATCGCGAAGCGCAAACACCAGCTCCCAGTAAGCCTGCTGCACGAGCGAGATAACTCCGATTGTGCGCAGTCGAAAATCAGCGTCTGATTGTTCCAGGCGCTTTTTCTGGATCCGAATCTGCCGCCGATTGTTGTCGATCGAACGGTTGCGTAAGAGCGGTTGCGTGAACGTCAGGGAAAGATTCGACGAATAATAAGGATTGATAAAACTGAAGGTCGAACTTGTATCTGTGTGCGAATTGGCAAAGCTGAGCGTGTAGTTGCCGCCGCCAAGCGCAAACGATTTGTTGAGCGAAGGGCTCAAGGAGTAGGTGGTGTTGGTTGTAGTTCCGGATCGGCCAGAGCCGCCCAACGAGCTCTGTTGCGGCGTGATTCTCTTGTCGATCTGCGGCGTTATGCTGAATATTGGTTGGTAAATCCCCTCCAATGAGCGGAGTTGCGTTTCCGCAAAGCGCACGTCGTCGCGCGCGACCTCGATGTCGTTGTTATTCTCGAGCGCCCGCTTGATCGCATCATTCAGCGAAAGGGGCAGAGTGTTATCGCTCGTCACCCCCAGCCGGGTTAGATTAGGCATAGGTGGCAGAGGCTTTTGCTCAACGGCCGGAAAAACTGGCTCGCGCGGTTCCTGAATCGGCACTTCGTCAGTGGTCGGCGTTGGCGTTGGTTCGGGCACCACATTAGGCACCACATTTGGATTTCCGGGAGGCGCCTGCGGCGCCGGTTGCTGAGTTCCCGGCGGCGCCTGTGCAGGCGCCGGTTGCGTTCCTGGGGGTGTACTTGGGTTCTGCGTTTCAGTTCCGGGAGGCCGCGTGGCGTCTCGCACGGCCGGGTTGGGCGTCGGAGTCGGCGCTGGATTTTGAGCCAGAGCCGCCTGGCTACCGACAAGCAGAAACGCAGACAGAGACATTATCTTGAACAGCGCACGAGGCTGGAGATTAAGCATCACACCAAAAACTCCTTCAGTTATTCTTAATATATTCTGGTAAACGGAATTAACAGTTAGCAAACAAGTCTCATCCGATCAAGTCTTTACTACGCTAATTGCACTAACGCAGTTTCAAAAAGATCCTTCAGGCACTTCACGAAGGAGGTAGCGCCTAATTTCAGGATTCTCTGTGTAACCTCCGTGTTCTCTGTGTCTCTGTGGTGAATCTTTAACGATTGCTCACCACAGCGACACAGGGAGGACAGAGGAAGCGTAGAGATTAGTTCAAATTTGGGATACTAGCCACGAAGGACGCTGGCTTGACACTCCCGCGCTACGCCGCATAATCTTGGGCTTCTTTACTCCCAGCAAGTTTCGATCCCAGCTTGTATCAAGCGGCGGAGCAGAGTGTGTCTGCAGGCGTCTTCGGGGTGGGAAAGCGCTGGAACATTCGCAGGAGGGCATTTTCATAATGGCGGTGAAGGTTGGCATAAACGGCTTTGGGCGCATAGGACGCAATATTTTTCGAACTTCCATCGGCGACCCGGATATTGATTTCGTGGCCGTAAACGATCTAACGGACACGAAAACTCTCGCACACCTGCTCAAGTACGACTCGGTGCTCGGAAATCTCGATCATGAGATTACCTCTACCGAAAATGGGATTAAGGTTGAGGGCGATGAGTTTCGTGTCTTTTCGCAGCGGGACCCCGCGGCGATTGACTGGGAGTCCGTGGGCGCCGAAATCGTGGTCGAATCGACGGGAATATTCACCAAAGCCGAAGACGCCAGGAAACACCTCCGGGGCAGCGTAAAGAAAGTGATCATTTCCGCGCCCGCCAAGAATGAAGACATCACGATCGTGCTTGGTGTCAATGAAGACAAATACGTTCCGGCAGAGCATCACATCATCTCAAATGCATCCTGCACGACCAACTGCCTGGCGCCGGTGGCAAAGGTGATTCACGAAAACTTCGGCATTCGCTCAGCTCAAATGACTACGATTCACTCGTACACGAACGACCAGCAACTGCTTGATTTGCCTCACAAGGATCTGCGCCGGTCGCGCGCCGCCGCGCTCTCGATGATCCCGACTTCTACCGGCGCTGCAAAAGCCGTGGCGCTGGTGCTGCCGGAGCTGAAAGGGAAGTTCGACGGCATCTCCGTGCGCGTGCCAACGCCCAATGTTTCCCTTGTAGATGTCGTCATGGACGTTGAGAAGGAGACCAGCAGCGAAGAGGTGAATCGGGCTCTAAAGAACGCAGCTAACGAAGAGCTGCGCGGAATCCTCGCATTTTCCGAAGAGCCGCTGGTCTCGATCGACTTCAAAAGGAATTCGAATTCTTCGATTGTCGACGCGGAATACACGAAGGTAATCAATGGACGAATGATCAAGGTGCTTTCCTGGTACGACAACGAGTGGGGCTATTCCTGCCGCGTCCGCGATCTCATCAAGTTCATTGCCGCAAGAGGACTGTAGGACATAGTGATGAGTAATGAGTGATGAGTGTGAGCGATGAGTAAGATGTGCGGGACCGCCTCTTGCTTTTACTCATGACTCATCACTCATCACTCATCACTCATTACTTTCATGCCTAAGCTTTCCATCAAAGATCTCGATCTGAAAAGCAAACGCGTTTTCGTCCGCGTTGACTTCAACGTGCCTCTGAAGGAGGGCAAGGTTGAAGACGACACGCGAATTCGAGCCGCTTTGCCGACGATTCGGCATGGCATCGGGCAGGATGCTCGCGTAATTCTGGCTTCGCACCTGGGGCGACCGAAGGGCGAGCGGGTTGAGAAATACAGTCTTGCTCCGGTGGCTGAGCATCTTTCGAGTCTGCTTGGGAGACCAGTTGCTTTCGCAACAGACTGCGTTGGCGAAGAAGCTGAAGCCAGGGCTGCGGGGCTGCAGGATGGCGACGTCCTTTTGCTGGAAAATCTGCGATTTCATAAGGAAGAAGAGAAGAACGACGACGCATTTGCTCAACAACTCGCCCGGCTGTGCGATGGACTCTACGTAAACGACGCATTTGGCGCCGCGCATCGCGCACATGCATCTACAGTCGGTATAACAAAGCATGTCGCCAGGGCCGCCGCCGGGTTGTTGATGCAGAAGGAGCTGGAGTATCTCGGGCGCGTTATCACCAATCCTGATCATCCATTCGTGGCCATACTGGGCGGCGCGAAAGTCTCAGATAAGATTCCGGTGATCAATGCGCTGATCGATCGCAAGGTCGACAAAATTCTGATTGGCGGCGCAATGGCCTACACATTTTTCAAGGCGCAGGGTTTTACAGTCGGCAAGTCGCTGGTTGAAAACGAGATGCTGCAGACAGCGCTGGAAATCATGAAGCGAGCGGAAACTGAAGGCGTCGAATTCCTGTTGCCTACGGATCATCAGGTTGTAGACAGCTATGAGCCAATAAAGGGCGACAAGATCATTGCCAAGACGATTCCAATCGAATTTACGAATGCAGGCCATGCGGGCATGGACATCGGAGTTGAAACCGTAGCGCATTTTGGGAATGCTTTGCGTGACGCGCGCACGATCATCTGGAATGGCCCGATGGGCGTATTCGAAGAGCCGCCATTTGATCAAGGAACGATCGGGATCGCCACGGCGGTCGCGGAAGCTGCGGACCGCGGTGCGACAGTGATCGTCGGAGGAGGAGATTCGGTTGCGGCAGTGACGCGCGCCGGCGTTGCCGACCGCATAACTCACATCTCCACCGGAGGTGGCGCCACGCTGGAGTTTCTGGCGGGCAAAGAGTTGCCGGGCGTGGCAGCGTTGAATGACAAAAGCTGACGACACGCTTTGGGTTTTTGATTTTTGGTCTTCGGCGCTTTCGAGAGATTGAGGCGAAAATGGATCTAGAAACCTAAGACCAAAGACCGAAGGCCAAAGACCCAAGGCCAAATATGTTATGAGAAAACCTGTCATTGCCGGAAACTGGAAAATGTTCAAGCTGCTTGGCGAAGCGGTTGATACCGCGCTTGCCTTGAAGCCGCTCGTTGCGAATGCTAACCATTGCGAAGTCGTCATCGCGCCGGTTTTTACAGCGCTCAAAACCGTCGCCGACAGACTTGAAGGCTCCAACATTGGGGTAGCAGGCCAGAATTGTTCGACTGAAACCGAAGAGGGTGCACATACAGGGGAAGTCATGGCCGCCATGCTGCGCGACGTCGGCGCAAAATACGTAATCGTCGGTCATTCGGAGCGGAGGCAGTTCTACTTCGAGACTGACCCAATGATCAACAGGAAGTGTCAGGCGGGTTTGGCCGCTAGTCTTAACGTTATCCTTTGCGTAGGCGAGAGGCTGGAACAGAGGGAGCAGGGAACCGCCGAACGCGTTGTTAGTGGCCAGCTTAGCGGCGGACTCAATGGGTTGACAGCCTCGGACCTCGACCGTATCATCGTTGCCTACGAGCCTGTTTGGGCCATCGGTACGGGACGTACAGCGACGCCGGAGCAAGCGCAGGAAATGCACGCGTTTATCCGGCGCGTTTTCGCGGATAGGTACTCAGATGAGGCGGCCAACGAGCTGCGGATTCTGTACGGCGGTTCGGTCAAACCGGATAACATTGCCGGTTTGATGTCGCAAGCGGATATTGATGGCGCGTTGGTGGGTGGCGCGAGTCTGCAGGCCGAAAGTTTTGCGAAGATTGTTAATTACAAGAATGGTAAATAGTAAATCGTAAATAGGAATTGATAAGGCGCAATCCCAGCGGTTCCCCGCGCGGAAACGACATGGTCAGTAGTTGCGACCATTTACCATTCACTATTCACCATTAACCATTTAACGGAGAAATTGATTTGCTAAGTTACATTTTATACACACTATTTATTCTGGCGTGCCTCGTCCTGGTTGTCGTTGTGCTCTTACAACCAGGCAAATCGGGCGCGGGTGATCTGTTTTCCAGCAGCGTGTCAAGCACGGCTTTCGGACCTCGGGGTACGGCTAGCATTCTCTCTAAGATTACTATCGGCGCCGCCGCCGCGTTCATGTTAATCGCCCTTATGCTTTCATTGCCGGCGGTGACTGGCAGTCACTCAGTCTTGCAATCGACCGCACCGGAAGCAACGCCCACACCTGCACCGCAGCCGTCGCCCGCAGCCAGTGAGGCTCCAGCGGCGTCGCCCGTTAATTCGCCTGCTTCCCCGGCGGCTTCGCCGGCTGGTCCGCAGAAGTAAGGGGCGCAGGCTTATGGCTGAGCACCTCGCAAACTAGCAAGTACTCCTCGCCGGGCTGCCCGGCCGGGAGCATGTTTTGCCATATCATTGTTATCTGACAACTCGGGCCGAAGTGGCGGAACTGGCAGACGCGCACGGTTGAGGGCCGTGTGAGGCAACTCGTGGGGGTTCGAGTCCCCCCTTCGGCACCATACCTCCAAGTTTTTCCGCGAAAAACCTAATATTTTTAGCCCAGTGTCCAATTAGTGCCCGCACTATCCGCACCGTGCGCACTCCGTTGTGCCTGAGTTGTCCATCACAACGGCCTCTAATTGCGTAGGTCTGACTAGTGCAATACTTATTTTGGTACTTCGAGTCCCCCCTGTTGGAACCAATGGGCAACACGATGAACCCAAAGCGCATTCCGCGCTCAGAGTCTTATGGTGACGGAGGGACTGTTAGAGGCGGTTCACAAAGGAACAGTCTTCCTTAACGAGCTCGGTGAGATGTCTGCCGCATGCCAAGTCAAACTATTGCGCATTCCTAGGAAGGCACGATTAGACCAGCGGGGCTCCTTCAGACACGCATGCTGCGTGCGTACAAACACCAACCGAAATCTTGCTCTTGAACTCCCAGCTGGCCGATTGGTCGGGCTTGAAGCGAAAAATCCAAGGAACCTCAGATTTACTGGCTTTTGAGTGCGTAGAGCGGGGCCTCGACACGGTAGGGGTCTGGGGTTCAAATCCCCACGCGCCTACCATTCCTTTCAAAAACTTACAGCCGTTTCTTCCATTCCGTCTTAACTTTGGCTTTACGCAAGGACAATGATCGACCGAGGCAATTCGACCTATTGACTTTGACTAGAGCAGAGAGTATCGTACGCGCGCTTACTGACGACTGAATTATCCGGGCCGCTGCGTCCTCGCAAACCTCAATGCTCGGTCGTCGATTCCCTAAGTGCTCTCGCAATCCGGTTCCTTTCCAGACCGTGGAAGAGCCCGGTATGGACCTGAACCCGCTCATGCTGCAGTCCTTATATCTTGTCTTGCTCTCGTTTGCGGTCCTTGCTTCGGACATCAGGAACCTTTCAAGTACCTCTCGCCGATGCGGTTGCTTGGCGGTCAAGCCTGAAATGCTTTGCGCATAATCATCATAACTAGCGAGGCCAGCGTCTTGAATCAGAATCATTCCCGCCGGTCATCCGACTTTTTCAATCGACCGTGATCGCTCGACAGTCTGGATTCTGATGGTGATGTTGAAATTACTGTCCCCACTATACACTCGGGCAAGTTTCCGGTCTTGCAGCGTGCTCGCGCTGTTCCTTTCGATCGCGTCTGGGCCGGGTTCATCAATCTTTCATGCGTGGCAGATTAGGGCAGAAGTCCGGGACTCTTCAGTGATTGCGCCTCACAAGACTACCGCGGATCAGGCCTGCACAGGTCCGAAAAACGAGAGCGTCATAAGGGTGATACTGAGGGTCTGGGAAGGAAAAATCAGATTGGATAAAGAGCTCAGCCGGGGCGGCTTCGAGCCTTCGGATCTTTTCAAATGCCGCGCCCATTTAGAAGGCGCTGATCGCAAGCGTCAGACGATTGAAAAGGAATTGATCAACGACATCGACAACGCACTTCTAAAGTTGCCTCGCTTTTATCTCGTCGCCCTGAAGAACGACGAGATCCGGGCGCTGACAACCTACCTGCCCGCGGCAGAGCGCGAGGAACTCATTCCTTTGTTGATGAGAATTATTGCTCGTCTGCCACGGGCTGAACGCGTCAAGTTTTTTCGTTACCTGCCACCTGATGAACGCCTGCCACTAATTCTCGATTTAGACGGTAATCAGAAAAAGGAGTTTTTCGCCTACTTGCCATCTGAGGTTCAAGCCAAGGTCCTCGAAGGATTATCCGAGGATGAAAAGGCCGCCTTGGGCGCAAAGAAGCAGGAGGATCCACCCCTGACGGCCGCACCAGCGAATGAGGCTGAGCGTCTGGCTGTGGCAAGTTATCCGGGTGGTAAAGAATCAAGAACGACCGGCGCCTGGGGTCCATTCGTCGAGCGATTCCGCGCCTGGCAAGCCACGAAGTCACCGTCTTCACAACTGGTTGAGTCCCTCGGAACGTTTCTCCAGTCACTAAAACTGGCGGATACGCCAATAATTGGATACGACTCAGCGGATCCTGTCCAGGCGGAGGATGCGGAAATCGGACGATTTTCGTTACGAGTTACTGACCCAATTGGAGATCCGGGCGTAACGGACGATTACCGGATCGTGGTCCCGGCGCCGTTGTTAGACGTAACGGACGCCCGATACCTAACTCCATCCAGAGAGAAAATCATTTCGCTGTTGACCCCACTGCAGGGCCAACTGTGGAGGCGCCAGAGAATCGCGAGTTATATCAACGATTATTTCATACGCGATCGCACGGGCTATGAAAGGGGAGCGCTGGGGGACAATGCGTTGTTCATATCAACGGCTGAAGTCGAGCCGAAGTGCATCCTTATTCCCCCGGTGCCGCAAATCACACGGATAGTGTTCTTTGGACAGATTAAGGATTCAGAAATCGTCTCGGCCTTGCGGGAGATCCTCACCGACGAGCAGCTAAAGAGATATCGCGCAAACCCTCAGATCCTGACTGACTGTCAAGACGAGATTCCTCCTCCTCCACCTGAGGAGGGCGAGACGCCACCGCCCACCGAAGGCGGCATCACCATTCAATGCAAGCAAATCCTCTTTCGCAACCTGGTCGGAGATAACGGCCGGCTGCCATTTCTGAACTCGCAGGACTGGCAACTGCAACAAGCCGCGCTGGCGCAAGCGGGCTTCTCCTCAGTTTGGAAACCCTTCGAGCTTCCTTCGGAGGGCGAAGACGACGATTGTAAGATTGTTTCAGGGATCGCAAATATTCAGATCAGCAAAGCGAGCTCGGCCGGCGAATCGCTGCTTACCCCTACTCCCTCGCCGAGTCCGACACCTCCGGCGCCGACTCCGAGCCCAGATGAATCACTTTCAACAGGCCTCGTGGCAGCAAACGATTCACCGCTTTCATCTGGTCCCGCCATTTCGCCCGACAGTTCGGCGTTTGGGCCGGCCGCTACTCCGTCACCGACGCCGGCCGGCGCGGGTGAGCCCCAGAAGCAACCGACCGTCAAAAAGCCAAGACTCAATACGATCACGGCGGAGATCGTTTACCGGCCCGACCAGGGTTTTCACGTCGCGGGAGGATACATCCGCAAGCGGCCCGGTGATGCGGACTTCTCAATTACTTTTGGCGGGGACGGCGGTCTCCTGGTTGATGGTGAGTACGCGGGCCTCGATCTCTTTCGCGGTCACTTCGAACGTAAGTTTCCCTTCTCAGTCACAGGTTACACCGATTCAGTCGCCAACCGCCTGATCGATCACGTGAAACTCGATGAACGACGAACCGGTGCTAAGTTTCGGGTGGCGACAAACGTAAGCAGAAATCCAACTTTGCTGAACCTCTGGTTTGAGGGTCGACATGAAACCGTTGGGCTCAATAAGGATTCAGTCATCGTTGACAAACAGAATGTTTCGAGCCTGTCCTTCGGCGCTATCTATGAAACACAGTCAAAAGGGGCGCGCTTTCTCAGAGAGTGGCATTTTGAACCTTCGGTTCGGTTCGGCCTCGGCATCGGAAACCAGCCGAGCTTCTGGATCGGCAAGATCAATGGAAGCCTACGTCAGCGACTGCCTCGCCGATACGACCTTATCTTCTCCGGCAGATTCGATGGGGCAAGCCAAAACACTCCGATTTTCGATCAGCCGTCTTTTGGAAGTTCCGACACTGTCGGAGGCTTTCGGGCCGACGATGCAATCGGACTACGGCAATGGTCATTGCAAAATGAGTTTGTGATGCCGGCGCCAGGCACCGCACCGGACAGCACGGGTTTGCTTAAGCTTGTTCGCGAAAGTGTGCGGATCGCAGCGTTCTTCGATATTGGCGGCATCTACCAAACTACTAGCTCAACGCCAGGCATGAGGTTTGGTCCCGGTGCCGGAGCACGAGTCACCCTTCGCGGCATTGAATTCCACATGGACTGGGCTTACGGGTTGGGAGACGCTTCCACCGGTCGCGGACGTGGCCGGTTCTATTTTTCGGCGTCGCCGACAATCCGCGGACCACGCAGGCAATGAATTTCGAGACAACCCTCAATAAAAGGAGATTCAGAAAATGGCAGGATTCAGTCTTACAAAAAGCGGAAAGACCTTCGACTTTGACACCAACGGCGAAGTCAAACGTAACGGCGCTAAAATTGGCAAGTGGACAACGAACAACGCCGGCGACAACCAACTAGTTGTAACCGAAGAGTCGGGTACCGTCACAAACTTCTCTCCCACGTGGAAGTTCAACTCGAACAATCAACTGGAGATCTATGACGGAAACAATCTCCTACTGAATTTTCATGGTCTCGCGAATGTCGTTCCGTTCTACAAAGCGGAAGATGCGGTACTCATGGTCAAGCCGGACCGCGGCAAGCCTTTTGGCTTCAACCTGAACGGAGAGTGGGGGATGACCCCTGGCCACGATCTCACGATCAAGCTAGGTTCCGTGACGTCGACGATCGACGGGTATGTGGAAGATAACCGCAGCCGGTTCATCTACAAGTTCCTGCCCAAAGTCGGGACGATCGAGATGTACACGCTGACCTTCGCCGGCAGTTGGTCGAGTAGGACGAACGATGGAAAGCACATTGTTAAGTTCAACTACACGCGCAAGGGAAACGCGGCCTCTTTCTCACTGCCCGAAGGAGTCATGTTCGATCACACGATCAACCAGTTGGTTTACGACTATGACAAGAACGGAATGACTCGCCGCATCCAGTTTGCCGGCGAGTTGAAAGTCAATTCAAACTTTGTAATCACCTACAAGCTGGATCGGCAGAAGTCAGGCACGCCCGGCAAGGATCTGGTCGGCTCTACTACCTTTACCATTCAAGGGAAATTCAACGCCAACAACTTTACCGGAAATCTGGAGATGGTTCTGGTGAAGAATGATGGCTCCACTCCGGGTACCAAGCTGGTGATCGGCGGGAGCTTTGAGAAGGATTTAGGCGGGTCCAAGCTGGGAATTGCTTTTAACTACACCTATGAAAGGGCCAATGGCGAAATCAAGCAGCAGTCTTTCAGCCTTTCAGGCAGTTTTCAACTAAAAGACAACGGCACCCTTACATGGTCGTTCTCAAACAACGCCGTAACAAAGGTCACGACGATTACCTTTGGAGTTGAGGATTTTGAGATCGGTGACTTCTCCGGGAATGTTCAGTTGCAAATCAAGACGGAAGGCGGGCAACTCAAAGAATTCAAAATGCTGCTTGGGTTTACGTTTTAGCGGAGTCTAGTAAGCGGCTGCAGACGGATTCCCGCCGGTGAGCCGGCGCTCTTGAGAGTTCCATTCGAACGGGAGAAACAAATAAATGGGTAACCCCGCAACAATCGCGCGGACCGTTCCTGACGTGCAGATACAGTTTAATTCGTCAACGAGTACGTGGGGCGAGATAGAGGATTACGCAACCTGCATTGAGGGCACTATTATTGATGATGATGACACGCTCGTGGGAAAACTACGACTCTTTTATCTGGATATGACTGCTAGATTGGAAACGAACATTAGTGTCTTTGACCTTTTTGATGTTCGGTCA
>DASXQM010000297.1:0-5454 GCA_036507195.1 Pyrinomonadaceae bacterium | reverse complement strand
AACGCGGCCAAAATGGATGTCGGAAAGATGAACTATCGAACGCATTACTTGCCTCGGAACGAGCACGAAGTTTAGAGTTCAGGCTTCAGCTTGCTGCTCGCCAATCAGGTACGGCGCTGCCTCTCGCTTCCGCTGAAAATAATGACTGCCAAAGCAGCGTAAGCAAAAAGTCTGGCATCATGGGTCGACGAATACTGAACGGGGAGCGGTAGCGACCTGGTCCGTGACCGTTACAAAAGAGATTATTGTTACTGGACCCGGTCGCTACCGCTCCCCGTTCCGTATTCGTCGACCCACGATGCCAAACCTTTGCTATCTATTTTCATGTTGATATTTGAAGCCGTTAGAAAGGGGACTTGTCCCCCGCACTGGTGGCACAAGTGCCATTTCTAAACATCCTTGGACTTGTCCCCCCGCGCTGGCGGCACAAGTGCCATTTCTAAACATTTATACCCTGTTCCTGATAATTCGCCGGCGTCTGTGGAGGCGCCAGGACACGCAGCGCCCTTGGCCGTACACGATAATGAAGCGGCGGCTCCATAACGGTCACTTCACCATCGAGGGCTACCCGCACACGCTTGTGCTTCGTTCCGATCCAAATTTCTTTCGTACACATAGCCAGAAAATCTTTTTCCTGACGCAACCCGCCCAGCAGCGCCCGCAGCGCCAGTCGTATCAATCCCAGCCGTCCGGTGCGGATAGTCATGTAAAGGCTGAGCTCACCCTTGTCGAGACAGGCGCGGCTGCCGATGGTGAGCCTTTCCATTTCGTATTCGTTGTTGCCGATAAAAACAAATGGTGTGCGACTGCGCAGCTCTTTCCCGTCAACGCCCACCCGAATATCCAGAAAGGGATAACGGCGCAATACCGCCAGCGCCGCCCAAATGAATGCGGGCCACTTTCCCCAACCGAGTCGTTGCTGCTTTTGGCGTTCGTCAACGATTCTCGGATAAAGACCCAAACTGGAATTGTTGATGAAGCTGTGGCCATTTACTTCGCCAACGTCAACTCTCGCCTCGTGGCCCGCGATTATTGTTTCGACCGCGCCTTCAAGATCGAGTGGGATGTGCAGGTCCTTGGCGAAATGGTTCATGGTCCCAAACGGCAAAACTCCCAGTGCCTTGCCGGATTCGACAACCGTCGCGGCCACTGAACTGACGGTGCCATCTCCACCGGCGGCTACAATTGTTTCAGCGTCACTACGGACCGCGCGTTGCGCAAGTTTGATAACCTCGGCTCCGCTGCGGGCCAGCGAAATTTGCGGTTTCACTCCAGCCGCTTTGAAAGCTTGCGCCAGATGCTGCTGGACCTCGGCCTCATGACCAGGGCCCGAGCTGGCATTGATAATCACTTCAATTTTCACTCGTTCCGTGTCTGGTTCCATGCCTTGTTCCATGCTAGGGCAAACTTGTTCCAAAATCGTAGCGTGGGCGAGTTTCGAGTTCCGGGTTTTGAGTTTCGAGTTTCGAGTTTCGAGTTCGGAGTTCCGAGTTCGGAGTCTTTGCTCAGTGCCACCACGCGGACTGGGAATCCCAACGTGGCAGCCGCGCGTCGTGTTACGGTTGGGTCAAACGATTGCCAATTGCCGATTTTGGATTGTCGATTTGATCACTCCGCCAGTCGATTTTAGTTGCTGGGGATTAGTCTTAACCATCGGCAATCAGCAATCGGCAATTGGCAATACCCACCCGCTACCGAGGCTGTGTCAAAACTCAGAAATCCCACCCACGGCAGTGGGTGGATAGTTCAAGTCCAGCCTCTCCCCGCTAACTTCCGATCACCTCAGGCGGGATCTGAACAATCCACCCACTGCCGTGGGTGGGATTCAAAAACTCGGTCACCGCTGTTTGTAGCCTGGACTTGAACCATCCACCCACTTCGGTGGGTGGGATTTCTGAGTTTTGACACAGGCTCTACCGCGAGGTGGTACTGACCAAGACTCGGAACTCGAAACCCGAAACCCGAAACTCGAAACTCGAAACTCGAAACTGAATCAACTTTTCCGTTATACTCCTTCACCTCTATGACTAAACACGCCGTTCATTCCGACGCGATAGATCTGTTCGCAATAGCCCATCAAACGATGATCGAAGCTGGATTCGTGCCGGACTTCCCGAGTCCGGTGGCCAGGGAAGTGCGCTCAATGGTCGCCGGAAGCTCAACGATTCCGGCCAACTCAGCAACGCAGGATCTTCGTAAGCTGTTGTGGTCTTCGATAGACGACAAAAAGACGCGCGATCTCGATCAGGTCGAATACGCAGAAATAATTCCCGGCGGTGATACCAGGCTGTTGGTTGGCATTGCGGATGTTGACGCGCTTGTCTCGAAGGGCTCGGCAACCGACACGCATGCGGCCACCAACTGCACTTCGGTTTATACCGGAGTCAAAACCTATCCGATGCTGCCGGAAGAATTGTCCACCGACTTGACTTCACTGGTGGAGGGCGAGGACCGTCTGGCGGTGGTGACGGAAATGGTTTTGGCGCCGGACGGCTCGGTAAAGAAGATCAACTTCTATCGCGCGCTCGTCAAAAATCAGGCGAAGCTGGCCTATGAAGAGATCGGCGCCTGGCTCGACGGCAAGACGGGCGTACCGGAGAGCGTTAGCAAGGTGACTGGAATGGAAGCGCAAATAAAATTGCAGTCTGAGATTGCGAATCGCTTTGGAGAGTTTAGGAAGGAACACGGCGCGCTCGATTTAGAGACCATCCAGGCGACTCCGGTGATGGATGATCGTGGCAAGGTTGTAGATCTCGCCGTAGTAGAATTGAATAGAGCTCGTGAGTTGATCGCAAACTTCATGATCTCGGCCAACGTGGCGATGGCGGAGTTTCTTGAAGCCAAAGGTGGACCATCGCTGCGTCGCATTGTACGCACGCCAAAATACTGGTCACGCATCGTAGAAATCGCGGCTGAGCTTGGTGAAAAACTGCCTGCTACTCCCGACTCGCGCGCGCTTGCCGATTTTCTCGCGCGACGCAAGGTTGCGGATCCGACTCACTTTCCCGATCTCTCGCTGGCCGTTGTGAAGTCACTGGGCCCCGGCGAATACACGGTGGAACTGCCGGGCGAGGAAGGCGAAGGACATTTTGGACTGGCGCTGCAGGACTACACTCATTCGACGGCGCCGAATCGTCGTTTTGCCGACCTGGTCACACAGCGACTCGTTAAGGCAGCCTTAGCAAATAAGCCCACGCCTTACACCGTAGCCGAGCTAAAACAAATTGCCGAACATTGCACGGTGCAAGACGGCGCGGCGCGCAAGGTTGAACGAAAGATGCGGAAGGTCGCGGCGGCAGTGCTGCTTCAGGATAGGATTGGGGAAGAGTTTAAAGCGATCGTGACCGGCGTTACTGAAAAAGGAACGTTCGCGCGCATTATCTCTCCTCCTGTGGACGGTCGCGTGATGCGAGGCGAGCGCGGTTTGCGTATCGGCGAGAAGGTGCGCGTCCGCTTGCTCTCAACCGATCCGGAGCGCGGCTTCATCGATTTCGCACGCCTGTGAACGCAAAAAGTAAGCAGTAAGCAGAAAGCAGAAGGCAGAAGGCAGGAGGCAGAAGGCAGGAGGCAGGAGGCAGGTCAGTACCACCTCGCGGTAGCGGGTGGGTAAACGCTGCGTTAGTGGATACTGATTCGTAAACGCTGCGTTCTAAACAATGACAAAATGAAAAATCTAAAATGAGAAATGGAAAATGATCCTTTGCCCCTTACCCAAGGGCCAATCACAGAATCGTCATGAGCCCGCCCGTGTGCCAGAAGAGAACGCGATCAGTCTCTCTGAAATTTCCCTCGCGGCAATAAGCAATCAGCCCCGCCGCGGCCTTACTCGTGTAAACAGGATCGAGCAGTATCCCCTCGGCATCAGCGAATAGCCGGCTAGCTTCGTCTGATTCCGGACTTGCCATGCCATAGCCTGGACCGACGAAGCGATCATCAACTGAAAGCTCCTCCGGTTCGGCGTGGCCAGGAAAACGCGAAAAACCCAAACTTGAAAGCATCGGATCCAACGCCCAGCGTACACTCTGCTTGATGCTCTCGGCCGGGTCATCGGCACTGATACCGAGGATCCGCAAGTTGTGATAACCAAAAAGCCGCTTGCCTGCCTCCAGCCCTGCTTGCGTGCCACCAGAGGACGTGGCAAAAACGATGGCATCGAATTGTTCATCCAGTTGCAGCTGCTGAATTCCAAGCTCTTCCATCGCGGCCACCATCCCGAAGGACCCAATCTCGTTTGAGGCTCCGAGAGGAATCTTGTAAACATACTCTCCGCGTTCTGATAGTGTCGCGGCGATTTCATTCATCCTCCGGTCACGGTCCTCGCGCGTGGCCACGGCATGCACTTCAACCCCCAGAAGTTCAGCAACGCGCGAATTAGCTCGAGCTTTTTTGGGATCACCTCCATTTAGAACGAGGACACACTTCAGCCCCAGCCGCCTGGCCACGAGGGCAGCAGTCCGGGCGAGATTAGAAGTGACCGAACCCGTGGTAATCACTGTCGTCGCTCCCTGGGCCAGAGCATCTGCCATGGTGTATTCGAGCTTGCGAAGCTTGTTGCCGCCGCCGAGGTATCCGGTCAAGTCGTCCCTTTTGATATAGAGATGCGGTGCGCCCGGAATCAATTGTCTGAATCGATCCATCCGTTCAATGGGCGTCCGCAGATTGGCTAAACGCAGCCTCCTGATGCGGCTGAACCGGTCAAGCGCCGCTTCCCGAACGGCGCGCGTGCCGTCCCAAATTGTTGGTGCTGCAAGTTCGCTCACAATACTCGGATTCATGTTCACATTCACCTTAATCACCTTTGGGCTGCCATTCAAGAAGTTCAGAGTTCAATCTTTAGATTGTCTTTGTTGCCCGGCTGCAAGCTAAAGCTTGAACTCTGAACTACTAGCCTCTGATCTCTGACCCTACCTCTGCGCAAAATAAAAAAGCCGCTCGACCAGAGCGGCTGCGGTGTTTATTCATAGGTATAGAAATACTCTACGGCATACACTCGCTCCGCCCGCGGAATAGCGGACAACAACACATACACAGGCAGAAAGCGGCCCTGGCGACGTTCGTGTCAGTCGCGGGCGCCACGGATTCTTTAGCGAGCTTCGAATTCATCACGCTGTCTTATACGATGCGTAGCCCAACCCGGTCAACAGAATTATTCTTATAGCGTGATAAAGACACTCAATTGAGTGTCTCCTGGTTCAGTATTTGTCGATCCACGATGCTGAACGTCCCGGAGCCGACCCGGTCGCTACGCTCCTCGGTTCAGTATTTGTCGACCCACGATGCTGAGTGTCTCGGGAACGACCCGGTCGCTACCGCTCCTCGGTTCAGTATTTGTCGACCCACGATGCTGAGCGTCCCGGAACCGACCCGGTCGCTACCGCCCCTCGGTTCAGTATTTGTCGACCCACGATGCTGAGTGTCTCGGGAACGACCCGGTCGCTACCGCTCCTCGGTTCA
>DASXQM010000296.1:0-7067 GCA_036507195.1 Pyrinomonadaceae bacterium | reverse complement strand
ATAACTACTAGAATGTCAAAGACAAAAACAACACTGAGACAACTATGCGTAGAGTAAGATTCTTAAATGAGGCAACATGGAACGGAAAAAACAATTGACGCTGAACAATCCACCTTCTTCCCACGCAGCCCATCACCATCGTAATACTGCTGCAGCAAGTAGCCAGTGTAGCTGGCCGTGGCCGCCTGTCCGGTCGCATCATAGGTGAAAGTTTGCCCGTCGAAAGTCATGTTGCCGGCGGCGTCATACGTCAGACCATTTCGCTTGTTGTTTGTGTAGCTGGCGGTGAACGAAGGATTGTCTCCGCCCCAGCCTTCCCGGTAGGTGATGTTGCCGAACTGATCTTACTGATAGCCGTCGAACGTCCCAGGTGATCGTAACCGAAATAACGATCCAGAGTCTTCTTGACCGCCGCTACTGAAGAACGGCAAACCCAAGTGGCGTGCGAGTCTTACGAATGGTTGTTGTCTTCCAGATCTTGTTAGGTGGCGCCGAATCTACAAGTGGTCTTTTTTCGAAACGTGAAAATCGATTAATTCGGATATTTCTGTGAATCTCATCAGTCACGGCAGAGAAATCCGCAAACATAAGCTCCGATTTTACCCTTCGAATCAGATAGTCGCCCACCCCAATCCACACGTCCACAATATCGCCATTCAAGTCGAGTCCACGTATGTGATAACAGGTAGTTGATTCAAAGACTTCTTTGTCTATCAACGCAGACTTTCTGAGCTGAGTTAATGCCCAACCCCTAACGTTTGGCAGCAGAAGGCGAGGGATCGTATATGCAGCTCCATACGAGAGGCCCATGGCAGAAGCAATGCCCATCTCGAGATCCCCTTTCCTTTCATAAGTCTTGGGTTCACGATAAAGCCAAGTCTCCGTACCCTGAGTCCACACCATACTTCTCCTGGCACCATCAGCTAAGTAGTAATCTATCCATTCAAAGTAAAACTCACGAGGGCGTCTGAAGATAAGCTGGAACGGCATTGTCTCTGTGCGAGTTTGACTACACTGACTGAATGTTGTTTGCACCACTCCAGCATCTTCGTAGCAGCAAACCCTTTGGTATTTTGAGGCCGCTCGACTGAGTAGAGTCTCCGCCGATAGAGGTCGACGATGAACATGCGTTTGCTTTGCGGCAAGGGTTGGCGAGCAGAGTGTGAGTAAGCCAAATAGAATCACGAATGCCAATCTCAAAGATGTACGGTACAAAAAGTCCTCCTCATCAACCCCGGTCACGGACTTGACCTACTTGCCGATAGGTCAAAAATGCGTAGGCAATCGCCGAATAAGCGACCAAATTAAGAATCAACGATACGATGGTGTTCAAATTGCCAGCGCGAGTTTGAGCTGGTGAGTTCCAAAGTAGGGTAGGCCAATAGTATAGCCAAGCGAAAGGATTTCTCTGTAGGAAAGGTAACTCAGCGGTTGGCAGTAGCAGATCAGCCACGATCACGATCGCCACCGAAATAGTGGTTAGTGATGTACCAATTCGGAGCGAACGGAATAAGCGCTCTTTCACACTGCCACTGTTTACCCGTGTCATCGATTCGCCACCTCCAATCGGAGAATAACTTGCCGCTTCGAGACTATGGACCGAATTTCTGAGTTACCGGATCTCTAGGATTGGGACCGTAGGTCGTGTACAACCTGTCACCTAATAGCGTCGGAGGCGATGCAATAGTATATGGATACATCGCGAAAACGCCGAAGTAGCGAGATATGACGAACATTTGGGGAGGTGCTGATGAAACGGCATTAGTGCCTCGGGCACGTGCTGCGGCACTTTCCTGTTTTGCTACCTTGTCACAGTTCTTGCTTTTGGCCATGAACCTCTTAACTGGTCCTGCTTCGATACTTGCTTGCATCATGTCACTTACCACCGCGGAGACTGTTATACCAATTGCTGCCCCAGCCGCTCCGCCTGCGACGGTTCCCGGTCCCGGAACTATCATACTACCTGCAGCCGCGCCCACGGTGGCACCGCCTCGAGCTGCCAGGATCATCGTAACCAGCCTAAATCCAGGAGGTGCAAAGATCTCCTCTCGTCCCTTCAGTTCAGTTCCAAGCTCCGTTAGCGCCTGGGCGCGACATTCGTTGGCCGTTTGGTTTTCGGCTGGAGCCGTTGGCGAAGGGTCCTCAGGAACTACCTTACTGCACAGCAACCTGTGTTTCACACGAAGCCTGGGCTCTGCCAAGAGTGACAGTCGCAACGATGGATTTTCCTTCGAGTCCGCTAGTGTCAACGGTAATCGTTCTTGTCCCTTGGCCATTCATGATCTTCCCAACGCTCAAGCGCCATAGGAAACTTATTCGCGGCTCACCAGCCAGATCGGCAACGAAGGTTAAGGGACCTCCCGCCCTGACTGAAGAAGGACAACTGACATTGATTACCGGAACATGGGAAAGAAAGATATCTTGAGCAAACTCTTCTGGCCTGTCGTAGTACGCAGGACAAATGGATTTGTCTTTATCAGAAGCTATATGGTCCAGTTGCAATACTCTTCCTTCCCGAATTTTCAACACCAGTCCATTTACTTCGTCCACATAGGCCTCTGTGTCCCGGTCAAGTTTCACTGCTCGAAAGTCCCTCCGTTTGAGGCCCAACTTCTTTAACGAGACTGCATTTTTGGGAAAAACTTCGACAAGCAGAACCGTTTCGGGTTGGACTGCGCCGTTACAGCGTTTCTGCGAGTCGTCAGCGAACTCAATATGCACGAATTCATTAGCGTAATTGAATTCGCAGCTTGGCACCGAGTCATTGCAGTGACCAAACGCTCGAACTACATCTTGCCTGGTTGAATGTAGTGGTACGATTTCTCGCCAGCCCTTGGCGACCGATGTATTCGCGCTACCGACAATGACGAAGAATATGAAAGTGATTGGTCGTATCATAGGTCAATTTATTCGCCTTGGATGTCCAGGTGGTTGCGGTACTGCCGTGCAATGCAACATCTGGATGTAATGGAAATAAGCACTATAGGCTTGATCCTTTCGCCAGCCACGAGCTTGATAGTGCTGCTTATCGAAGATGTTCGCCTCCGGTGCAATTACCGCGGTGGCGTCTGAGGCATAACTAGAGTTGTGAACAGCCTTCGCAAGCTGTTCGTCGGTGTAGTATTTGTTCTGGCCAGCCAAATGAAAAAGTTCAGAGATGACCGTATCAGCATCGGAGCCAGTCGTACCTTTGTTCAGACTGAAGATTGCGGCATCACCGTTCTTGATTTTGCCGACGGAATTGCCATAGCCCCAGCTGCCTGAAGGTTTGTTGCGTGTGATTAAAGGATGATTACCGCCCTGCGCGAGGAATGCGTTAAAGACATCTAAGAGGTTTCCATTGCTAGGAAAGACCGGATTTTTCTTGCTTGAAACTGCATCTAGCACGGTTCGTGCGAATTCTGCACAGTCCGATGATGACAGTGCATTACTGACGAGTGTAGAAACGCTTGGATCGAGTCCGGGATTCTGCGGAACTGATTTGACAATCAACTCCAAAAGCATCGTAGTCCAAACATCTATTTGTCCCCAGGTCTCGAACTCCCGGATGCCGACAAGTAAAGCGTCAATCCATGGTCACCCACTATCCAAAAATTTCCATCAACGGTCGCAATTGCATTCAAAGTCCGGCTCTCAGCGTCGCTATAGATCTTCTCCCAACTATGTCCTGCGTCAGAAGAATATAGAACGACTCCCGTTCTGCTTCCAAACAGAGCATCATCACTGTTCGACATTGATCCGCATCCCACTATCTCATCCTCCGACAGAAAGGATATGTCTTTAATACGTACGTCGCCTGTGCGGAATCTCTTTGAGCTATCTCCGGCGAATTGTCGCACTATCGTCGTCCACATTCCCTCTTTACTGTCAGTTGAGCCAAGCACCCAGACAGTGCCGTTACCCAATACACCTACCTTGGCCATGAAAGTTTGTTCGGGTTCGTCGCGGATCGTAAGATCTTGGGTCCACCTCTGTCCTCCATCTACAGTGCTGTAAACCTTTCCTTCGACTGTAAGCAAGGTAGCTCTCGACCTGTCGATTGCATAAATATCCGTGGCGAAATCATTGTTCGTGGGGTTAATCACGTTTGATGAGAGTTCTACCCAATTGGACCCTCCATCTGTGGTGTGCATAACAAACAGCCCGCCATCTTCCAGCTTGCGCCCGACTAACCATCCCACCTCGTTGTTAATAAAGCGGACTCTGTAGATCTGAGTACCATTCCATGCACGTTGTTCCTGCCAACTTCGGCCTGCGTTATCGGTTCTCAGCACAATGCTCTTGTAGCCTTTCCGGTCCATCACTTCAGGCGGATCTCGCCTCACAGCTACCCAGCCTATTGCACTGCCTGAGAACGAAATGCCTGAGACGTAACTGTTCGGCCCGGTAGGAAGCTTAGCGGTTTGCCATGTTCGACCGCCGTCGTCTGTAGAGTAGACCGTCCCTTCATAACCGCCGATCCATCCATGGGATTTATCAATGAAGTTTACAACGGTCAGTGTAAGATCTTCGTTGAGCTTCAAACTCTTAGAGGACCACCTTCGCGTTAAGCTTTCACGCTTACTGCGATCCTTAGTGTGAAGTCGTCCTTCAGACCCAACTGTCTGACCCCAGTAGCTGCAACCCGAAAACGCCAAGTTTGCAAAGAGTGAGAGGACCAAGAGTCGCCTTGTCATTCTGAATCTCCTTGTTCAGTGTCGAACTGTCCCACCAGGAAGAACTGCGCCACCAAATACGCACTCCTCAAGGGCTGCTCCTGAATCGGTATCCCCTTCGAATGGTCCTGGGTTTAATGGCTTAGGCCTCACGTAGCCGTGGAATTTCTGAGCAATAACGCCAGCGATTGAGTTGCCCGTCTCATGGATCTGATTCGCAAGATTGAAGATAGGAGAAACACTCGGATTCTGCACATAGTCTGATGCGATCCAATTCAAATACGGAGCGTTTGGAGGGGTATATCCGAAGGCGGTCTTGCCAGGTGTTGCTCCGCCTTCGATAGCGAGTTGCTTCGAGTCTTTGCTCCGGCCATCGGTATAGATAGTAAACTTGCTTAAAGTCAGTAAAGAAAAGCCAGTGTAGGAACCAATGCCGCTGCTTAGAGGTGTCAAGCCGACGTTCTTGCCATCGTTCGAAGGTGCCCGTGTCACACCGAAAAGTGCATCCACACATCCGTTGAAAGTCGCGTTATCGAATCGCGCAGGGGTATTCTGCGGAAGCAACCGGTCTGCCGCTTGTTTGTCGTAAGCATGCTCGTAAGCCTGATGCAGTCTGCGACTTAGCTCGACGAGGACCAGGATGCGAGCTGCGTTTAGAAGTCGCGAACCCCTGATGCGAGTTTTGAGATAACTGGGCGAGCGTCCTGGCATGCGATGAGTGGCCCGTGAAGAGAGAGGCCGCGCTGCTTTTTTCTTTAGCTGCTGAGGATGCATCAGAGGCAACTTTAGCAGCTACTCTGAGGTCGTGACTAGGGCCGCTTTTCATCCTTTAGCTGCTGCTTTTTCAGTGCGTGAGACGCGGCTCGTTTGTAGACAATTTGTCGACAAAGGAGACGTGATTTTGTGGCAGCTCAGCTAAGCCGTTGCAGTCGTTGAAGTAGACAAACGAGACCGATTGTCGACAAACGAGACAATTCTGTCGACAACGTAGACTTTACGCGTTTTTCTTTAGGGGTGACGTGTCTGATCAACTTCAGGTGCGCAGCAACTGCTGGCCCTTGCGACTCTCTAAGCTGAGTGCGGAACTGCTGCCAACGAGGCCTCTTCTTCAGCAGCTTCAGCAGCTAAAGAGAGAAGTAGTTCAGCTGCTTCGTGGTCGATTTGTGACTGGGGATTGGTGCTTGAGTCAGAGCCATCACTGCTACTTTCAATCGTCGCTGGTGGGAGCAATTTTGGTTCAGGTGAGGTGCGTTGCAAGCGGGCGGGATGAGTGGCGGAATGGATGGCTTTGAGGGTTCTGATCGAGACGTGAGTGTAGACTTCAGTGGTCTCCAGACGTGAGTGACCAAGCATCTGTTGGATGTAACGAACGTCGGCGCCGCCCTCCAGCATTAAGGTCGCCATGGTGTGACGAAACAGGTGGCAGGCGCCGGTCTTGCCGATGTTCGCGGCTTCCACGTAACGCTTCACGAGGCTGGAAAGATGGTCGTCGATCAGCTGCGTGCCTTCCTTGGTCAGGAACAGCCAACCTTCGTCCGGTTCGACCACAATCGAGGGCCGGACTTCGTTGAGATATTTCTCCAGCCAGGCCAGAGCACGGTCGCCAATCGGGATCATGCGGTCCTTCTTGCCCTTGCCATGAATGAGCACCGTGCCGCGATCGAAGTCGATGTCGAAGAGCTTCAGATTGACCAACTCCATGCGTCGCATGCCGGTTGAATAGAACGTCTCGAGGATGGCGCGGTCACGCAGACCAAGAGGTTCGTTTGGGTTGGATTGATTGATGACTGCTTCCGCTTCACTGATGGTCAGCACGTGCTTCGGGAGACGCTTTTCGCGCCGTGGCAGCTCCAGCTCAGAGGCAGGATTCGAGAGGATGTGATTCTGTCGGGCCAGCCAGCGAAAGAACATCCGCACGCCCATCAACTGGCCGTACTGAGATCCAAACGAAAGCGGCCGGCCGTCTTCTTTGCGATGGTGATAGAGCCAGCGAGCGTAACGTTCGAGGATGGGTTTGGTGACATCAGTGGGTCGGGTGATGCCGCGATCTTCACACCAGATAGTGAAGCGACGCAGATGCTTTTCGCGTCCCGTTACCGTTTGCTCAGAGTAGTTCTGCACCCGCATCCATTCCAGATGAGCGGCGCTAAGTCGAGCCATGCCACGCGGGTCTGTCGGGTCACCCAGCACCGGCTTGACGGTCTTCTGTCCGCGCCGTGGCATCAGCGGACTCCTGTTGATTTATGATTGTGAGGTACGTACGACGCGGTTTCTCTTGTCCCCAGAAGTGCTGTTTTCAATGACGCAGCTTCGTTTTCGAGGTTTACACTTTTAGCAACAACAGTTGATTCACTCCGACCACCTCCCGACACCCCACCGACTTCGGCCCGACTTGACCCCGACCACTCAGTG
>DASXQM010000295.1:0-15930 GCA_036507195.1 Pyrinomonadaceae bacterium | reverse complement strand
GTCCAGACAACCAGCACGAAGAACGACTGTTAATCGAGGCGGCACAGCAGGATCCAAGCCGTTTTGCCGGGTTGTATGAACTCCACTTCGAACGCGTCTATGCCTACATTGCGCGGCGAGTGCGCGAAGGGTCGGCCGCGGAAGAGCTGACGTCGCATGTTTTTCATCAAGCTCTTTTGAATATAGGCAAATTTAAGTGGCGCGGCGCCCCTTTCTAGGTGTGCAGTTGCTGGATCCATTGGCAATCGAGAATATCCGATTTGCGTCCCGTGACATTCTTGACGTGACGTGCATCGACCAACTTAACTTCGAAACCCCGACGTTCTAGTAATTCGAACAACGGGATCCAGTAAACGCCGGTTGATTCCATGGCCACTGTAGTGACGCCGCACTGCTGCAGCCAGTCAGCCAGGGCAATGAGATCCGCAGTGAAAGTGCCAAACTCGCGCACCGAAACTTCATCGCGGCCTTCGGGTACAGCCACCATGTGTCGCTCAGACCCGAAATCAATACCCGCCGCGTTGAGGTTGATGTGTCGCAATTGCTTTGGCAGACTCTGGAGGTTGAAACTTTTTGATTGTACGCTCTTTCTGCGTTTGCTCATTGGCTGCTCCCTAACGGAAATTTTACAGCGTTTGCTTACAAGCGCAGGGGAGCTCTTCTTTGTATTCTTCTTAACGGGATATTAGCCACTTAAATGCCTGTAGCTAATTCACCAATGTTATCGACACCAACCCCTGAGACCAAACTCGGTTACGGGCAAAACCTAACACCAGTGCGGTGACGGCCTTCGCGACTTGTAAGCCTGGTTATCTTACCAAGATCGCACTTTGAGTTTCATCTCGTTATCTGCGCGTCGCAGACCAGCAAAGCTACTCGGTTCTGTATGTTGTGCAGATCCGCGCTCATCCTCGTGTTGTTCGGTTGGCACTATTCTTAGCCGCAAACTGATCAGAATTGGCATTATTCTTGCACCAGTGGAAGCTCGATGGTGAAGGTGCTGCCTTTGCCCAGCTCGGACCTAACTGAGACTTCACCGCCGTGTGCGCGTGCCAGGTGTTTCACAATGGCTAGTCCTAATCCAGTGCCGCCCATGTCTCGCGAACGGGCGCGATCCACCCGGTAAAATCTTTCAAACAACCGTTCCAGATGCTGAGCGGGAATTCCTTCCCCGGTGTCTTCCACGATTATCTTATCCCGCTCGGGTGCTTCGCTGTGGCTTGCTTCTGTTTCCGGATCGCGCCGCCGCCCCTCACCCTGGCGCGCGCCGCTTTCAAACTTGATCGTAACCTGTCCAGCCGGTCGATTGAACTTGATCCCGTTCTCCACCAGATTCGTCAACATCTGTTCGAGTCGACGCGCGTCAGCAAAGACCACCGCACCGGGAGCAATGGTGTTCCTTAGTACTATCCCCTCTGCCGCAGCCTTACTGGCGAGCGAAGCGATCACGTCAGTGACGATGGGCGAGAGTTCGACCTGCTCGGCACGGACCTGCACGTTGCCGGCTTCGATCGCGCTTAGTTCAAGGATGTCATCGATGAGGTCGTGCATCCGCGTCGCGTTGCGGCGAATGATCGAAAGGAATCTATGGCTCGCTTCCTTTTCGTCAATCGCTCCCGCCTCGAGCGTCTCGATAAAGGCCAGGATCGCCGTTAGCGGAGTGCGCAGCTCGTGCGAAACGTTGGAAAGAAATTCCTGCCGGACGTGCTCCAGTCGCTCGATGCGTGTAATGTCGATAAAGACGCCGAGGGCTCCCTGGGCGGCGTTCGTACCTCGGCCGCCTGCCCCCGTCCGGCCATTGGCGCTCGACAGCGGCACCACCCGAAGGTCGAAGACCAGCCGCTCTGGTCCATGGGTTTCGACCTTGACGCCACTCCGTTCAGTTCCCTTGAGAGCATCCAAAAAAGCGCTGTAAACGGCCGGGTTGCGAGTCAGCTCGGTCAGCCGTTGGGAGTTGAGCTTCCCCTGGGAAAAATTGAACAGCCGGTGGGCCGCCTTGTTTGAAGCCACCACCCGCATGTCCTTATCAACGACGAGCAGACCTTCGCGCATTCCGCTCATCGTTGCTTCAAACAACTTTCCCAGCGCGAAAATCTCCTGCGACGATTCCTCATCCGGAGGGTTTGAGCTAACGCGCGTTGCCTGTAAAGCTTCTGTTTTGTTTAAGAACATTCTGACGAGCATGGCCATGGCGACCAGGAAGAGGAGAACCGCAACCGCCGCGCGCGCTGTAACTGAAGGCAGGAGGAGAACAACGGCGAGAGAAATTACGCATGCAACAACCAAATAAACATTGCGCTTAGACACGATTAAATCTTTTCACTAGTGGCAGATACACTAAGCAGCCCGCGGGCAACCGACGAAACGATAGCCGACGCCAACCACCGTTTCAATGCAATCGCCGCATTCACCGAGCTTTTGTCGCAGCCGCCGGATATGAACGTCGAGCGTGCGCGCATCGCCGTAATAGCTGTAGCCCCAAACGTTGTCCAGTAGCTGCTGCCGAGTGATAACCCGGTCCGCGCTCTTCGCCAGCACCGATAGTAAGCTGAATTCTTTGTTGGTGAGCTTCACCTTAGCGCCATCGCAGACCACGCGGATGTCGTCGAAGTCGATCAGCAGATGATCGTCCTCGTATGTCTTCCCACTGGTCTCATCCAGGCGCCGCACGACAGCACGCACTCGCGCCAGTAGTTCTCTCACTGAGAAAGGTTTCGTGATGTAGTCGTCGGCGCCAAGGTCCAGGCCCGCGACCCGATCCGATTCCGAGGCCCTGGCTGTCAACATGATGATCGGGGTGCGCCGAGTCGCAGGTTCTCTTCTAAGCCGGCGGCACAATTCGGTGCCGCTCATCCCCGGCAACATCAAATCCAGAATTATCAGCAACGGCGGCTCGCGTTCGTTAAGAGCCGCGGTTAATCCCGCCTCTCCGGTCAAGGCGGTGATGGCCGGCAGGCCCTCGCGCTCGAAGTTGTATTTCAAGCTCTCAGAAATGTCAGGATCATCTTCGATAATAAGGATTGGTCGTTGCATCCGTTACTCGTTATGTAGGATAGGCATTCCTGCCTGTCCGGGTGTTTTCTTAGCCTCACAATAATCCGAGCAAGACTGGAGATTTTCCATTTCTCATTTCATATTTTTCATTTGTCAGGAGCCTGAAGCCCATTACCTCACATCGAGTCAAGTCTAACCTCCGGTTTGCGGTGGCGAACTCCGGCAATGACAAATGAAAAATTTGAAATGAGAAATGGAAAATCTCATCTTCTGACCTCCGAGAGCGCCTCGCTCACACGGACAGACAGGAATGTCTGTCCCACTCTTATTTGAAATGTTTGATGAATGCTGCCTCGGCCATATAAACGGTCAGTTCACAGATGTCAGTTACGTAATCGCCAATCCGCTCCAGGTGTTTGGCCACGAAAAGCAGCCGCGCGTCGCGTGTCGCAGTGGCCGGCTCAGTCACCATCAGTTCAATCAAGCTATGAAAAATGTGGTTGTAGAGATCGTTAATCTCTGTGTCGCTCTTAATAATCTCGCGGGCCGCGGCCGCGTCGTTCGTGGTGAAGGCATCCAGCGCCGCTCGTAGCATGCGCAGCGCATGTTCGGACATCTGTTTCAGGTCAAAAACCGACTTCAGCTCCGGTTCGTTGTTGAGATCCAGGGCTACTCGGGCAATGTTAGCGGCGTGGTCGGCAATGCGCTCGAGCACCGGCGCCATTTTCGCAACCGAAATGACAAAACGAAGATCGCGCGCGGCCGGTTGGCGCAGGGCGATGATGTCAATGCACTGGCGATCAATCTCAACTTCGAGTCGATCAATCTGATCGTCCTGCTCGAGCACCTGGCGTGCGAGCTCGCTGTCGCGCTCCGTCAGAGCCGTCATCGCGCGTTCGAGTGCAGCTTCGGCTTCTCCGCCGAGCAACAACACACGGTCACGGAGTGAGTCGAGTTCATCATCGAGGTGTCTGTGGTATTCCATGTCTTGTGCCTGACTCTTGGCTTTTGGTCTTTGGTTTTTGGTCTTCGATCTACCAGCGCCGACACCTTTTCTGAAGGCCAAAGACCGAAGTCCCAAAAACCTAAGACCAAAGACCGTTTTTATTTGCCGTCGTCCAAAAAGTTCTCCACACGCCGTTTAGATTGGGCACTTGTGCCCCGCCGCGCGAGGCGGACAAGTCCGCTTTCTAAACAACGTTCTGTTGCACTTCAAACTTGAATTCGCGTTAGCCAAATCGTCCCGTAATATAGTCTTCCGTCAGCTTCTCGTTGGGATTGGTAAACATTTTCTCAGTGGGATTGACTTCAATCAACTTACCCAACCAAAAAAACGCTGTAATATCGGAGACCCGCGCTGCTTGCTGCATGTTGTGAGTCACGATCACAATCGTGTATTGCTTCTTCAACTCAACAATCAGCTCTTCGATTTTAGCCGTCGCCATCGGATCTAATGCTGACGCCGGTTCGTCCATTAACACTACCTCAGGCCGAATGGCCAGGGCGCGCGCAATGCAAAGACGCTGCTGCTGTCCCCCGGAGAGACTCAAGGCAGAAGTCTTCAGACGATCCTTGACTTCAGTCCAGAGCGCCGCATCCCGGAGCGCCTGCTCGACACGCGTCTCCAGTTCAGCCTTGTTCGCCGTGAGGTGGTTTATGCGCAGGCCGTAGGCCACGTTATCAAAGATCGATTTCGGAAACGGGTTCGACTTCTGAAATACCATCCCGACCTTCCGCCGCAATTCAACGACATCAGTTCCCGGGGAATAAATGTCGCGCTCATCCATCAGCACTTCGCCTTCGACGCGTGTCGCCGGGATCACGTCGTTCATGCGATTAAGTGTACGTAGAAATGTCGACTTGCCACAGCCGGAAGGTCCGATGAAGGCCATCACGACTCGTTCCGGAATGTCGAGTGAAACGTCGTGCAGCGCCTGTGCCTTCCCATAGTAAAAGTTCAGGTGGCGCACGGCAATCTTCGTCGCGTCTCCCGATCGAATAGGATCCGCTCTTTCCGGATCTCGCTCGGGAACCCTGACTTTGGTTGTAATGGTTGGCGCGGTTGTCGACATTTCAAAACTTTCTGCGCGTCAGGAAGCGTACCGCAATATTGATCGACAGAATCATGGCCATCAAGACAAGCGTCGCAGCCCACGCCTGCGCGTGCCATTCGTCGTAAGGCGAAATCGCGTAGTTATAGATTTGCACGGTCAGCGACGCGATCGGCTGGTCAAGGTAGTAGCTGAAAAACCGGCTGCCGAATGCCGTAAACAATAGCGGGGCGGTTTCCCCTGAGATACGCGCGATGGCCAGCATTGCGCCAGTTGCGATGCCCGAAGCCGCCGCCGGAACAACAACTCCAAGCGTCACTCGCCATTGTGGCGCCCCGAGAGCGAGCGCTCCTTCGCGCAAGCTCTGCGGGACTAGTTTGATCATCTCTTCGGTGGTGCGGGCAACAATCGGAACCATTATTAAGGCGAGCGCGATACCGCCCGCCAGGGCTGAGAAATGTTTCGCAGGCAACACGACGATGGTGTATACGAAGACGCCAGTAACGATCGAGGGAATTCCTGTCAGCGTGTCCGATAGAAATCGAACCAGGCTTCCGAAGCGTCCTGTGCCAAACTCGGAGAGATAAATGCCGACCGCGATTCCAAAAGGTAAACCAATTGCTGACGAAAGCCCGAGCAAAACCAAAGTTCCCAGGATCGCATTGCCAATACCCCCGCCTTCGCCGACTGGTCGCGGACTATCAACCAGAAACCGCAGATTCAGCGCGCCGATGCCCTGCATGGCGATGTAGACCAGGATAATCAGCAGGATGCCCACGGCCACCACGGTGCAAAGCGCCGTGAGCGTCGTCATGGTCGCACTTGTCGTGCGGCGTAGCTGGTCAACCTTTCTCATCGGGTCCGCGTAAAGCAAACTGTTAGTTTGCGTCTGCCTTTATTAGGAGTCAGGGTGGCAGGGAAGCGTCGCAAACTAACAGTTTGCGTTACCTCATACCGCGCTGCCGACACCACTTGTTTTACGGGTCACGCTCCACACCAGAATGCGGGCGATGGCGTTCACAACAAACGTTACTAAGAACAAAATGAGTCCCAATTCAACCAGCGCGCTTAGATAAAGGTCGTGCGTCGCTTCGGTAAACTCATTGGCGATTACTGAGGCGATCGTGTAGGAGGAATCAAAGAGCGAGGCGCTAATGTGCGCGCGGTTGCCGATGACCATAGTCACAGCCATCGTCTCGCCAATCGCGCGACCCAGACCCAGAATTACGGCACCAGCTATGCCGGGCGCGGCGTTTACCAAAACCACCCGCGTTGTCTCCCATTTCGTAGCGCCCAAGGCGAGCGCTGCTTCACGCTGCGAACTCGGAACGGCGGCCAGCACATCACGCACAACCGCCGAGATGATTGGCGTCACCATAATGGCGAGAATGATGCCCCCTGTAAGCAAACCGATTCCGGTGATCGGCCCCTGAAATAGGGGCAGCCAGCCGAACCAATGCTGCAGAGGTGGCTCGACGTGAACGCGCAGAAACGGGGCCAGCACAAAAATTCCCCAGAGTCCGTAAACAACCGAGGGAATCGCTGCCAGTAGTTCCACCAGAAACGTGACGGGTCGAGCGAGTTGCCGCGGCGCTTGCTCAACCAGGAAGATCGCAATGCCCAAAGACAGCGGCACACTGATTATGATTGCGATTAGTGACGATACGATTGTGCCGTAGATAAACGGCAGCGCCCCAAACTCGCTCTTAACAGGATTCCACTCTCTGCCGGTTATAAAGCCGAATCCAAACTGGCGAATTGACGGCATCGACTTCCCCGCCAGCGCAACAATCATCGTGCCTACGATCACCAGCATTAGTATCGCGGCGGCTAACAAAACAGTACGAAATATCGCATCACCCTTGTTGCCGGTGGGCGATAGTGCGCGCCACAAAGCGCCGACCTTGTTTAGAGGCGGGCGCTGCCCGCCGATAGCTTGCTCCATTTTAATGACTGAGAGAGGCGGGCCCTGGAACTTCGGGCCCGCCTCTCAACCACTTTTCTATTTACTCTGGACTCAAACTCCAGACTCAAGACTCAAGACTCACCTTAATGGCTTGCCACCCGAGGTGATTGAATTGATCTTAGCTTCCGCTCGGGTAACTATCTCTTTCGGCAGCGGCGCGTACTGCAAGTCCTTTGCAAACTGCTCACCTTCATGAATTCCCCACCAGAGAAAATCAACCAGTGCCTTTCCTTTATCGGCGCTCTTTTGTTCCTTGTAAGCAAGGATGTAGGTGTAACTCGAGATCGGATAAGCGTTCTCTCCGGTGGCATTCGTGATCGAAACTCGCAGGTCTTCAGGTGTTTGCGTTGAAGCCGACGCTGCAGCGGCGGTAACCGCATCGATTGAGGGTTCAATAAACTTGCCGCTGGCGTTCTTGATTAGCGCCACTGGAAGTTTGTTCTGCACCGCATAGGCAAGCTCGACGTAGCCTATCGTGTTTGGTTGTTGCTTGATCTGGCCGGTAACGCCTTCATTCCCTTTGCCGCCCTGGCCCACCGGCCATTTCGGCGACTTGTCGGTACCAACTCTCTCTTTCCACTCAGGACTCACCTTTGCGAGATAGTCGGTGAACACGAAGGTCGTGCCACTGCCGTCAGAGCGATGCACCGTAGTAATATCCGCCGCCGGCAGACTGACACCGGGATTGTCCTGCTTGATGTGCTCGTCATCCCACTTCTTGATCTTGCCGAGGAAAATGTCAGCAATGACTTCTGGCGAAAAGTGAAGCGGCTGCGCAATTGAAGCAACGTTGTAGGTAATCACAACTGCGCCCAGCACGGTCGGGACATGAAGCAACTCGCCCGGCGCTGCCTTCAACTCTTCATCTTTCATCGGCGCGTCCGACGCACCGAAGTCTACAGTTTGCTCCTGAATCTGCTTGATGCCCCCGCCCGAACCGATCGACTGATAGTCGATGCGCACGTTTGGATGAAGCTTGCCGTAATCGCTGACCCACTTCTGGTAAAGCGGATTCGGAAAAGTTGCACCGGCGCCTTGAAGGCTTATTGTGCCGCCGCCACTGCCGCTGGGTCCGTTGCCGCTACAGGCAAATCCAAGCAGAGCAAGCAATGCAAGCAGGAAGAGAGCAGTTATTCGCGGGGATTTCCAGAGAGAGGGCATAAGTTTCTCCAAAGTTCTTAATTTTCCAAGTAGGAATTTAGGCGCGGTGTGTTACATCCATCTGAACTATGTCTGAACTCTGCGTAAACTCTCGGCTGCCAATGGGCACAACCCGGTTTAGCAAGCTCAGCCACTTCCATGCGAATTCGCCGGCAGCAGGCGATAACCGACGTTGACCATCGTGTCGATGCTGATCTCGGAGGCGCTCAGCTTGTTTCGCAGCCGGTAAATGTAGACGTGGAGACTTTCCATGTTGACAGGCTTGTCGCTGCCCCAGGCGTATTCCCAAAGCTCTTCGGCCGTGACGATTCTTTCCGGAGAACGAGCTAAACGAGACAGGATCAAAAACTCGGTGCGCGGCAGCTTCAGCGCTTGTCCGCCGCAGGCAACGTAGTAGTTTTTGTGTTCCACCCGCAGATATCCGTCGTCGTAAACATCGGCTGCAAGCTGCTGTGGACCTTTCTGTTCAGTGAGCGACATTTCTCTTATTGACATATCGGTTTCCGGTGTCTGACAAACTTTAGGAACCTCTGATCAAGTACCGCGAAGGATTAGAACTCAACTCTGATCAGCTCATGGTCGGGAGGTGGGATTAGCACCCCAGCGGGGCAGCCCCGCTGGGGACCCCGCCTTGCCCCCGGTCACTCAACACACAACTCTAAAAGTTCAGCCGCAGTGCAAACTGAATCTGCCGATTCGTTCCCAGACCCACCGTGCGTTCCGCCGTCTGCCTCAGCAATCCAAAGGTGCTGCCGGCGGCGCTCTGCGTAAACGCCTGGCCCGGCTGCAATCCCGAGCTCAACACAAAAGCATTGGCTGTCGTGTTGAAGGTCAAGGTCGGCAGTGCGACGTTTAGCGTTGAAGCAGGATTCGCAAAGTTTGCGTGGTTGAAGATGTTGAAAACCTCTGTACGGAATTCGAGGTTCTTGCTTTCCGAGAAGCGGATGCGCTTGTTCAGGATCAAATCAAACTGCTGGAAGTTTGGTCCCTTGAGCGCGTTGCGCGGCAAATCTCCGAAGGTTCCCGCGGCGGGAATAGCGAACGCTGCCGGGTTCAGGAAATTCCGGTCATCTCCCAGGTAGGGACTAACACCGGAAATTAAGTCCGGACGACGCGTCTGGCGCGAAGATCCACCGCCCGGCCCATTCACCGTCGCGATGAACCCGATGGGCAGTGGCTGGGCGGCGCTCACTGCGGGCAGTTGCACGGTAAATCCATTGGGAACAATTCGCGTGGTCGTGGCGCTGTCGTTCACGATGCATGATGCGGCGGCACAAACTGCAACCGTATCAGGACGTGTAATCGTAACGTCGATGGGGACGCCGCTGCGCATATTCATAATCGTTCCCACTTCCCAACTCCCGAAGAGCGCATTTCCGATGCCACCGAGGTCAAACGCTTTCCCTTTACCAATCGGCAGGTCATAGACTGCACTCAAGTTAAATGTGTGGCGCACATCGAAATTGTTGTAGCCGCGATCAGCTTCGTAGTTGTTGAAGTCTCCACTGGGACGAATTGCGCCGCCAAAGGGTTCTGCTGCAGTTCGGGCTTCGTTTGAACCGGAAGTGTTGCCGAAGCTCCTGGAGAATGTGTATTGCGAATTGAGGGTTAAGCCGTTACTGATGCGGCGCGACAACGCCATCTGCAACGCGTTATAGCTGTCAGTCCCGCCGCTCGTCTTAGTATCGATCTCAGCGAATGGGTTCTGTACCGACGTTCCTGAGACAATGGAGAATTGGCGCACGGTTGTAACGCCGATCACCTGTCCCGATGCATTAGTGCGATTCACTACGCCGGCATTTGTGGGAATTGGGTCCCCATTCAGGATTGTGGCCGTGCCTGCGCGTAAGGTGTTTGACAGACCACGAAGGAAGAGATTGCGGCCCTGACTTCCTACATAAGCGGCAGTGGCAACTACTTTGTAAGGTAGCTCTTGCTGCACCGAGAAGGTATAGCTGTAAATCTTCTCAGGCACCTTGTACTCAGAAGCATACGCGCGCGGCTGAAAAACACGATTGTTTGGATTGGTGGTAAAGTTGGCGATGATGGCATTAATGGCCGCCGTCTGATCAGGATTGAAGGTGAGCAACGGTCCACTTGTCAGAGTCGAACTAATGCGATCGCTCTCAATGGGTTGAATTTGGTCTTCAGTCTGTCCCGGCCCATAAAAAATACCGAAACCGCTTCGCAAGACTGTGTGGCCACCGCCAAAGAAGCCATCGCCCTTGAAATTCGGCGACCAGGTAAGTCCTATTCGAGGTCCGAAATTCGTCTTCGATGTTTTGAAGAAGGGAAGATTCGGCGCCTTCAGAGTGCCATTGGTGGTGTCGAAGAGAATGTCCAGATTTCGCGCTTCACGTAGCGGCGTGTAGTAGTCGTAACGTAAGCCGTAGTTGAGGGTCAGGTTGGGCCTTAGCTTCCACTCATCCTGTGCGTAGCCGATATAGAACTCCTGCTTGGCCAGGCGTGTTCCGGTCGCTCCGCCATTGAAAGGGGAAGGAGCGCTGACATCACCAAGATACTGAATTGATGCTGGTGAGTTTGTGAGCAGTGCCTGCAGGCTATTGAAAACATAGGTGGTGCCGCCGAGCCTGTCGGTATAGATGCGGCTGGGACGAAATTCCACGCCGAACTTGTAATTGTGATTGCCCCTGCTCCAGCTCAGGTTGTCAATGAACGAGACCGAATACGCGGTGTACGGTTGACCACGCCCGTTCGTCGCGCTGTTGGCCCGTAACAAGCCGCCCGGCGTGGCCGTGCCGGCTGAGGTGCCCTGTCCGGGAATTGCAAAGTTCGCCGTATTCCCGGAGATATTGATCACCAACTTCGACAAGTCGATTCCATTAACGGTGGGCGCCTGCCCGTTCGTGCGTGAGAACACCCCGTTGTAACCCAGCTTGAACTCGTTGAGAACAGTTGGCGTCAAGAGTGTCTGAAGAGCGAAAACACTGTTCTGCGGATTGGCCGTGAAGACTGCCCGGCGACCGGTGACGCCTTCCGGCTGATCATTCTGACCATTGTCGCGGAAAAAGCGAAAATACATTGAGGTCTTTCCGCTAAACCGGTAATCGAAACGAAAAGCGTAGGCGCTCTCATCCACCTTGGCGCTCGACTGAAGCTGCGCCACATCGAAGAGATTCGTTCCCGACCCCGTTGACACCGTAACGGCCTTCGGATCCCGGAAAGCCGAAAGAAGCAACAGCGTATTTGCATTGCACCCAATCGTTCCCGTCCCAATCGGTGGACCGCAAATGCGGGAAGCCTCACCCGGCACAGCTTCGGTTGAGTTCAGACCTGCTCGGAGCTTATAGCCTTCATAAGAGAAAAAGAAGAATGCTTTCTGCTTGATCACTGGGCCACCGATCGAGCCGCCATACTGATTGAGACGCAGCGTTCCCTTCTGGCCAATAATATTGTCGAAAAAGTTTGCGGCATCGAGCACGTCGTTGCGCAGATATTCGAACAGGGATCCGTGAAAACTATTTCCGCCAGACTTTGTCACCACGCTAATTTGACCGCCCGTGCCAGTGCCAAACTCTGCCGGATAATTGCTGGATTCAACGCGGAATTCCTGCACATTCTCAAGACTGGACTGCAGGCGGAATGGAGACGGAACCTCACCATTAAGGTTTCCTGGCGAAGCGTCAATCACGGCCGTACCTTCAACACCATCGTAGCGAATGATATTTTGTTCGACTGCGCGGCCGTTAAAGCGGATGTCGCCGTATGTACCGGAGCCGCTATTAACCGAGCCAGGCGCCTGCAAGTAAAGCTGGGAAAGCTGGCGTCCGTTTAGCGGCAGGCCTTCAACCTCGCGCGGGTTTACATTCGCACCCATGGAAGCCGAGCTGGTCTCCAACGCTGTCTCGCCGCCGCCGACAATATCAACTCTCGCTTCAACGCCGGTTGGCTGAACGGTTAATGGAAGATTCACCTCCTGACCCACCAGTACCTGAACGTTGGCAGTCTTAGCCGACAGGTCCTTAGCGGTAACCGTCACCGAATAACTCGAGGGGCGCAGCGCGGAGATGATGAAGTAGCCAGTCTCACTGGTTGTCGCCGTTCGCTCTTCACCAGTCCGCTCGTTCTTCACCACAACAGTGGCGCCGGGCACCAGTGCGCCGTTGGAGTCCGTCACCGTACCCGCAATGCGACCCTGATCGGTCTGCGCATTCGCAGTTAGTGGAAACACGAATAGCGCAAGCGCGATGACGACTAGCGAGATGCGTCCAAACCTCTGGGGAACTCTTCTATACATAGGGATTCTCCTCGGAATTTAAAAATATGGCAGTCGGGTTTGATTCGAAAATTGTTCACGTCTTTCAAATTAAAGAATCGCGAGTCTCTTCTGAACAGATTGAAATCGTCGTAGAGTTGCAAAGACAAACTCTAGGCAGATGAGGTTAAGGTGCTGTGAATTGCGCCTTAAATGTTTGTTAACCTGACTGAAAGTTTTTTAGTGAAGAAAGTGGCGGATTGTCGCTATGACGAGATGAGGTAAATCTGTTTAATTAACATCTTGTTAACATGGGCGTAACAGTGCGGTCGTAGGATGCGAACTCTTCTTTTAGCCAACACCTTAGACCGTTCAGGGCCCGTTCAGACCACCGGTGACTCTATGGCAATTTCACATGAACTTAGCAGCGAGATCGCTGCTGCTCTATTCGCCGCCAGAGACAGATCTCCTCGCGAACTAAAGGATCTAAAAGAGATCCTTCTGATGATCCATTCCACCCTCCAGCGACTTTCAGACGACGCCCACCTGGCCCGCATGGATCGTCTTAAGTCGCAATCCGCACGCAGACAGATCGCCAAAGGCGGATTAGCGTCCTCGTGAAGCGCGCAAAATACCGGTCAATCCCAGACCGGCAAAGACTCAAGCAACGCCTTGTGAGCAGAATGTACACACAAAAACCGACTCTGCGACGCCGGCGCTCGCTGATATCCTGAATTGTAAAATCGTTGTTGTAGTTGAAAGGTGAGAGGGATTCGGAATCGAAACTAACGGATTATCTCAATGCGGCAATCTGATTCGGTTCCAGGCCGCCGACCACATTCGCGTCCCAGATAACCCAATAACGTTTCTTCTTATTAGCAGACGGTTGTTGCTGCTCGAAGGCCAACCTAACGAACCTGGTCGTAAAATCACTGTCTGCGCTCAGCGGTAAGAGCGTGGAGAAGTACTCTGCTCGTTGTGGGAGATTGCATTCGCGGCGCATTTGATTGAGGTGAGCTTCGCATTCGCCTGTTTCGCCCAGGGCCGTCGCATCCGAAGTGTCGTTGACTATGTGATCGAGTTCGTGAAGCAGCCCCCAGCCAACGTTGAAGGCCTCAAGAGCACGCTCGTCTCCGACGAGCTGGTCAAAGTCGGCGAAATCGATTTGTACTACGAAGACGGGTGGATTGCCCGCTGCGTTCTTCTTCCACCTGCCGGGAATTACGCGACAGAACGCTATCTCTGCACGATTACTGGTATCTTCAATCACCACAATATTGCGGCCGGAGACTGCGTTGGCAACCAGTTCCCTGGCACTCCTGGAACCACCAGGAGGTGTCCTGCTTCCCTCACGCAATACTCCATTATCGTCAAATTTCAGATCTGGAAAACCAGTAATCCCACGCAGCTTAGTGGCCAACTGTTCGCGATGGGCCGGCGAAAGGTCCTCACGTACAACTACATGGTTGCGATTCTGCTGAGCCAGCAAATCGATTGGCGAGAGAAGCAGAAGAATACCGACGAGCCATCTTACTCGGCAAGGTGGAGAGAAAACTATCCCGTGTGGTCTGGGTAGCATTAGCGTCCTCCCAGATTTGGACCAGCGAACTCATTTGCGAACGTCGGGTCAGGTGATCGGTACCATCGACTCGGCGCCATTGGGGGCGGCGCAATTGAATCGATGTTACCAAAATGTTAACTGACTGGATAGATTTTTTCCACAGGCCATGCTATCTGAAGGCTGACTGAACTTGGTCTGAACAGGCAAAGTGCATTGACTAGTCAAGTTTCATGCGGCGGCGAAACTAAAGAGGTGCTGCTGTCCTTCCCATTGGCAACGCCGAAGGGTCGGCTTCAGTTAACACCGATGTAAGCTGGAGTTCACGCATCGTTAAGGCTGAAGCTGCATTCTTTCAAAGTTCGCTCAGGTCTACAGATCAAACTTTCTCAAAAGGATGATGAGTCATGCGTAAAAGATTCGTTCCCGAACACGGCAGACAGGCTTTCATGATTTCCGTTTTCGTGGTTTTGCTTTGTGCGCTGAGCACAGCTGAGGTTTGCGGACAAAGTCTCGCGTTATCCAGTGGCGGAGACGGACACGCAATCGCGACCGGGCCGGCGAAGAAAATCGGAGACTCTTCGTCAGACAGCAGAAAGCCGGAGACTACAGAAGAGAAACTCAATGCTTTGGAGCAGATGCTGGAGGAACAAAATCAACGCCTGAACCAGATGCAACAGACAATTGCGGAACAACAGGAAACGATTCGACTGCTCGCGGGCAAGCTCGACCACGGTGAGCCGTCGCCGACAGGTTTGGCAGTTCGCGCTGAGCCGGGTCCACTGCCAAGCCAGACTCCCACCGTTGAAGATCGTCTCAAGAATGTTGAAAGCCGCGTATCGGAAATTGGGGCGATAAAATTCAGCGGCGATATGCGGCTGCGGGCAGAATCATTCTTTGGACTTTCGAATAGCCTGGCAAACGGCGCTAATCCGGCAGTGCTGGGCAACGACCTGAGCCCGCGTCATCGCATGCGGTTGCGCGCGCGCCTCGCCATGCGCGGGTCGATTGGCGATGAATTTGATTGGGGCCTGCGTTTGGCCACGGGCAGCTTCGCTGACAACATTTCCACGAACCAAACGCTCACAGACTTCTTCAACCGCAAACCTTTCTCACTCGATCAAGCATTCATTACCTATAAGCCGCATCGATTGGCTGGCCTCCGTCTTCAGGGCGGCAAGTTCGAGCCGCCGTGGACGTTCACGGAGATGACAATTGACAATGACTTGATGGTTGAAGGATTTAATGAATCCTATTCTCGCGCCTTCAAGAAATCGACGCTGAAGGAGCTAACCTTTGTCGCCTGGCAACTGCCCATGCTGGAACGCAACTCTGCTTTTGTGCGGAATGCCGACGGTACGGTCAACATTGACCAGTCGCGACGCGGTGGCCGCGATCTCGCGCTCTACGGTGGACAAATTCGCGCGCGCCTGGAGCCCAATGAAGACGTTGCGCTCAATCTTTCGCTGGCGGATCTCTATTTTTCCGGGACGCAGTTCATCTCGCCGGTCCAGGTCTTCGGCAACCAGTTGCAACTTCCCGTGACCTTTACTATTCCTGCCACTGCCACTTCGCCGGCACAAACCATAACCACTCAGGCGACGATCTCGCGCGACCTACTCGTGGCGGGTAATGGCAATCTCGGCCTGACGAACGCGAGTAATAATGCCATCAATCGTGATGGACGACTCGCCTCCGGCTTCAACCTGCTCGATATGTTGGCGAAGCTCGAGCTGAAGCATAGCAAGCGTTTCCCGCTTACACTCCTGTTTGACTTTGTTACCAACACACAGACGCACGACGTCGTCACGGCTGGACCGGGAGGCGCCGACTTGATTCTCCGTAACCACGAGAACAATGGTTACTGGGCGGAGGTGCAGGTGGGTTCAACCAAAGCGCGAGGCGACATGCAGTTTGGCTACACGTTCCTTCGCGTTGAGAAGGACGCAGTGCTAACGCCGTTTAATTTTTCTGACATTACCCA
>DASXQM010000294.1:0-6806 GCA_036507195.1 Pyrinomonadaceae bacterium | reverse complement strand
CTGCCAAGAAAGACATAGTGATGTTTCCTTCGTCTGCGTGATCGTCTTAAGCCACGTCATTCTACAGACAAAAGATCCGTCGCTGTGTCTTTTCTTATTTCTCAAATAGCTTTTCCATTAACGACTTTTGCAAGAGGCTCTGAAGCATATCGAACATCATATGTGCGGACGATTCACACTGCGCTCAGTTGATCGAATCAGACTGGCATTAGGCGATCGTATCAATCTTGAGTACATCCCTCCGCGTTACAACATCGCCCCCACTCAACCTGTTATAGCGCTCACTAGTTTAGACCACGCGGAAGAGCTTGTTTGGGGACTGAGACCCAACTGGAGCAAGGAGCCCAAAGCAGTCATCAATGCGCGCGCGGAAACTCTCGACGATAAGGCCAGCTTTAGTGATTCGTTTCAAAAGAGAAGGTGTCTGATTCTCGCTGACGGTTTCTACGAATGGAGAAGGGTAGGAAAGGCAAAGCAGGCATTCTTTTTTCAGATGAAAGACGAGCGAGCCTTTGCATTTGCTGGCCTCTGGGATAGGTGGAAGAGCGGTGGGGAAACCATCAAGTCATGTGCGATCGTTACAACTGCCGCAAACAAACTCTTGCTACCAGTCCACGATCGAATGCCTGTAATTCTGCCAGAACAAGCTTATAGACTCTGGCTCGATATTGAAGTGAACCCAAATGAACTTAAGAAGCTGTTGGAACCTTTTCCCAGCGAAGAGATGAAGAGTTATCCGGTCAGCAGCAAAGTAAACTTTACTGATAATGATGGCGAGGAACTGGTTGAGCGTGTTGACGTGGAAGTAGGAGCGACACCCAGTTTGTTCTAAAAAAAAGGGCGCCAATGAAGGCGCCCTCGAAGCATGTTGCCGAAACTCTAATTCCTAGAGGTTCTGGCTTGAGCAATATTGGAATACGCCGAATCCCCTACTGCATTATGGGCGCGCACCCGATATCGATATCTCGTGCTTGGGTTTAGTCCTGTGTTTGGGAAACTGGTCACATTAGCTCCCACAGTTGCAATCTGAGCAAAGTTACTGCAGCCATTCCCTTGACATCGCTCAATCAGAAAATCAGTCTCGTTGTCCGAATTATCAGTCCACGCCAGGTTGATTTGAGTCGAAGAGACCGCGTTAGCCGTCAAATTACTCGGAGCATTCGGCAAAGGATTCGGTGTTGGAGTCGGAGTGGGTGTTGGAGTCGGAGTGGGTGTTGGACCACCAGGGCACGACGGGAATTTAAATGAGCCGATTCTAGTTCGCCAATTAAACTGACTAGTTGTCGAGTAATACTCGCTCGTGAACCAGAACGTGCAATCATCGTTTGGATCCACAGTCAATGCGCTGTAGTCTCCCCACCGACTACTCGTTCCAACCTGACTACCTGTGCCCGCAAAGAGAGTTGCTTCACCTTGTGCGAGAACACCAAGCGGATCGGTCGCTAGCCGACCTGCGTATCGAAGTTGCGGGAATATCGATGTGTTGGAGGCGCTGTAGCCAATCGCGATATTTCCGTCTTGATCCATGGCAGCACTACCCATCCAACGCCAGGTAGTGTCCGGTTGGTAAGTGCTTTCTTGCGACACCGAAACCGGCCCCGCAGTGACATTCCTTAGTTCAAACCAGCGAACGCCAGCGACACCACCAGAACTCACCGTGTAGTTCCCGACAACCGATTCATGCGTGCCGAAGTTGCGATAAGCGAGTCTAAACATCAAACGATCAGCAATTGCATCAAGCCGTGACGTGGTCCCGGATTGAGGTACGCAACTTCGGGTACCCGCGCAGAGCTCGCTAAATCCTGCGGCGGGCGTACTAGCGAACAACGTGAAAGTCGAATTAGCTGGCGTCGCAAAGTCGGCATGGAAATGGAAGACTCTGTATCGGCTGTTGGAGTTGCCTCCTGGCCATTCCACGAATGTGGCTGGCGCTCCGGGCGGTGGCAGACTAGATCCGTCGAGGTCGGCTGGTAAGTAGGTTTCTTCCAAAGCGCCACCGGTAATTCCAGGAGTGATGAAGGTAGCTGGTAACCCTGCAAGCATCTTCACTCTGTCAAAGACAAAAGGTTGAGGCCCCAAAAAAGCCGTACCTGTCGAGTTGAAAACGTTCATGCTCATGTAGTAGCCGTCGGGCCATACACCTAGGTGGGGATAGTCGAAGAAGTTTGAACCAAGATGGAAGTCGTAGCGATGGTATGAGCCAGTGGCATCACCTGTCGTTGAGACGGCAACACATTCATCCGTCGGAACAGACACACCAGCAAATTGGCTGATGATCCACCGATCCGCGAACTGGTCATAAAGTACGACCGGGTCTCCACTGCCATTGTTCTGGCAAACGCCACCAAACCCAGTCCATACCGTTTGTATTCCTGAGGGTCCCAGCAACGAATTCCCAGTGGCTTTATCGAAGACCTGATACCCTTCGTTGACGATTTGTACGTATTGGGTAGCACCGACTTCTCCATTGGTGTCAGGAGGCGCACAGTTGCAAGAAACGCCTGGAAACGGAATACCGTCGAAGTTTCGCACCGTGCCCGGCATATTGGCCGTAGGGAAATCTGGACCCGTGATTGAGGTTTGGACAACCGGATCCGGTCTGTCTTGATGCACGTGTCGAACCTTGGGATTCCTATTAGCTTCGCGCTCTCCGCGGAGATCGATTGGTTGCTGCTTCATCTCACGTAGAGGAATTGATGTGTCGTTACGCACAGAGGCACCGACAAAGACAGGGCTCTTTTCCTGAGCGACGGTGTTCTGCGCAACCGGAGCAACGCTCGTCGGACTTGCGTTCGCGTTGAGGCGTTTTGCCTCGATGATTTGTGGAAGAATCACCACAATACTAAGACCCAATGCAATGGCGATTACAGGAATGAGCTTAGAGCGCATCTTCATTTTCGTCCTCCCAGATCCGTTCAAACGATCTGCGGTAGTATTTTTGTGTTAATCAAATGTCGATTTCGAGGCAGAATCAGCAAGCTTATAGTTAGGGCGCAACCGCACTGTCAGGGGGCAACCGAACTGAGTGCTGCAAACGCTATCATAAGCCAAAGTTAGCCGGCAAGAACTTTTGCTTATAACCTACCGGGCTCGGAAGAAGTGTTGGCGGCAGGGAGCTCGCATCTTAGAATGGGCGCCTCCGGAACCTGGGACCGAGAATCGAATGAAACGACGAGATTTCCTCAAACAAAGTGCAATTGCCGCAATCGCTACTCTTCCCGTCTGGACCCCAAATAAACTTCTCCATGGCGCTCTTCAGCGGCGTGGGACCCCAAAGAGAGTGATCATCATTGGTGCCGGACTGGCGGGGCTCTCGGCAGGTTATGAACTCACGCAGGCTGGTCATGAAGTGGTAATTCTTGAAGCGCGCCCGCGTGCAGGTGGCCGGGTGCTCACGCTACGTGAACCGTTCTCGGATGGCTTGTACGCCGAAGCCGGGGCTATGAACGTCTACGACAACCACACCTGGACGTTGAAGTACATCAAACTCTTCAATCTCACGTTAGATCCAATGCAGCCTTCAAACCTCGGTTCTGTGCTGTTACTTCGTGGTCGACGGATTGAGACAAAGCCTGGCCAGCACGTTTCATATCCCCTGGCATTGAGCGCCAACGAACGGAACGCTTTAAGAAGACAAGCCCGGTCAAATGACTTCGTTGCTGCCTCACGTTGCGCGACCCGAAGGTCGCATACATTTTGCCGGTGAACATGCTTCTTCCTTGTTTGGTTGGATGCAGGGAGCGCTGGAATCTGGCAACCGCGCAGCAAACGAGGTGAACGAAGCGGACTGAACCAATCCGAGATCGCTGCTTGCTGGTTACTGCTTGTCTAACTCGTTGCACTTACGGCAAAGTATCAATTCTTCTCCCTAACTTTCCGAACCACTATTTTTAAGGAGCTTTTAGTGATGAAACTAGTTCGCATGGTCTCAATTACTTTCATAGTCTCGGTCGTGATGGTGAGTGTTCATGCGCAAGCACGGCTCATGAGTAGTCCCACAAAGAGTCAACCGGCTGTCGCTGCCGCACCAGTCGCCATCATTGACTCGGGCGTGTTCACCGATGACAAGACTGGAATTACTCGAGTCATAGTTGCTTTGAAACAATTGAATTCGAAGTTTGATCCGGTAAACAATGAGCTCAAGGGTATGCAGACCCGACTCAATACACTGCGAACTGATATTCAGACCAAGCAAGCAACGCAGTCTCCAAACTTGACCCAACAGCAAGCAGATCAAGCAAGTCAACTCGAACTACAGATTAAACGTAAGTCTGAGGACGCTAGGTCCGATTACCAAAAGCAGATGGCTGCCGTACTCGAACCTCTACAAAAGGACATCGCCAATGCCCTAACTGCTTATGCCCAATCTCATGCGATCCTACTCATCATAGATGTCAACCGTGTGCCCGTGATTTATGTTCATGACAGCATCGACATCACGAAGGACTTTGTCACGGAGTACAACCGAACACATCCCGCAGGGACGCCAGCTGCACCAGCACGGCCGTAGCTGGTTTGTGTCTTCTGAGGCGGGCTTGTGCTTTAAGAGCAACCTGATGCATAGGTTTCGCTGTACCAAAGCGGTAGTCCCGACTGGTCGGGACACTCCAAAGAGAGGCGAGTACGAAAAAGTAAATCCATGCTGAAGAAGGTGCTGATGCTGTCCGCCTCCGCTGGTGCCGGCCATGTTCGGGCAGCCCAGGCAATCGAAAAAGCATTTAACGAAATCGAGCCGTTGAGTGAAGTTCGGCATTTGGACGTACTCGACTTCACCAACAAAGTCTTCCGCCACTTCTACTCAAAAGCCTACATCGACCTCGTCAACAAAATGCCCGCGGTTCCAGGTTGGATGTATGACAAACTGGATACTCCCTGGAAAAATGAGCGCCGGCGTCTGGCGTTAGACAAACTTAATACCCGCCCGCTGGTTAAACTCCTGCGTGAGTATCAGCCGGACATGATTGTCAGCACGCATTTTCTACCCGCAGAAATTGTGTCCTGGTTGAAAGCAAAGGAGCGGCTTACTAGTCGACAAGCGATCGTCGTTACCGATTTCGATGTTCACGCGATGTGGCTAGTTCATCATTACGAACACTACTTCGTTGCAATAGATGAGGCACGTGCCTACCTCGAAGCTTTGGGAATTCCTTCGCATAAAATCACGGTGAGCGGAATTCCAATTGACCCGGTCTTCACTCAAAAGAAAAATAGGACGGAGATGCGAATGAAACACGGGCTGGACGTTGAGAGAACGACCATACTCTTGTCGGCCGGAGGCTTCGGTGTAGGTTCAGTTGAGCCGTTGATTGCCGCAGTCAAGCAGCTACTGCAACGGGCCCAGATCATCGCTATCTGCGGCCGAAATGAAGAGCTCAGGAAACGACTGCAAAAGACAGCATCGCGCGCCAATCAAGATGCGAATGTATTGGTAAAGCCCGTCGGCTACACTCAGGAGATGGATGAATACATGGCCGCCGCCGATCTTATACTCGGCAAACCGGGCGGGCTCACAACGTCCGAAGGACTCGCGAAAGGACTCGCGTTTGTGATTGTGGATCCGATCCCCGGTCAGGAAGAACGAAACTCGGATCACTTGTTGGAGGCCGGCGTGGCGATCCGCTGCAATAACTTGCCAACTCTCGCTTACAAACTCGATCGACTTCTTAGTGAAAGTGGCCGACTTGCACGAATGCAAGCCAGTTCGAAGAAGATGGGAAGGCCAAACGCGGCGCGCGAGATTGTGAAACAAGTCAGCGCATTGCAGTGACTCTCAGGACGATTCGACGTGGGTTTGTTTACGGAGCCGCCACTGAATGTATTGTCCGAATTGCGGTAAAGAAAACTCAGAAGCACAGCGATTCTGTCGCGCATGCGGTTTCAGCCTGGAGTTGTTTTCCCAAGTCATGGATCAGGGACTGGACCGCGCAGACAGGGATGCTATTTCGAGTGATGAATCTCGCCCCCGGACTACCGTCTGGCAAAACCCACTGGTCTACGCGCTTTTTCTAATCGTATTTGGCGTGATTATCACTGCGATTGGGAAACGGGTCATTGGTGCGCAAGCGGTGATTGACGTCGGCACCGTGATTTCGATGATAGGTGTCGTGTTCCTTGTAATCAGAGGACTCTTCCTATTACACATTTTGCGACCTTTATTTCACAGCTTACGATTTGGTGCGCCGCCGGACTTGCCTAAAGCCGATACCACGACAAAACTGACTCCGTTGTTAGAAGCAAAGGACCAACCGGAACTCTCGGAAACTCCTGTTCGTGATTTCGATCCGGCATACGCAGAACGTCATGAGAAAGAAGCTAGCAGTGAATGACAAGCGGGCGTTACTCAAACATTTTTTGGCGGCGTTGGCGTATCGAACACAAAAAGCCCTGCGTGACGCTCCGCCTGACTTCGGTTCATTCTGTCCACCGGCTCAGCTTCGTTCGCCCAAAGAGCTCATCCGTCATATGACCAGTGTCCTCGGTTATGCTCGCACATCTTTCATCGGAGGACATTATTGGCCGGAACCTTTGGATTCTTTAATCGCTGAGGTTGATCGTTTCCATCAGGTCCTTGATGACCTCGGCCAGCACCTTGCTAATGAAACACCGCTGCGTGACGACATGACTGAAGAACGATTGCTACAGGGACCGTTTGCAGATGCAATGACTCACGTGGGCCAACTTGCGATGCTCCGACGTTTGGCCGGATCCCCTGTCGCTCCAGAAAACTTCATCGTGGCTGACATCAAAAGCAATAGGCTAGGACCTGATCAGCCAGAACCTGTCTCGCCGGATGAAGCCTGGCCAGA
>DASXQM010000293.1:0-9064 GCA_036507195.1 Pyrinomonadaceae bacterium | reverse complement strand
CCGGAGTGCACGGCGTAGTGTTTGGGCGTCGAGACGACTTTCAAATACTTTTGATCGTTGCCCTGCAGTCCCTTGACGAATTCGACTCCGAGCCGGCTCGTGAGGTAAGGATCTTCGCCGTAGGTTTCCTGGCCGCGGCCCCAGCGCGGGTCGCGAAAGATATTGATGTTTGGCGACCAGAAGGTGAGACCATTAAACCGGCTCCGATTCCCGTGCCGCTGCGCCTCGTGATACTTCGCGCGCGCCTCTTCCGAGATGACAGTCGAGACGCGGTTGATCAGTTGCGGGTCGAACGTCGCTCCAAGACCGATGGCTTGCGGGAATACTGTCGCAACGCCGAAAGCGACGCCGTGCAGGGCTTCGTTCCACCAGTCGTACTCAGGGATGCCGAGACGCGGAATCGCAGGTGCGGCGTTCATCATCTGCGAGACCTTCTCTTCGAGCGTCATGCGCGAGACGAGGTCGTCGACGCGTTGGTCCAACGGAAGCGACGTGTCCAGGTACGGCGGCCTTGTTTGTTGTTGGGCCGCGGTTGAGCCGATGATCAGCAGGGTTAGTGCAATTGCGATGACTTTGTGACTCGTGCGGAATGACATATTTGTTTGCTCCTTTGGCTGCTTCTCAATCAACCCCCAGGTCCCTCGGTCATGCGTCGTGCGTTTACGCTGCCTGAGGCGCCACACTTCCTTTCACTTTCGTTACGTCGTCGATGAAGTCACTCACCTCTACCGGCAGGTTGCGATCTTGAAACAGAGATTGCGGCTGAAGAATGGCATCACGTGATTCTGAAAACGATCAGCTACCTTGCTGGTGTGAGTGCCCTGGTACAGCTCGAAGCTATTGGTGATGCCATACTTATCAAGCACATCGTGCAGCTTGCCTGAATCCATCCGCAAACCGTCCTGATCGCCGACATCGATCGAGATCCCGCGGTATTGGCGAAGATTTCCAATGTATTGATCTACGAAAGCAAGCGGCGCATTCGCGGTCCATCGCGCCAGGACATCCGGTTGCGCTACTCCATCCTTCATCGGCAAATCAAGATAGAGCGGTGGATTCTTCGGATTAGGTGACCACGCTGCGGCACTGGCGAGCGTGGCGCGCGCAAAAAACGGCAACCTCGCAGAATCTGCGGGCGTCTTCACAGCCTCGAGAGTCTTTGCTAGTTCTGGGTTCGGAGAACCGGGCGCCCGAGGGGACAAGCAACATGGGCTCATGATGTACAGGCTGCCGAAAACATCGGCATGCTTCATGCCAATACGCGTCGCGCCGTACCCTCCCATGGAATGGCCAACCAGGCCACGGCTAAGCCGGTTCGGAATCGTTCGATAATGAGCGTCGATGTAAGACACCACGTCATGGGAAATGAACTGCTCGAAATCTCCGGTGGTCACTGAGCTCGAATACATCGAGCCACTGTGCAGGGTCTTGGAATCGGGTAGCACAACGATCATCTCAGAAGCACCCTGCGCAAAAGCGCCTTCAATGGTTTGCGGCACGTGGATTTCACCGCTCCATTGCTCGGCGCCGATGGAATAACCGTGCAACGCATAGACGACCGGATAGCGGCGGGACTTTTCTTTGGCGTAGCTCGGCGGCAGAAATACGATCACGTCCCGGTCAGCGGCGTCACCCTCCAGATTACCCTCAAGGGCTGTCCCATGAACTTTAATTCGCTCCACCGTCACAGGCTTCGCCTCAGCCACCACCGGAGGCACTACGGTTTGCACTTGTGCCGCAATCTCAGCAGCGAGAGCAATAGCCACCGACAGAGCCATGAAACAAACGAGCTTCGTATTTGTCATCGTTTTCCCTCCTACACGGGGCTCGAAAAGATGCTCTACAGCAACGAACCTATACAGAGTAGTGATACACCAGTGATACAAAGCCAAGTGGTGAATTAGATTTGGTGTTTGTAAATTATTGAAAGGATTGGAGGCGGCGATCGGAATCGAACCGATGAATAAAGGTTTTGCAGACCTCTGCCTTACCACTTGGCTACGCCGCCCAGAAAAGGATGAAGGATGAGGGATGAAGGATGAATAAGAACGATGAATCCTCGGCTTTCATCCTCATCCTTCATCCCTCATCCTTAAAGAACTTGGAGCGGGAGACGAGATTTGAACTCGCGACCCTCGCCTTGGCAAGGCGATGCTCTACCACTGAGCTACTCCCGCTTTAGAGCAGAAGTGATTCTAATGATTCGATCATTGTTGTCAAGTTAAGCGGGTTTCAGGGAGTAGGTCAGCTTCGCGACAAGCCGCCGAATTTGCAGTGCGATCTTTACGGCTTCGCCGCCTCCTTAGAAACAGCTCAAAAAAGCCCTTATTTTTTGAGGTGACTGTTTCACACTCGTATACGCTCGCCGCCTTTGGGCGAGTTGGAAACTGATGTGAGGAAGCGGCTACGCCCTTCCGTCAAAACCCCTTCTATACGTTTAGATAGGGCACTTGTGTCCCGCCGCGACGGGCGGACAAGTCCGCTTTCTAAACGATGCTGTCCCTGGATTTTTAATCCCAGTATCGGTCAGACCAGGTTCGCTTCAGAAGTCGATCGTCGCTCCAATAATTACGCAGCAGTTGCACGTCTGGACCCGGATTCTGCTTGTCTTCGGAGGGAAGGACCACTGTAACTACATCGTAGCGATACGGCGCTCTGACAAGGTCAAACATCCGGCGATACGCGCGCGCTGCACGCGCGATCTGACGCTGCTTGCGCCGGTCAACGTTAGCCTCGGGCGGCGCAAACCAATCTGACATGCGCGACTTCACCTCGATGAAACAGAGAGTCGGGCCTTCGTAAGCTACCAGATCGATTTCCACGTTGATCTGGGCGCCCATTCTGTTTCGTCCCACCGGAACGGAAAAGTTAGCGGCTACGATTCGGTAGCCAGCTTGCAGGAGATAAGCGGCCGCCAATTCTTCGCCGCGCCTGCCAAGCTCCAGGTGTCCGGCCGTTTCATTCGAAGTGTTTGTCAACGAGGAAGCCATCGGGTTGTTTCCACTCGGACCGCGTGCGGGCCTGCGGCTTTGCCGCCGCACTGTGCGGCAGCAAAGCCGCACTCCTCTTGGCGGTGTTTGTCATTTACCTTAAGCGTCGCGATCGTAGGCGACCTTTAGCCAATGTTTCACTTCGTCGTCAATGTCCGCCGGAGACTCGAGTGGTATGCGGTGGGTAATGCGGTCCTTCTTCGCAAAGCCTCCGGTATCAATCAACCTGCCTGTGGGTTTCATGTCTCCGAGGGCAAACCCTATGTCAATACGCTTGTTCGTGGTGGGTTTGATTTGCGCGAAGACATGCTTGCGATAAAGCGGGACTATTGTCTGACACGGACACGCCTTAACGTCCTTGCCGGTATTGAGGCCGGTTTTCAGGAGTGCGTTATAGATTGGTCGCAGGTCGGCCTTTGCGCCCGAGAACATTGTTTCCACGTATCCTTCAGCGGCTTGGAGATATGCATCTGGATCCCCGACTTCACTACCTTTACCCTCCGCACGCTCCGCAAGCCACCAGGCGGAGTTGGTGCCCAGCCCATGTTCTGTCTTCAACCACTCGCGGCGCGCCTTTTCGTCTTTTGGTCCTGACTTCTTAATCAGCCGCAGCCATTCATCGATCGAGCGCCCCGTTTTCTGCTTCAGTTCGGCGACCCATTTCTGGGTCATTGCGACGCCGGGATGAACGCCATAGATCGATTTCTTTTTTGGTTGGGTGGCTGTCTTGGGCATGAATCAGATCTCCTTTCCTCAAAACACAAACTGTTAGTTTGCGGTACCGCTCGTTACCCATACCTTTAATGATCTCGCGAAAGCCGCAAAACTAACAGCGTGCGTTACGTCCGAAGCTTTTCAACTAAAATTGGCCGTTGCCAGGAATCCAGGCGGCCGCCTCGCCTTCGTCGCCTGCTCAAAAGCATACGCGTATTGAATCAGTTTCGGTTCGCTCCAGGCGGCGCCGAAGAATGAGATGCCGACAGGTAAACCAAAAACAAAACCGGCTGGAACAGTGATGTGTGGATAGCCGGCAACCGCCGAAGCGGATGAATAGCCGCCGGTGAAATGATCTCCGTTAATCCAGTCGGTAGGCCACGCCGGTCCGCCGGTTGGCGCGATCAGCGCGTCGAGCCGATGCTTGCGCATTACAAAGTCGATTCCCTGTGTCCGTGACAGTAGGTGATTCTTCGCCAGCGCTTGAGTATATTTTTTCTCAGTGAGCGGTCCTTTGGCCTGGGCCTTAATAAAAAGGTCCTGTCCAAAGTAAGGCATCTCGCGGTCGCGATTCCTTTCGTTAAATTCGATGACCTCTTTCAGTGAATGAACCGGCGCACTGGGGCCGAGTCGTCGTAAGTAACTATTTAGATCCGCCTTAAGTTCATACAACAAGACTTCCAGCTCTGAATCGTCAAACTTGCCCGAAGTGGGAATGTCTGACGGGTCCACAACGATGGCGCCAAGCTTTTTCAGTTCGCCGATGAGATCGTTCATCAATTTATCCACACGATCATTGAAACCAAACTGTTTCCGCGCTACGCCGAGGCGCACTCCTTTGAGGCCGCCCTTATCAAGGAATTGCGTGTAGTCAGTAAAGGATCTTTGCGTTTTCGTCACCGGATCGTTCACGTCAATTCCTCTTAGGGCGCTCAGCAGGATTGCCGCGTCGCTCACTGTCCGAGCCATCGGGCCTGCAGTGTCCTGGCTATGAGCAATGGGAATAATGCCGGCGCGGCTGACGAGACCTACTGTTGGTTTGATGCCGACGAGAGAGTTTGCAGATGAGGGACAAACAACGGAGCCGTCGGTTTCAGTGCCGATGGCGACAGCACAGAGGTTGGCCGCTGCCGCAGCCCCTGAACCGGAACTCGAACCACAGGGGTTACGTTCCAGCACATAAGGATTTTTTGTTTGCCCGCCGCGCCCGCTCCAACCGCTGCTCGAATGGTTGGAGCGAATGTTCGCCCACTCGCTAAGGTTGGTCTTCCCTAAAATCACCGCGCCTGCTTCACGCAGTTTCTTCGCGACGAAAGCATCCTGCGCCGGGTGGGATCCGACCAGAGCTAGCGAGCCCGCCGTTGTCATCATCCGATCGGCGGTGTTGATATTGTCCTTAATCAGGATCGGAATTCCATGAAGCGGGCCCCGCGCGCCTTTTTCCTTGCGTTCACGATCGAGCGCTTCAGCAATCGAGATTGCATCCGGGTTTATCTCAATTACTGAGTGTATTGCCGGACCCTTATCATCGATCTCGTCGATGCGGTCCAGGTACTTCTTCACGAGCGAGCGCGCCGTAAATCTCCCTGACTTCATGCCGTCCTGCAATTCAGAAATCGTGAGTTCCTCAAGTTCGAATTCTTTAGGCGCTGAGGGAACGTTAGCAAGGGAAGAACTCTCTGAAGCTAGTAACGAAGCAGGTTTACTTATGGCAAGAACGCCTACCAGGGCGCTCGTTTCCAAAAACTTTCGACGTTTCATCGGTGCCCTCCGAATAGTTTCCAGACTCGTTGCGCTACGACCCTTTTGCGACATGACTCATCAACGCCAGGAGATTGTTTTCCGAGTCGCGGAAAGAACCAATCCAGAGATCATAGGTACCCATATCGGCGACAAAGATAGGTTTTTCCTCGAACTGAACACCGCGTTCGGAAAGTGTTGCGTAGGCGATCAGAATGTCGTCGACCCGGAAATAGATTATCGAACTGGCGTGATCGAATTCGGGTTTCGCGGGCAACGAGAGCATCAGCCTGATGCCGGCGCAATCAAAGAAAGCCAGATTCGGCGGCACAGTGAACAGGTGCTTCATTCCCAGTTTGTCGCGGTAGAAGGCAACCGCGCGTTCGATGTCTTGAGCATTGACGGCGATTTGCTCGATGGCGGAGAGACCAAAGTCGTTTCTGTCTGCCATGTAAACACTCTCCTTACCGTGACGCTGACGAATTACTCCTCAGGCGCCGCGGTTTACCTCGAATTGAACACAATAATGAGACGGCTGAAGAATTTACCGCGCCAGTTATCTTCTGTCCAGAATTCTCGTGCTGGGTGGTTGAAAGGCGGCATGGCGGCTGGCGTATTCGCGCCGGTTGTCCTACCGTTGTTTATTCAACCCAATTCGAGAAACTGGCGTTTGGCTATTAATAAATGACTGTAGAAGCTGCGAAAGAAACTGAACCATTAGTGGAAACCACGAAGGCGGCGCTGCCTCTGGTGGCGGTCGTGGGGCAACCGAATGTCGGCAAGTCTACGCTATTTAACCGCCTGATCGGGCAGCGGCGCTCGATTGTCGGCGACGAGCCGGGCATTACGCGCGATCGGATTTATGGTGAAGTCGAATGGGCGGGCTCACGCTTCTCGGTCGTTGATACGGGCGGAATCATTCCTGATGACGACGCAATCATACCCGCCAATATCTTCAAACAGGCCGGCTTCGCGATTGATGACGCGCAGGCAATCATCTGGGTAGTGGATGCGCGCCTCGGACTGACACCGCTGGATGAAGAGTTGGCGAAATTGCTGCGCGCGACGGGTAAGCGAGTATTAGTAGCGGCAAACAAATCGGAAGCAGCGCGAGTAGAGGCAGAGGCCGGGGAGTTTTATCGTTTTGGGTTTGAAGAAGTTTTCCCCGTTTCCGCGGAACAGGGAATTGGGTTGGGTGAGTTGCTGGATGCGTTGGTACAGGATCTGAAATATGAGGTCTCAGATTTGAGCGCTCAGACCGATCAAGGATCTGAGATTTCCGATTTGAGATCTCAGATCTCAGAGCGGGAGCTGCGGCTGGCGATTATTGGTCGTCCGAATGTCGGCAAGTCTTCCTTATTGAATCGACTGATCGGAGAAGAGCGGGTCATCGTCTCGCCGGTTGCCGGAACAACGCGTGATTCGATCGATACGTTGCTCACAACGCTCGAGCAAAAGTTTCGTCTGATTGATACTGCTGGAATTCGCCGCAAGGGCAAGACGGGTGAGATGGCCGAAAAGCTTTCTGTCGTGATGGCCATGAAGAGTCTGGCGCGCGCGGACGTGGCGATCGTCGTCATTGACGCCGAAGAGGGACCTACTGCGCTTGACGCCCACATCGCGGGTTATGCGCACGACGCGGGCTGCTCGATCATTATCGCGTGCAATAAGTGGGATGCGGTGAAGAATAAAGAGACGAGTACCTCGATGCAGTTTGAGAGGAAGGTCCGTGAGAAAATGAAATTCCTCGAGTGGGCGCCGGTGGTTATGATTTCTGCTTTGAGTGGTCAACGAGTGGAGAACCTTCTGCCGCTTGCGGTGTGCGCTAATGAAGCGCGCAACCGCCGCATTGCCACCTCGCAACTCAACGCTTTTTTCGAAGCCGCGGTTTCACAGCCCCGGGGCGGCAGCGCGCCGGCGCCGGTTAAGGGCGGAGTTTCGCGGCTTCACGTGCAATACATGACCCAGGTCAGCGTGCGGCCGCCAACGTTTGTGCTTTTCACCTCGGGCGGCAAGTCTGGCCTGCATTTTTCTTACGTGCGCTATCTTCAGAATCGGCTGCGCGAAGAATTCGATTTCTTTGCGACTCCGCTAAGGATTGTGGAAAAGCACAAGAAGCGACAGAAGCGATGAATCTTTGAACTTTGTACGTAGTATTTGTACTTGGTCTTTGGTGTTTGGTCTTTGGTCTTCGGACTTTGGTCTTTGTCGCGCTTGTTTTTTAACCTGAGTTCAATCATGGGACCCTGAGAGCTCAATTCAAAGACCAAAGACCAAAGACCAAAGACCAAAAGCCAAAAACCAAAGACCAAACGCAAAACACAAGCCTCAAAGGTTCAAAGCACCAAGTACAAAGTTCAAATTTGAGATTTCAGATCTCTACTGTCCTAACGTTGATCAATTCAATGGTCGTATCTGGTTGGATTTGATCTACTTAACTCCGATGGAGGTTGGAATCGATTTCAATTCATCGAGATGAACCAACGGCTTCAGCCTGTGAAAAAACAGGCACGGTAGTGACCGATGCCACACTCAACTTTAGCCGCGCCGCTCAACTACCAGAACCGTGAGCGGTAGCGACCGGATGCTACACTCAACGGCCGACTCGCTCGAAGAAGTTATGGCTGAACAGGACTTCATCAAGGCCGTCAACTATGTTTGTATGACCATGGCGAACCTTGACCTTGACTAAAGCGGTGAGGTTGAGTGTAGCATCCGGTCGCTACCACCACCCCAGCGCGGCTGACGCGCCGGGGACCCCGGCCCGCTTACGGTTCTGTAGTTGAGCGGCGCGGCTAAAGTTGAGGGTGGCAGCGGTCACTACCGTGCCTGTTTTCACACAGGCTGAAGCCGTTTGGTTCGTCTCAATGAATTGAAATCGATTCCAACATCCATCGGAGTCAAGCAGATCAAATCCAACCAGATACGAGCATTGAATTGATCAACGTTGGGACAGTAGGGGTTTTTTAATTCTAATTCTCATTTTACTCCTAAGGTCGGGCTTTGAATGATGAAATGATAAATGGAAAATCTTCCTAGCTTAGACAGTGTCAGCGGACTATTTCTCAGTTGCTCTTGAGATACTTGTTCGGCAAAGGGGTCTTCACGTCCTCACCTTGCCAGAAGATTGTCACAATCCACCAACGCTTACCGTCGTTCATCAACTGAATGCTGTTGATGCCGCGTTGAAACGGCTTGGCGTCCTCTGGCGCGTGTCGCGATTCATAGGTGCTGAAGGCGTGCGCAATTTGGCCAAACTGATCGGTCCGCCGCGCGGCCTCACGTTCGTAAAAACCTTCCTTTTGGAAAAAAACACTGCTGCGCTCGATATACTCATCAACCGTCAAGACACGTGATCCGTAACCGCCCGCCTGGCGCGGCCCGGTCGGAATTAAGCGCGCGCCGGGAACAAACAGCGAGCGCATGCGGTCCCAATCGCGCTTCTTTCCGGCGGGTCCGGAGATAACGTCGTAAACGGCTGTGATGATCGCGTCGATCGAAGCGACATCGGCGGGATTTGCCGCCGGAGTTGCGGGTGTTTCTACTGTCGATTGTTTTGGCATTGGCGATGGTACCGGCAATGGGTTTGGTTTTGGCTTCTCAGTCTGGGCCGTTGTAAT
>DASXQM010000292.1:0-3742 GCA_036507195.1 Pyrinomonadaceae bacterium | reverse complement strand
TTTAGTAACCTGGCTCTGACTGATTCAAAACCAGGCGGTGATCCTCAAATTTCTAGGTCTTGGGGCGCATACACTGGCATCAAAAATCATTACCTAAGGCTCCATTGTGCGCTTATTCATGAACTTCTAAACCTAATTTCTGAGAATGAGACGGTTATAAAGCAGCCCTTTTTTGTCTCAGTGATTAAACTGCTACCTCGTCGCGTCCGCGAATCATGGGATGCTTTGGTGGATGCTTCGCTGCAAAAGCAAACCGCAAGCTCTTTAAACAAAGCCTTGCTCATGATTCGCAACAAAGTGTCCTTCCACTATGACCCTAAAGAGTTATACCGAGGGTATCGATACCACTTTTTTAAAAGTCCAGGCTCAGCGGAACCCGCTTTTGTTTCGCGAGGCAACAGCATGAAAAGTTCCAGGTTTTACTTTGCCGATGCTGCGGCGGACGGATATTTTGGGTCGCAGCTTGAGAACAAAGATGCAAGTGAATTAATGAATCGTTTGGCGGACATAACCGCGGCCTTGAACCAAGCGATCAGACAAATTGTTGACCGGTTTATTCAGAAAAAGGGTTACGCCTATAGCGATCATCAAGAAAGTTAAACCACCTAACTCCAGAGCCGGGGTCTTGAAAGTGCCGCTAAGCTTGATTGGCTAGTGACCTCACCTTGAGTGACGATGACACGGATATCTCTAGGCCTATTGCTTTTGGTAGCGGCGTCTTGCTCTCGGTCCGAAGCGGTCCGTTCTCCGTCCAAGCGCGTTGATATACGCGACCAGTCTGGATTTCATGTCACTTTCGAGGGTCGTTGGCGCGCTACAACACAGCCAGGTTTCGCGGTAATTCCACGGGTTAACACGACCTCCGGGAGTTGTAGTAAGAAAAGCATGACTTGCACGGAAATGATTGCCCTGCTTTTTCGTCCAGAGGACAAGACTCCGGATGGTGTCCGCCTTCTATTCCTGCAAACGAACAACTATGAAGTAATCGAATGGTCATCCACAACAATTCTGGCGAGGGAAAAAGCACCCGTTGCCGACGTCGAACTGCGTATCTCGCTGGGTGACCGCTCTGCCGAAAGAAGTTCACGAGAAACAAAGGCACGGGGTTCGGAGACGGCGGACCCAAACATTTCGAGGCATTGGGTTCTTGAATGAGGTGGTACACTCGGGCCACTTAACAGTTGAGGAAAAGCCTATGACGAGCGTAGAATACGAAGGATATGAGATTCGAGCCGTCCCCCACCAGTTAGCCGAATCTGGTGAATCGACAGTTGATATCTTCATTGTGAAGGACACGGGGGACAGAGGTAAAGCATAGAAAATTCGGTGCTGGGAACAGATACAAAACCAAGGATGAAGCAGTTCAGCACTGCTTCGGCTTTGGCAAACAAATTATCGATGGCAAGTGAAGGATTGCTCTGTTGCTGATCTCTAGCAGCACCTAACTCTCGCTTCAGACCGATCGCCAGAGCGCCGGCTGAGCTTTGCGTTAGACAGCTGATATCGAGCCTTGCGAAAGACCTATGTATCGCAAAATGTAAGTCCTATGCGGATCAATCAGCGTGCGTCGCCGACTTAGCTGAGGCATGTATTTCGTTGAAGAAACGACTTGGGTACTCAGATATCCCGGGGAGAGAAAAAGGTGCCAGGAACCTTTTTTCTTTGAGCGAGTAGCCGCTCCAAATTGCATGACAACACGTTTACCAGCAGGTGAATCGCTCGATCAGATGGCTGACGCAACAGCTGCGGGTCTGGCGCAGGCTGCCGCCGGTTCCGCATTCCACCTGTTTCGCGACAAACAATTCCGTCGGTTGGCAGGTATCGAGCAGTTGAGTCAGGCCGAGCAGGACAGGATCTTCAATGAGCTGGTTGTTGCGTTTGTTGTGCTGATCATGCTCCTGCTCGAGGCGCCCGATCTCCGTGTTGCCGGGGAGTTCCGCGACCATCACGCGGGTCTGAACAAAACAATCGCCAAGGCACACGTGGACTACTTAAGGACATTGGGTGTGAAAACAAACCATCTTGGAGACTGGGAAAAGCTCATTGTCATGCGCTACGAGGAATACGCACGGGACAGGCACGATGTACGCGCGGCTGCGATGCAGATTGCGTCATCGGAGAAGCGCTTGGATTTGGATGATCTTTCGAAGATCCAAATGCTCCTGCCGATTCAAGCTGTTGCCATTGGGTGCCACTACCATATCTGTCGGGGCAACACCGAGGGGCAGGATGACCTGTTCAAATTGACGCTGAGATCACTATCCATGTTCTATGTCGAACTCAGAGTTCGGCTCGAGGGCGGCAAGATCACTCCTCTAACACGGGCGCGAGTGACCTTGAAGCAACTGCTTCACCGCATGAGTAGAAGAAAACGACGCGCGCTGTAGCAAGAGTCGTAAACTAAGTCATGGACGCTGTCTTAGAAGGAGCTGGGCAGATGGGCGAATGTCGGAGCGGAAGTGCTCAGAAGTCCGAATCGTAGTTGGACTGTGTCGAGGGCACGGACTATGATAGCTATGTGTTGACGCAGTGGCTCGGCTATTGAACAGGAAAGGTATAAGTTCGGGCGACGCTCCGCACGGCGCGGAAAGAGGGCTCAGAAAACGGAGGTAGATCATGGCACGAATTCGGCACATCGCGATCGGCACCCAGGACCCCGCGGCAACCGCGCGCTTCTACATCGAGGGCCTCGGCTTAAAGGAGGTGGGTAAGGTCAACTCCTCAACCGCCGAGGGCTACTACCTGAGCGATGGTCATGTAAACCTCGCGATCCTGAAGTTCAAGTATGACGAGCCTGCCACTACAGAGGGCGCGCTAAGGTACACCGGCATCCACCACTTCGGTGTCGAAGTCGAGGACATGGTGCAGGCACGGGCGTGCATCGAGAAGGCGGGTGCAGTCCACCGTCCTTACCCGGGAACGGAAGAGATGGCGAAACGAGGCAACGTCGAAGTCAAGTTCACGGGGCCGGATGGCGTGACGATCGACTTATCCGAGCACGGCTGGCTTGGCACCAAGTAATTCCAGACTCGTCCCACAGAATCGGATGGCTCGATCCTGAAAGCCTTCGCAACGTGAATCTAAGAAGAAAAAAGGCTAGCCGATAACTTCGTAAGTCTTCACCTGCACCTTGGAAACGTCCATGAGGCCGCGCGTGTGTTTTTGAATTTCTTTGTGGGCGTCGCTGGCTCGATACTTATCGATCGCTTGCTGGCTCTCCCAACTGCTGAGCGAGATGAACTCGCCCGGATTCTCGCGACCCCGCAGAAACTCCTCGCTCACACAACCCGGGGATTTAATCATGAGCGGCGCACATTGCTGCTTCCACATTTTCTCAGCTTCCCCCGCTTTCTCCGTCGGGACAGTAACAAAGATCATCCGTGTAATCATGGCCGGCCCTCCTTAGTCGTCGGAAGCTCCTAAAAAGATAGGCTATCGAACGGCCCACCCTGATTCAATAAGGGTCCTTGGAATAGTTTTCTTTTGAGCTTTTTGAAAAAGCGGAATGATTCTCTCGATCGGGCGGCTAATCAGCGTTTGCGTTCCAGCTCGTCCTTCACTTCCTTGACGAGCGTGAAGTTCATGACTTTCTCTGTCGGAATGTCCTCGGTGATTTTAAGAGGAGCCTTGACGTCGAACTCCATGAGATTCTTGATGCCCTGCTGGGACGGCAGGCCCGGAACGCCGTCGGGCAAGGCCCGTGTGAAGCGGCGAACTGCTTCGACCAGCATCGGCTGAGTCA
>DASXQM010000291.1:0-6831 GCA_036507195.1 Pyrinomonadaceae bacterium | reverse complement strand
AGTTTAATAGATGACCTTGTTCGCTAACGAAGTGCCACCTGTACTAAACACATTCCCCAGGCCTCCCCCCACCGCGCCAAGCATTGTTTGTCCGATTCGCCCTGGCGAAAACATTCCCGCTTCAGGTACTTCAATTACGTCGAAGGCCTGCAGAAAAACATCCGGCGTCTTATTCTTTTTGATCGCTCCATAGTCCACAATGAGCGTCTCCTGGGTTTGCTCTCCGGGTTTTTGTCGATAGATCTTGACCTCGCTAACTTTTGCTTCTTTCCTGGCGCCTCCGACCATTGCCAGAGCCCGGCTCAGCGTTAGCTGATCACGAAGGAAGATCCCCTGGGGAGAAAATACGCTGCCGGTCACATAAACAGGCTCGGCCTCAGTTACCTGAAGGATATCACCCGGTCTGATCGTTGGATTCGCCTGCGGTAGTCCGGCCCTTAGCTCTGAGATCTTCACGATTTGTAGAGGAATCTTCGTACCGTCGATAGGAGCAGCGTCTGCTTCCTCACCTGGCTGCGGACACATCACGGGTTCGGTGTGAAGTATCTGAATCGTGCCCGAGGCGCGTTCAGTGAATCCTCCTGACGAGGCTATCAACTCGTTGAGCCTAACCTTGCGTTGCATCAGAACACGCGTCGGTTGTCTGACGGCACCAAACACCGTGGCCGGCTGGCGGCTCTTTCGTTCCGCGATTCGAACACTCACTTGCGGATTCTTGATGTACTTTCCGTAAGCGTCCGCTATGTCTTTTTGCAGTGCTTTTTCCGTGCGACACTTCGCGGGAATTGGCGATTCCAAAAACGGCAAGGAACTAACGTTGCCGTCGCTATCGATCTCGACCATAGCACTGAGATCAGGTTGTCCAAACACTCTTACGTCGAGTACATCGCCCGGGCCTAGAAGGTAATTTCTAATACCCTGGTTATCGACCGACGGCGACTGGGAAAACGTCGAGCCTGGAGCGTTAGGAGCGCTTTGCTGCTCCTGTGCTCGCACCAAAGCCGGAAGAGTCAAACTGAGCACGACCGCGACAAGCACCAAACTTCTTTTCATAAAACACCTCAGAAAACCACCAAACTTGAGTCAATCGACCTCCCAAAGATGGATCGGCGGATGGGATCGATGCCTTCACGCCTCAGAAAATCAATCCCCGCCGGTCGTCCCTAGTAATCCTCTGGACCTGAGAATTCGGGGATTGTGCCCTGATTTGCATCTGCGCTACTTCGCGGGGAGGTTTTCCGGCTAGATCGTCCGACCGTACCTGGAACTGCGAAGCCCGTAAAAAGTAAGTTGCAATGATTGCACAAAAGATAGTGGATGCCAACCAGGCGAAAAAGCAGCGGCGTGGGTTTATAGCCCTTCCTTATGCGCGAACTACGACACTTGGGACACTTCTGAGAAATCATCTGGGTGCCCTTTCCTGATCATCCATTCCTTGCTCTCTTTCGGCTTTACCATTTTTCCGGTCACGAACACGAGCCTGCAACAATTCAATCTCGCGTCCAATTCGCTCAGTACTCGCCACCTTTATTTCCTCTTTCACCGATTCGCGGCTGAGGTAAAAAAGCGCATCCTTGTAACGATCAATGGCGCGGCGATAATGGCCTTTGAAGGCTGATCGCTCGGCCAACTCAACCCAGTGGGCCACCTTAACTGAAGCAATAAACTCGCGAATTGCCACGCTTGATTCAAGCAATTCCGTTTCCTGAGGATAAAATTGTAAGGCAGATTCCAGGCAATGCAGCGCGCGATTTGCGGCTTCAATCCTCTCGGAAGTACGAGCACGTTGTTGCGCTTCGTAGGTCAACGTCCGTGAGGAGTCTCTGGCCCACGTCAATAGATGGTGCTTTTGCAGCGCCCGTACGCGTTCCCGGCCCGCCCTGATCGCATTCCGTTTTTCCGAGGCGAGACTGCTCGATCTTAAAGCTTCATCCGCTGTCGCCAGATAGTCCTGACAGAGATGAAAGACCTCAAAGTGTAGCTCCGGGTTGGAGGCTGCGTTGGCTTCTTCTGACTGTTTCTGAATAGTTCGCCAGGCTGCTGAAAGTAATGAGGTGGAATGCGACTTTGCTGCCGGGCGCTTATGTTCACCGCTCGCGCGGACTGACGGTTCCCCTCCCTGGTCCAGGAGATAACGCGTCCACGCCCTCCGCATCACAACTTCGCGCGCAGACAAAGCCACCAGCAGCACCACGCTCGCAGCAAGTCCGGCTGGAATCCACGGGGCCTCATCACCGCCGCTGACCAGCATCCACCAGAGAGCGAAGAACAAGGCTATCGCGGCCACAAACGCACCCAAAAGATACCCGGCACTGGAAGGCATGCGAGCTCGGGAAGCGCGCCTGCGCGCCGCTTCACCAGAGCTGTGCACGTGTGATCGCGGGGCTCTCGGAAAAAAATCATCCGCGGAGTTGTTGCCCAAGTGTGTTTCTCTCAGGACCTGACTTAAAGCGGCCATTTCAATGCATTGAATGTTCTGGCCGGCGGGCGAAGCCCAGGACGCGACCTGCGCCCCATATGGATACGCACAATAGTCGGCTTTTTAGTATTCTGCTGTCAATATATGATGGCCTGGTCATGACCTAAGCTGCGGGTCTTTTCTGCTTAACCCGGGGCGTTCTCTGCGACTTCTGCGGTGATAGAAGTCCTCAAATGCACTGACCGCCGAGACCAGAGAGAGCTCAGAGATAACACAGAGAGGCGAGACGAGTCTACTAACGGCGGGCCCGTCGACATCGTTAACAGGAAAAAGGAAAAAGCATGGACAAAGAGTTTGCGAAAAAGACTCTGCTCATCACGGGCGCAACATCGGGCATCGGCAAAGCGGCTGCCTTGCGATTTGCCGCGGCCGGCGCGAGCATTGCGGCGGTTGGAAGAGATGAAGCGGCGCTATCAAAACTAAAGGAAGAGCTTGATAGTTCAGGCGTGCAATGCCTGGCGATTCGGGCCGACCTGTCGCTCGAAGAAGAAGCTGAGTTGGCTGTCTCGAAAACGGCAGACCACTTTGACGGAATCGACGTCCTCGTGAACGCCGCCGGCCATATTTCGACCGGCACAATTGAAGATACCCCGCTGGAGGCTTGGGACGCCATGCTAGGGATCAACCTGCGGGCGCCGTTCATACTGATGCAGAAAGCTCTGCCCTCAATAATCGCGAGGCGCGGCAATATCGTCAATGTCTCGAGTGTCACGGGATTGCGCGCGTTTCCCGGCGTGTTGGCCTACTGCGTCTCCAAAGCTGGCCTGGACCAATTAACTCGATGCGCCGCGCTTGAGCTGGCGGCAAAGGGCGTGCGGGTAAACGCTGTCAATCCCGGTGTGGTGGTTACCGAAATCCATAAACGCGGCGGCATGACCCAGGAACAGTACGACGCTTTCCTCGATCACTCGAAAGCTACTCACCCCCTCGGAAGGGTTGGCGAAGCACGCGAAATTGCCGAACTGATCTTCTTCCTCGCGTCAGAGCGCGCCTCGTGGATAACCGGAGCAACCTATTCAATTGATGGAGGACGCGCGCAAACCTGTGCTCGCTGAATCGCGATCGTCGATGATGGTTGTGTCCTGGTTGGATTTCTCCTCAAGCAGGAAACTATTGCTGCCCAAAAGCTCGCTCTTGAATCGTTATCTGTATATACTCAGCGCCGACTTTACTAATCCCATTCATATAGCCTGAATCTCCTTCGACTGTTTTGGAAGTCAGTTAGCCATGACTAATGATCCCCGAACAGCCTTTGCGGACCCGATCCCGATAAAGCCTTCGGGCAGTGCGAATGCCGTTAAAATTGTCTTCGGCGTCCTGGCCGCCCTGATCGCTCTTCTGCTCGGACTCATTGTCCTTTTTTTGATCGGCGTCGAGACGGGTCCGGTGGCTCTCTTGATCGGACTGGTATCGGCCACCGTGCCGGTTCCACTTTATCTGGTCCTTATTCTCTGGATTGATCGTTATGAAGCTGAGCCGGCCTGGATGCTGACGACCGCATTTTTTTGGGGCGCGCTGGTGGCAGTGTTCTTCGCCTTCTTAATCAATACAGCCAGCCGCGACGTAGTGCACTTGCTGACCCATAGCGCGAGAGCTGGGCGAACATTTGGGGCTGTCATTTCGGCGCCAATCGTGGAAGAAAGCGCCAAAGCCCTGATCCTTTTTATCTTCTTCTTCTGGAAGAAGGACGAGTTTGACGGCGTCATCGATGGCATCGTCTACGCGGCGATGGCTGGTTTGGGCTTCGCGATGACCGAAAATATCCAATACTACGGTAACGCGGTGATGGAACATGGCGGCGGTGGTCTGACTTTTGTTTTTATTCTCCGAGGAGCGTTGGCACCCTTCTCACATCCGATGTTCACCAGCTTGACTGGAATTGGACTAGGGCTGGCACGTCAATCACGAAACACTGCTGTGAAATGGATTGCGCCAATTATGGGCTTGCTGGCGGCAATTGCAATGCATAGTATCTGGAACGGTTCCGGCGTTCTTTTTGGAGGCATTGTATGGGTTCTCACCTACATTGTGATTATGATTCCCGCATTCTTTCTCATACTCGTGGTGATAATTCTCGCACTCCGCCGCGAGGGTCAAATCGTCCGCGAGCATCTGGTCGCGGATTATCAGGGCGGACTACTAACCCAGCAGGAGTATGACCAACTCTGTACAATCAGGGGTCGGATGGGCTCCACCTTTAACGCATTTTCACGCGGCGGGATTAGCCAATGGCAAGCCGCCAGGCAATTGAATCAGATAGCTAGTGAACTCGCTTTCCATCGTAGTCGTATTGCCCGTGGCATCACCGCGGCCGACGCGCAAGAACGTGAAGCGGCGTACCGGCGGACGCTGCAAGATCTATTAAGAAGGATGCGCGGCAACTAAAAGGGCGGCCGGTAACAAAGTTCGCCCATTTTCTTGCGATTGACTTATACTAGCCCACGCAAAGCGAAGGTGGTCTCTTCCTCGAGCTGATGAGAGTTCAACTCCTACCAAGCACCTTTGATAGTCAGGGCCACGCAACCTCCGAACAACGTCTGACATGTTTTCTCATCGACGAGTGTGTTGCTGTTGACGCTGGCAGTATCGCGCTGGCGCTGACTAGCGAGCAGCGTGAGAAAGTGCGCGACATAATTGTGACCCACCCTCACATGGACCACATTGCCAGCCTTCCGATTTTCATCGACGATCTTTTTGAAACTCTAAGAAGCCCGGTGCGCATCTACGCCACTCCAGAAGTAATTGAGCTGCTGGAGCGGGACATTTTCAACTGGAATGTTTATCCACGCTTCTCCGAACTGAAAAACGAGTATGGGCCTGTGATGGAATACGTTCCGATTCCTACTGGTGAGGAGTTTCGAATCGCCCATCTCACCGTGACCGCCGTTGCAGTTAATCACATCGTGCCAACGGTGGGACTGGTAGTTTCGGACGGCAAGAGCATCGTAGCTTTTAGTTCTGACACTGCGGAGACCGACGAGCTTTGGAGCGCCATTAATCGCGCCCCCCGCATAGACGCTCTCTTAATCGAGGCGTCCTTCCCCAATTCGATGGCGAAACTGGCTGAAGTCTCCCGTCACTTCACTCCGGCCTCTTTACAGCGCGATCTGCGTAAGCTCCATCACAACGGCCTGGACATTCTTGCGGTACACATAAAGCCCGCCTACCGCCAAATGGTTATCGATGAACTCAATGCGTTGAAAATTCCGGGGCTGGAAGTGATGGAGCCCGGCAGGACTTATAACTGGTAGGTCTCGCGTCGAAGGTCCCAATCTCTTATCAGCACCGCGAGTAGCGATCGGCTCAGGGGTTCAACTGTCAAAAGAGTGTTTGGCAGTAGTGATGCATCAATATCTGTTTGGCCGGTCGCTACCGCTCGCGGTTCTGATAGGCTTTGGTCTTTGGGCTTTGGACTTTAACTGACCCGATCAAACTCGTTCTGAGCATGTTCACCGGCAATTTCGTGCAGCGTCACGCGCCCGCTGGGAAGCAGTTCTTTAACCCGCGCAGTTCGTTGCTCCCGATCGCGTCCCGGCATCAATTCCGCGCGAAATGTTACAGTCATACCCGGTCGTGCCCAGACGTTGGGCGATTTCTTTGCCGCTCGTTGTTGTTTACTTCCCACTCGCTTCTTCTTCAAAAACGTACTCGCGGCCCCAAACGCCCCGGCAGCTAAAGCCAGGCCGCCCAGCATGCGCTTGGTATTCTTTTTCATTTCTTACTTAGTGAGCAGCCGCAACCGATTCGCAAAGGGGATCCAGCCTTGCGGTGATCGTTGGCAAACCACTAAGAGACTTCTCCGCATTCATTTGCGTAAAGTGGGCCCACTCGGGCGGAACGTTGGCTTCGGCGAAGATCGCTTCCACCGGACACTCGGGAACACAGGCATCACAATCGATGCACGTTTCCGGATTGATGTGCAACATATCGTCATCGAGGTGAAAAGCCTCAACGGGACAGACGAGTGCACAATCAGTGTAGCGGCAGTTCACACAGGGTTCTGCAACGACGTAAGTCATTCAGATGCGTTCTCCTTGAGTTTAGATAGGACAGGCATTCTCGCCCGTCGCCTGCCTGAATGGTTGCAGACATACATATATTACGCATGAATCGTAAACTTTTGAAAGATGGAAAGACTGCCACCAGGAAAGGTTCAGAGTTCAACTCCGGGGAACGCCGTAGCCCGCGTGGGGCGGTAGCCTTCAGGTTGTTGACTGGGTAACAGCAAGCGAAAGCTTGAACTCCTAAACAAAGGGTTTCGCATCATGCCAGGTATGCACCGGCTTGCCGGTTGAGAAATCGTAGAAGACGAGATCGAGGTTAGCCAACATCTTCGTGAGTAGAATGATCTG
>DASXQM010000290.1:0-22152 GCA_036507195.1 Pyrinomonadaceae bacterium | reverse complement strand
ATGGTCATTTGCTAAGCTGGGCCCTCCTACTCGTTCTGTCGACTTTAGGCCCCGGGCAAACTCCTACTGGAAGCGTCCAGGGACAAGTGACCAGGAGTATTCGGTTCACCGAGTCTCTGAAGTTTCAGGAGGTTGAGCCCGGAATTGAACACGGTCAAACGACCAGCGGACACACGTCGAAGGATGAGTTGACCGGTCCCTGGTTCATAAATGTCCTCCGAATTGATCTCACGCGCGCGAGGTTGAAGATTGTTCACGCACTCGATGAAGGCGTTGGCCTGGAGACCGTTAGTTCCCTGGCGGCCAGATATGGCGCGCCTGCCGCAACAAACGGTGGTTACTTCCGGATTGCTGGAACTTATCGAGGTGAGTCACTCGGACTTTTAATTCTTGACCGCGCATTGATCAGTGAACCCTATAACGAGCGGGCCGAGTTTGGGCTAGTCGACGCTGGACACAAAACCGAAGTAATTTTTGGTCATTTAAGATTCGCTGGAGAAATCTCAGTTGGACGCGCCAAGCATTCCGTACAGGGGCTGAATCGTCCTCTTTCGCCTGATGAGTTGATTATTTTTACGCCCAAATTTCACCGTACTACGCTGACTAATGCTGGCGGAATCGAGGTCGTGGTGCGAAGAAGCAGAGCCACCGCCATCCGCGATCTCAAGGGCAGCAGCGAAATCCCTGCCGGTGGTTACGTCATTTCCGCTGTTGGCAGAGCGCGCGAATGGGTGAAAACTCACGTTCGCAAAGACATCAGGGTCAACTTCGCCTGGCGGCTAAACTCCATAGAGTCTGGAGCTGACGTCGATTGGATGCGCGCTTACAGCGTGCTCGGAGGCGGCCCTCAACTCATCAAAGGCGGCAAAATTGCGATTACCGACAAAGAAGAAAAGATGGCCCCAGGATTCGCGACTGATCGCCATCCACGAACCGCAGTCGCGAAGTTGGAATCGGGAAAACTCTTACTGGTCACCGTGGACGGGCGTCAACCAGGGGTCAGCACGGGAATGAGTTTAGAAATGCTGGCCGAGCTGCTGCTCGAGTTTGGCGCAGTTGAAGCTATGAATCTCGATGGAGGCGGTTCAACCACGATGGTTATCCACAATAAGGTTGTAAACAGACCTTCCGATCAAACCGGTGAGCGCCCCGTCAGCGACGCAATACTCGTCTTTCCTAAGCCAAATTGAAGGAAACGCAGGTGGACGCCTTTTCTTGCGTGTGTTAGATTCTAGACTGTTTGTTGCTTAATTGGATGCGCGGCTCCGTGGGAGATTGCCGGCGCACCTGACCTTCCACCCGCTTCAACAAAGTGTGCTGTGAAAAACGGACTGAATTGACCGTTTCTAAAGGATTACATGGCAAAGAAAGAAGGTTCGGGGACTAACTCTCCCCCGGAAGGATCCTCAAGCGGCAAAGGTGTGGTCGATCTCGCTGATGCGCGCGTCCGACTGCGCTCGCGTTCGCGCCAGCCCTCAAACCAGAATCTGCTCGAAGAGTTAGACGAGGTTCGCTCGCTTCTCGATCAAGGCCTCTCCGCGGAAGCCAAGTCTCGGCTTGCGTTACTTATTTCTGCTGCACAGAACAATCCTTCGATCCTCGCTCTTGCCCGTTGTGCTTTGTCGACCGCGCTCGAAATGCAGGGTCAGTATCGCGACTCGCTGGCCTCGGTGGCAATGTATGAATCTCCGGATTCGAGAGCTAAACTCGACCAGCAGGTTATTCAATCACTCAAAGTTCAGATTGGTCTGGCATACAACTACAGCGGCGATCATCCAAAAGCGATTTCAATTCTCAAAGGCGCGTTGCGTGAGTTCTCTGAAAGCGAGACTGAGCAAAACAACGGCCCTGTATATGCCGCGCTATCACGCGTCTATCGTAGTATCTCTGAATACCCGATTGCCCGCGATTACGCGCAACGAGCCTTGGAGCATTTCCGTCAAACCGGGGAATGGCGCGGTCTAGCCGAGGCTTATTTTGGGATCGCTCTCGCGGATTTGCAGGAAGGCGACTACGAAGCGAGTCTCGAAAATCTAGAGCAAGCTCTTAAACTCATCGGCGATCATCCGGCAAGTTACATGCTCGGAAGAATCTATTCCAACATGGCGGGCGCATGTTGGTTTCTAAAGCGGCCCCAGGAAGGCATTCGCTATCTCGAGAAAGCAATTAGTTACTACGAACGTACTGACCATAAGGGAAGCGCCGCAAATGGTTATAACAATCTCGGTATTAATCTGGTTTTGATTGGTCAATGGAGCAGGGCGCAGGAGGCTTTGGAACGTGCTTTAGCCCTCGCTTCAGAGGCGGACGAACGCGGTGGAAAGGTGCCGATGATTCTCGACTCGCTCGGCGAGTTACTGATGTTACGAGGGGAGCTTGACGAAGCCAAGGACTACCTGGTGCGCGCGGTGGCGCTCGCCACTGACGATGGCAATAAGTGGTATGCGTGCCAGGCATTGAGAACGTTGGCTCGCTGTTACCTCGCCATGGAGGACCACGCAAAGGCGCTCGGAATTGGAAACGAGGCACTTTCCCTTGCTGACAGCATTGGCGATCGCCAGGCCATCTCTGAGTCGCGCTTAATACTGGCGGAAGCACATCTGCGAAACGGCGAGACCGACAAATGCTCCCTGCAGTTGGAAAAGCTAACTGGCGAAACAACCGAGTCTACTACCGACCTTAGCTTTGCGGGAGAGTCGCACCGGCTTTTCGGCATGCTGGCAGTGGTGCAATCCGACTTTTCTTCAGCGGCACAACATTTCGGAAGCAGCGTCTCTATTTTTGACATGCTTGGCGATCGTTATCGCGCCGCCCGCGCTCACATCGAACTCGGACGCGCTTACTCTTCCAGCCAGCCCAGTCGCGCGATGGAACATCTTTCGCGCGCGGTAAATGCCTTTCGCGAACTCGGAGCAAAGCTGGATCAGAAGCGAGCAGAAGCGGCGCTTGCCAACCTCGACCGCACAGCGCCCGAAAGGAGCGAGGAGCAGTCAGCCCTGCCTCAATTACTCATGCTGAGGCTTGCCGAGGCTGTGACCTCGCGAGAACTGTTGTTGCGTGAGCTTGCGGCCATCATGCGTCAGGAGACAAGTGCGAAGTCTGTAGTAATCACGGAGCCAGGCGAACACAACCGGCGGCGTGTGGTCATAGCCCACGGTTGCACACCGGCTGAAAGCGCGAAGATCGCTGAACAACTCGATCAGTTGATCGATGACGAGGCGCAAACTGCCTACGCAAAGAAGAACGATGCGGCCATCCTACAACTGCGATCATCCCATGCTCCTCCCGCGACGCTTTACATTTCGCCCCGCAGCCGCGCGAATCTTCCCGGCGGGCTCTCGCTCGAGCCGTTAATGCGTGTGGCAGAACTTGGCATGGATGTTTGTGCCCTTAGGGCCGGCTCTCAGAAGGGTTCGCGGGTTCAACAGCCTGCGGAGCTTGCCGGCACGAGTCTCATGTCGGGTTTCATTCATTCAAGCCCGGCCATGACTAAACTCGTAGAAGAGGTTCACAAGATCAGGTCTTCAGATGTCACCGTTTTGGTTACGGGGGAATCCGGCACAGGTAAGGAGTTGGTGGCACGCGCGATTCACGCGCTTTCGACGCGTCGTTCGAAAGTGTTCGTTCCGTTCAATTGCACGGCAGTTCCCAAGGAACTCTCGGAAGGTTATTTGTTTGGATACCGTCGCGGCGCCTTTACCGGTGCGGTTACAGACTCTGCCGGCGTCATTCGTACCGCTGCGGGAGGAACCCTTTTTCTGGATGAAATCGGGGACCTTCCGCTTGATCTACAACCAAAGCTGTTACGGTTTTTGCAGGAAGGTGAGATTCAACCGCTGGGTGAGCAGCGCCCGCTGAAAGTGGACGTCCGCATTATTGCCGCGACAAACACTGATTTGGAAGACATGGTGGCGCAGGGTCGTTTTCGAGAGGATCTTTATTATCGTCTAAACGTCATCCGCTTGCGCGTGCCGCCTTTGCGTGAGCGTCGCTCGGAAATCCCCACCATAGTCAATTATTACATTAATCACTACTCGGCGAAGTTTGGCCGCCGTGACATTCAAATCACGCCACCGGCGGTTGACCTTTTAATGGTCAGCGATTGGCCCGGCAACGTTCGCCAGCTGTGCAACGAAATCCAGCGAGTGGTTGCGCGCGCCGACGATGCCACAATCATTACTCCCGACCATCTTTCTCCGGAACTCAAGCGAACGTCCGTACCTGCTACGCCCAGTTCGCCAGCTTCGACACTGGCCTCAATGCCGGCGAGTTCATTGCAAAACGTTACTCTCGCTGATGCTCTGGCAGATGTTGAACGCCGCATGATCGCCGACGCGCTGCGTAAGCATGGCGGTAACATTTCACGCGCCGCTCGCGAACTCGGACTCACCCGGCGCGGCCTCTACCTCAAACTCGAACGTTACCAACTCAGCGCCAGCGCTTAACTTTACGCCATCCCCAGCAGCGCACGTACATCATTAATCGCCTCTTCGGCTGTAACTTTTACCGAGTTTTTCTTTCGTTCGGCAACTTCATTCGCAATCGCGGCGATTGTCGCAATGTCGAATGGCTTTGAGACTACCCAGTCCGCTTTGATTGCCTGGCGTGCATCACAACCAATTGCGTCGGCCCAGCCACTTACGATTGCCAGCGGCATTGTTTCTGAGCGCTTTCGGATTTCGTTGGCTAGTTCCCAGCCGCTCATCTCGGGCATCCCGATGTCGGTAAATACAATATCGAGTCTGCCTTTCCTGGCGTCGTAGATCTTCAGGGCCATCTCACCGCTTTCGGCTACAATTACTTCGCAGCCTTCGGCTTCCAAAGCCTCGCGTAGCACGTCTCTCACAGCCGCTTCATCGTCGACCACCAGCACATGCATTCCGTCTTCTCCACCTGAAGGCTCCGGCTCTGCGAGACCAGCGGCGGCGTCTGCCGCGGCACCTTCGGCCACAGGAAGAGAAATACGAAAGGTTGTGCCTCGACCGGGCTCGCTTTCCACGTCAATTGAGCCGTTGTGCCTGCGAATGATGCCAAAGCTGACTGCCATTCCCATGCCGGTGCCGCCCTTGCCCTTGGTCGTAAAGAAAGGATCGAACAGACGCGACTTAACTTCAGGGGCCATGCCTGTACCGCTGTCGGCGATCATTAACACTATGCGGCCATTTGTTTCGTGCGAGCTCATGCGAATCTCACCGCCTGCAGGCATCGCGTCGATTGCGTTATAGATCATGTTAACGAGTACTTCGCGGAGTTCCACTGCATCACCCATGACCGACGCAGTGCAATCGGCCACAAGCGCCACGCGAACCTGCGGCCCTTCAACCCGTGATTCCCACCGCGGACGGCTCATCTCGCAAACGTCTTTCATCAACGCAGCCACTGAAACCGCCTGAAATCTGCGGCTGGGTCGCTCTCTGGCAAAGTCCTGGATTCGCCGGATAATGTGTGCGCCGTCTTCAGCGCTTTTAATAATCAACTCGATTCCAGAGCTAATCTTTTCCGGGTCACTGGTGCGTAGCAGTAGCTGCGCGCGTCCCAGAATTCCAGTCAGCGTGTTGTTGACGTTATGTGCGACGCCAAAAGAAAGTTCGCCAAGGGCGGCCATTTTCTCCGCGGTAGCCGCTCTCTCTCGTTGTTCCTCATGTTCAGCATGGGCTGCGGCAATACGACCGAGACAAATTCGCAAGCGTTCCCTTGTCGATGCCAGTTGCGAATTTGCCAGTAGCTGATTGGTTTGCGACCCGATCTCGCGACGCTCGTCATCACCGAGTTGGTCGCACATCTCTTCGATCAAGATCAGCAGAGCTTTGCCGGCCCCTTCGTAGTCTCCGCATCGTTCTGCGACTCGCCTGGCTCTTTCGAGGATAGGCTTCGCTTCGTGGCGGTGACCCAACCTGCAAAGCACCAGACCATGCGTGGTCAAGGCTTCGGCGAGCAAGGCTTCTTCGCCACTTGTTTCCAGGGTGTTGACTGCAAGCCTGACCGCACGGTCTGCAAGACCGTACTGTTCGGAAGCGAGATACAGCTGCGCCAGCGTTTCATCCACCTGGGCGCAACCAACACTATCGCCTAAACCGTCGAAGACCTCGCGCGCACGCTTTAGATGGACCTGTGCCTCGTCAAGTCTCTTCAACGTCAGCAATAGGTATCCATGATTGTTTTCGACCGCGGCGACTAAGCGACGGTTACCGATAGCTTCGAAATGCAAAAGAGCTTCTCGGTAGTGACCAAGCGCTCTGTCAAAGTAGGGGATCTTATTCTCCGCAATTCCGAGTTCCTTCAGTGTAGTTGCAAACTCGGAATGGAGGCGGCCTTGAATCCGGGCGCCTGTACTATCGGCGACGGGGACGGTTTCATTCAAAAGATTGAGTGCATCGTGCAGACGACCAGCGTGGCGCTCGAGGATCGCCAGTCGAATCAAAGCGGCCGCCTTTAGTTCGCATTCACTGTCCGGGAGGGCAACAAGGGCAGAGCGCAGGGTCGTGCGCGAGAGGTCAAAGAGTCCCTGATGGTAATAACAACATCCCAGTTCAATCCGACTCTCTAAAGTCCTCGTGCGTTCTCCAAGATGGTCGAATAAAGCTATGGCCCCGTTGAGAAGCGCCTCGGCAAGTCTTTGTCCTCCGGAGACGCGCGTTGTCCGGGCGATGGAGTCGCTCAGCACACCGGCGGTTAAGAGCAATTCGGCAGCGGCGAGCTGGTTCAGGCCCTGCTGATTCGGCCATTCTCCGATCTTCCACCAACGCCGGAGAGCGGCACATCCGGCATCGAAATCCCCAACCTCGAGCTGTTCACGCGCAATAGTACAGGACGCCAGGACCTGTCCACTTATGGTCAGCGGTGAAAATTGAAGCTGCTCTAATAGCTTGATAGCGGCTGGCATTGTTAGAAACCTCTTACCTGGCGATTGGCCATCACGACGTATTGAGCGATTCGAGAGGAGTCACTGAGGCACTAAAGGGGCGCTGCTTACTAAGTATCCACTGACACTGCGGTATGCACAACCGCACAACTACGTGCTTGTTGCATTAATTGGTGCAAGTAAAAGACATAGGTGATGCAAATCTCGCCTGGCAGCGAAGACCTGTATACCCACTACACATTTTCTCTTCCTCACGGATCTCGCGGAGGGTACCGCCTTACTATTCGTTAAATACCTCTCCCACATGCACTTGCACGTTCAACAGCGCCCTTTGCTAGCCTTGGCACATGCCTTGAATAAGAGAAGACGCGAAACGGTTATTTGTTAACGGCCGGGCCCAAAATGGGGAGCTTTTCCAGAGCAACCACCCCACTCGAACCCGACCAATCCCCAGCAAACGTTCTATTCACCAGGAGAACTATAATGAAACGCTTTCAGTTGCTTCTTTGCACCTCAGTTTTGACCTTGGCCATGACCTCTACCGCCTTTGCCGGTAATATCTCGACCACCAAGGCCGGTAATATCTCGACTACCATCGCGACCACCGGCATCATCTCGACTGACAAGGCCGGTAACATCTCGACCACTTTTGCTGACGAACTCTACTCGCTAATTCTGGGTCTGCTTATGTAACCCGGAATCTCAGGTCTTTAGGTCAACGCGACAGAGCACCAGTCAAGATGGCATCGCTTCACTTCAAAGATCGTTCATTTTGGCAAGAAAACCGCTAGTAAAGCGCTCGCGCGAGGATAAGTGGCAACTGATATGCCAAGGCGGGGGTTGTCTTGCTCATGGGTAAGAACCCCTTTGCAAGAGGTGCAAAGCTATGGAGACGAATCTAAGTAATTCGATTTTGGCTAACGGTAATCTGAAGGGATCACCCTATTCCCTTCGCCGAATCAAAGTCCTGCGTGGTTACATTCATCCCTCGGATTAAGGTTGCAACGTCTGGGTTTGATGGGTTCGATCTTTGGTCGAAGTGTGGTGTGAATGAGATTCCAGGCCAAATGGACTAATCAATCGAACGACTAATCAATCGACGACAGCACGGTCATGTAGAGCCAGCGACAATCCCATGATCATGAACAGGACCATTACTACTTCCGAGTCGCCCCAGTTGTAGTGTACCAGGCCGGAAGTAATGAAACCCGCCAGTCCGCCTAATGCTCCCAATAAGATTCCCCTGTCAATCCACTCAAGTTTCGCTCCGCTTCGAATCGAGCGCCAGAGTGTGCGTGTGTAGACGTAAAGAAAAGCCAGCCACAGAATCAGGGCCGGCACCCCGCGTTCGAGCGCGATCTGCAGGAGGTTTGAGTGCATGTGGCCCCAGGGTATACGGCCACCGTCAAACATTCCCCACTGGCGCCAGTGCGCTTTGATCGAATCCATGCCCACGCCAACCAGCAAATGGCGAGGCTTGCTTACCAGCAGGTTGAAGCCTTCATGCCAGACAGTCTCGCGCCACGTTGTCGACTGATCCGCCTGATCGATAAAGGCGACGTTGCGCTTCTGCTGCAGCACGAATAGGCCTGCTAGTACGAGCGGAATGGCCAATACGCCGATGAGGATCAAAGTGCGTCTGCCAACGCCCAGCAGGAGGATTATCAAGGTGGAAACTGCACAACCAAGCCAGGATGCGCGCGTGACAGTCAGTAACAACGCGAAACCGAATCCCGCAAGCGCCACAAGCAGCAAGGCTCCAGCCCAATTCCGTTTAGTTGGCAGACTCACAAAGATTCCCAACGTAAGCGCGATGATCAACTGCAGGACTTCAGCATAAGTAACAAACTGACCATAGAGCCCTGATGCGCGCCAATCACGTCCTCTTGACCAGCTTCCGATGCCTAGTTGTTCCAACGGATTACTACCAGGCAGAACACTTCCTCTAGGAACCTTGAAAACCGGCTGCAACTCATGGCGATAAGTCAGAACAGCCGCCGGTTTTTTGTCAGGCTTTGAGAGAGCGCTAACCAACTCCTGCGGGTCGCTCAGCTTTTGCTTATCGACTTCCAGCAGCGTATCTCCGTCGCGAATGCCTGCTTTGTAGAGAGGACTGTTCTCGGACACGCCATAAACTTTTACCGCGCGCCCCACCAAGCGCTCGCCGGCGGTGTAAAAAACATTGACCATGCACGCAGATATGAGGGTAAGCGCGAGCAGGCGCGTCACTCGCAGCGAAGGTACGTTTTCGGCAAACAAATAAATTATGGTGAAGAGACTGGCTGCTCGCACTTTTCCGATAGAAACCATGGGCTCGTAGGAGAGAACGGACGACAAACCCGTGAGGATAAAGAAGCCGAGTATAAAATAATCGATCGGCGTTCTATAAAGTTTCGGCCGCGGCCGAAACGCAAATCGGGCCAGCCATAGGACAATTCCGATCAGCCATGCGCTTTGAGTGACAGCAATCGAGTTTGGGGCAGCGGCCGCGAACAAGAAAAGAAAGGCGACGAGCGCGACATCAAGCACTTTAGCTGCCTGGCTGGTAACCTGAGTTTCCGCTTTCACCTTGATTTCACGACTCAATAACCCACAACCAATCAACCCGATTTTAACGAAACCAATTTAGTAGCCATCGCCGCGCAGCATGACCAGTACCGTACGCAGGATAATCTTCAGATCAAAAAGCAACGACCAATTCTCGATATAGAAGAGATCCAGCTTCACCATCTCTTCGAAAGGCAAACGGTTTCTGCCAGACACCTGCCACAGTCCCGTCAGTCCCGGCTTCATATCGAGACGTTTTCGATGTCGCAGCTCGTAAGCTTCGACTTCGTAGGGGATGGGCGGCCGTGGGCCAACCACGCTCATGTCGCCACGCAACACATTAAACAGCTGCGGCACTTCATCAAGACTCAAGCGGCGCAATATGCGTCCGATGCGTGTAATGCGCGGATCGTCGCGCAGTTTATATGCCGGCTTCTTCGCGTCCCCGACATTGGCTTCGGCGTGTCCGGCAATAAACTTCCGCTGATATTCACGGTGGATTTCGCTGTCGGCATCCACGCGCATGGTGCGGAATTTGTAAACAACAAAAATCCGCCCATCCATCCCCACGCGCTCCTGTGCATAGAAGATCGGGCCTTTCGAGTCAAACTTTATAAGCAACGCAATCAACAGCCAGAAGGGCGAGAGCAGCGCAAGCGTGAGAGAGGCGATAATGATATCGGAAATGCGCTTGGTGCCACGCGCGAAATCGGACAACGGCTCGCGAAAAAGCCTGATCATTGGCAAGGCGCCAATTTGATCAACTTCAGTCTTACTCGGTAAGCAATTGAAAAGGCTGGGCGCGATGCGAAACTCCACCCCACGCCGCCGGCCGCAACGCATCATCACGTCAAACAGTGCGTCGCCATCGACGTGAGAGTCAGCGATTATGACCTCATTCGCAGCTGCTTCCCGAATCGCTTCCGGCAGTCCCGCTAGATCGCTTACCACCGGGACTCCTTCATAGGTCTCGGGCAGGCCGGCACTGAGCGCGCCGCTATCGACCGCGCCTATCACACGATACCCAAGGGAGGGACGTTCGCGCATCTCCTTGATGCAGAATGCCGCTTCCGGACCACGACCAACTACCAGCGTTGGGATTAAATTCACTCCGCGCAATCTACAAAAAGTCTGAGCGCCCCGCACCAGCAGCCTGAGCGAATAGAAGCTGCTCAGGGCGATTAGAAAATCGAGGACGAATACACTGCGGGCGTACGAGAAAGCTCGATAGTGGAACCCGCCGCGGTACAAAAACGCAGCCGCCACGATGAGTAGTGAGCCGATGGCCGTTGATTTAAAGACTCGTATGCCATCGTCGAAGAAAGAAAACTCGCCGCGCAGCCGGTAAAGATCGTAGTAACGAAGCGCCAGCAAACGTATCAGGATTACAAAGAGCATCAGCGCGCCGTAAGGAGCAAACCTCGCGCTCCAGCCGAAGATATCAGGGCGGGTTTGGTCAAATATTGGCCCGCCTTCGCGCGCGTAGAAAGCCGCGCCAAACGACAGCGCCGCGATCAGAATGTCTGTCACTACCAGTGCTGCCTTGATCGTGGGGATGACCCACTGGGGCGCCCGTGAACGGGCCCGCACAGTCCTCGCTTCAACCAGCGGATTTTTGATTTGCTCGACTCTCACGATCTTTCCTACTCACCTGGCAACGCCACTCACTTGAAAAGGACACAAGAACCCCGGACGTTTAGAGAGGGGACTTGTCCCCACTTGACAGGAGCGCACAAGTGCGCGTTCTAAACGGTATCCAGGGCAACCGGTGTATCCGGCGCATAGAATAGCAAAAGATTACGCCCCGAGTATTAAATCAGCCACTTCCGTAACTACATGGACCGCGCGGCGAGGAGTCGCGGTGACCTTCTTTTGAACGGGCAATTCAAGAACATCCTCGAGCGTGGATATTCTTCGCAGCCTTCCTTCCCTTACAAGCTCTTCGTCGATCGCAGCCCATTCACCCCGATAGATTGATGCCGCGGGAATTCCCAAGGCCGCTGCTTCACGATTCATTGTCCCTCCGGCGCTGACGACCAGATCGCTATAGGCAATGAGATTCCCACCATCAATCGGACCGGGAGGCAGAATCAGTTGTGGACCGGAGCGCGCGCTGTAGGTTTTTCGTTGCGCTTCGTTGCGAGGCAATAGCACAGTTTTTACTGAAGGTTTATCCGAAAGACGCGCGAGTAGCTGGTCAAACAGTTCATTTTCGAAGCGATGATAAAGCGCTTCGCCGGCTGGGGGCCGCACAGTTACAAGCACGTCTGTCGTACTGATGCCCAGTGCCCTAAGTTGCTCTTCAAACATCGGATCACTTTGAAAGTTTGCCAGGTAAACCTCTTCCTTTATCCCGTCATATCGTTTTACCTTCGCAGCAGCCGCACCAAAGCGAGACAGGGATGCTTCGGGAAACGCGCGCGGAACTATGATCCGCGAGGCCAGACGGAAGGCCAGATGGTTTGCCGGTTGATGCTCATAATCCATCAGCGTTACGGATTTTAAGGACAACGCGCGCGCCGCCAGGATTTGCGAATACGAGTTATGGCTGAGCGCCAGATCGAGCTTGCGACCGCGGGCCCAACGCGCGAGCGCCAGCGCACGCTGCACCAGGTTACCGGCTTTGCCGGAAAGTTTCCCGCCGCCGTGCCCGCCAATAACCTGTGGAGCAAACCCGGCGGCTTCAGCTAGTGCGACAGTTTCGGCAAACGCTCGCGCAGTGACTACGATGTCGTGATTACGTCGCGTGAATTCATTAGCGAGCGAGCGGAAGAATGGCACATGCGGTGAGTTTGCCAGATCGATCCAGATTCGCATTGAGAAGAACCCGAGACGGAAACACAGGAAAACGATATGACCGATATCAGCAAATATGAGCTAGGGATGTAGCGCAACCGGTTGGCAGCAAAACTGCCGCACCGAATCAGCAATCTGCCTCACGGTTTCATTCGAGAGTTCGGGATACATCGGAAGCGAAAGTACCTCCTGACAAGCGCGCTCCGTTTGCGGTAAATCGCCGGGTTTGTATCCCAGGCCGCGGTAACCGCGTTGCAGGTGAACGGGGATCGGATAGTGAACTCCGGTGCTCACGCCCGCGCCATCGAGATGCGCCCTCAACTCATCGCGCCGCTCAGTGAACAAGGGAAAGATGTGATGGACAGAGGTGCCGCCAAGCGGTTCTTCAAGCAGGCGCAAGCCCGTATCCGCAAGCTCGCGGCGATAGACTTCAGCAAGTCGTCGGCGCGCCCTGTTCCAATCGTCGAGATGCCTTAGTTTCACGCCCAGGACTGCTCCCTGAATGGCTTCCATGCGATAGTTGTAACCAACACGCTGGTGATTATACTTTTCACTCTGTCCCTGATCCCGCAGCTGCTTGATAAGGTCGACATAACGCTCGTTGCTAGTTACGACCGCTCCGCCTTCGCCATAGGCGCCCAGGTTTTTCCCGGGATAAAAACTAAAACAAGCAATATCGCCCATGCTTCCGGCCCGCCGTCCTTTGTATTCCGCGCCGTGGGCCTGCGCCGCGTCTTCAATCAAAGTCAGGTTGTGCCGGCGCGCGATATCGATGATCGGATCCATGTCGGCGCAGCTTCCATAAAGGTGCACCGGCATGAGCACCTTAGTCCGTGGAGTAATCGCCGCTTCAACCTTCGCTGGATCGATGTTGCAGGTACGCGGATCGATGTCAACGAAAACTGGCGTCGCTCCCGTGTATAAGATACCCGCAACGGTCGCGACAAAGGTGTAACTAACTGTGATGACTTCGTCACCCGGTCCGACCCCAGCCGCCAGCAAGGCCAGGTGTACCGCACTGGTGCCCGAGTTTACTCCGAAAGCGAAGCGCGATTGACAGTAAGAAGCGAAATCCGTTTCAAACGCTTCGACCTTCGGGCCCAAAATGAACTGGCAGCTCTCAATCACTTCTGAGATGGCGCTATCAATCTCAGTTTTGATGCTTTGGTATTGGCTTTTCAGATCTACTAAAGGAATCATGTCGTTTTGCTTAATTAATCTCCACCAGTTGACCACGCCCGCGCAGCGATCTTTCCGCGGCTTCTACGATCCGCACCAGTCGCAAGCCTGCCTCGCCATCGGTCTCCGGTTGTTTGTGATGTTCAATGCAATCAATAAAGTGTAACGCCTCGGTGTGCAGCGCTTCCGTCGCGTCCAGTCGTGGCGCCCACATGTCGCCGGAACGATAACTGACAAGCATCTCGTAAACCGCTTCAGGGCTTTGTGAAACAGTGATGCCCTTGTCATAAATCTTAACTTTCTCGCTCGGCTCCAGGTCGTCGTAAAGAATCATTTTGTCGCTGCCGCCAATAAGAGTATGTCTGACTTTGACGGGCGTGAGCCAATTAACGTGAACGTGCGCAATCTGCGGGTTGTCAAAAAAGAGCGTGATGTACGCCACGTTTTCGGGTTGACCAGGAATGTGGCTGATGCCCGTGGCCGATACTGCCGTTGCTCTTGTCGGCAGCACATAATCCATTATTGAAAGATCGTGAATGGCCAGGTCCCAAATGACGTTTACATCGTGCTGGAAGAGTCCCAGGTTAACGCGCACGGCGTCATAGTAGTAAATATCGCCCAGAGCGTTCGCAGTGATTAGCTCGCGAATCTTTCGCACCGCGCTTGTATAAACAAAGGTGTGATCCACCATAAGAACACGTTTACGTTTGGTCGCCTCTTCAATCAACTGGAGCGCTTGCTCGGAATCTGCGGCGATGGGCTTCTCGATCAGGACGTGCTTGTCGGCTTTGAGCGCCGCCATCCCCAACTCAAAGTGCGACGACACGGGCGTGGCGATAACAATCGCATCGATTTGCGGGTCTGCAAACAACTCGCAACAATTGCTGATGGTCTTGATCGTAGGATAGCGGGTCCGCAACTGCAGCAATCGTTCGCTGCGCAGATCGCAAACGGCTACAACTGTGGAGCCCGGCGCTTCCATGAAGTTTCGCACCAGGTTTGGGCCCCAGTATCCATAGCCGATAACTCCAACTTTGATCATGCGTAATCCAGCCTGGCCTGCGGTATTTGGCTGAGTCGCTTCCTCACATCGCCAATTACGCGCGCCGGAACACCAGCGACAATCGCGTAGTCCGCCACGTCGGTGGTAACTACCGCACCCGCTCCGACCAGGGCTGCCTCGCCAATAGTAACGCCCGCCATTATCGTCGCGTTACTTCCAATTGACGCTCGCCGCTTCACGCGTGTTGAGACCACGGTCCAGTCGGTTTCCGTCTGCAGCGTGCCGTCGTCGTTGACGGCGCGCGGATAAAGATCGTTGGTGAACATCACACCATGGCCGACGAATACTTCATCCTCAATCGTCACTCCCTCACAGATAAAACTATGCGAGGAAATCTTACAGCGCGCTCCCACCGATGCGTTTTTTTGTATCTCCACGAATGCGCCTATTTTGGTTTCCGCGGCAATCGCGCAACCATAGAGATTCACCAAGTCGGGCTGGTAAATCCGTACATCCTTTCCCAACGACACATCGGACCCTATCGGCATTTTAGAATTCTTTTCTCGTCATAACGCAAACTATTGGTTTGCGTCGTCATTGCCTTAGAGCACTCTTCGGTTTTTATCAAACACTGAATCCCAGAGAGTCTGCAGACTAACCGTTCGCGTTACAAAGTCTTCTCTTCAAGCAAACGCCCCAGCGCATAAAGTATCCACGCTTGTGTCCAACGCATGTAGGCCGTTTTAATGGTAAAGAAACGCCGGCGCTGATAGTAAAAGAACCCCCGGCCGTCGCGCAGGTTGCGAATAGTCCAGGCGGCAATCTTTTCGGCTAGCGGCAGCGCGCCTTGATCCAATGCCTGCAACTCGGTGAGCACGATGATTGCGGTAGCTGCCGCATGCGCATCCGCTGGATAAAGGCTGTCATGGTAGTATTTTGGCCACCCGTCTGCAAGAAAGAAGCGCTCGCGCCAGAACTCGTAACCGCGCTGCAGTGCGTAATTCAAAGCAACTCCCGCGCCGTTGCCAGACTTCACAATTCTCGAGAGCGACAGCAACACGTAGGCAGTGTGGAAATTGTCCACCCATTGCTGATCAGTTTCAGCGCCATAAGTCCAGGAGCCGTCTTCACGCTGCCTGCGAACAACATAACGCGCGGCGCGAACAGCCAAACCACAAAGCTCGTTTTCTCCCGTGAGCGCGCCAACGCTCGACAAAGTTTCGCCAGCGAGCAAACTTGCGTTGAAAATCTGCGTGCTGTCCAAAGGTGAGTAGCTGAAACAAACTTCATCTTCCGATTCATCTGTTCGCTTGAGATCACTGCGAATGAAATCGCAACTGCTGCGCGCCATTTGTAAATACCTGCCGTCGGCGAATGTTTTGTACGCCTCGATCAGCGCGCGCGTGGCAAAAGCCGTCGGCACAATCATAGGCGTGCCTTGCGGCGCAAAAAAGTTGCGGCTTTGCCAGGCGAAGTTGTAACCCCATGCAGCGCCGCTGTAACCCTGAATTCGCATCTGCCACAAATCTTCGAGGAGTGCGCGCGTCTCTGTTTCAGCTTCGGCTGTTCTCAGGCGGCGATAGTTTGCGAGTGTCGCCAGGGCAAAGATAGCTACTCCTTTTGAATTTCTCTGCGGTGGAACAAGAACAAGCGGGCGCAGATTCCAGGGTGATCGCTTGCAGAGTTGCGTCCAGATCAGTCGCGCTGTTCGGAAATGCTGGAAAGGAGTTGACTGAAAGATCTGACTGTTTAACGCATCAAATGGATCGTAGCCGGCAAAATCGTGCCGGCGGCACCACTGGAAAAGATCCTCAAACACCTGTTCTAAAGCTGGATATTGCATAGAAACGGCGGGCAACGCCCGCCTCTAAACGATTTTCTGTTAGCCGCAGATAAACGCAAATTGCGGATCTGAAAAACCTTTGCTCAGCTTATGTTTCCCATTTCTTAATCTGATCCGTGGTTATCCGTGGAAATCTGCGGCTGCTTACTGCCTACTGTTCACCGAAGTTTCAATTCGCCGGGGCGTTTCGATAAAGCTCTCATGCCAGAGTTCAAACATGAGTAAGGTCCAGAGAAGCTTGCGATGATTTGCCACTCCACGCTCATGTTCATCCTGTAGTTTTGTTACGTAATCGGGATTGAAGACGCCGGCCTTGCGCACCCGCTCAGGCGATAAGAGGTCGCGCGCCAGCGGCCGCAATTTTCCCTTCAACCATTCCGCCACCGGCACACCAAAGCCTTTCTTGCCTCGGCGCGCCACAAAAGGAGGAAGGAAATCCGTAATAGCGCGCTTTAAAATGTATTTCGTTTTCCGGCCTCTCAGTTTGTAATTCGCCGGCAACGAAGCAGCAAACTCGGCCACTCTGGGATCGAGAAATGGCGCGCGCACTTCCAGCGAAACCGCCATGCTGGCGCGATCAACTTTCGTCAGTATGTCTTCAGCGAGGTAAAGCCGCGTGTCGAGACTTTGCATCTGCTCGACGATATCAGAGGAATCACACTCAACCAACATCTGTCGCGCCTCGCGATAAATGTCCGGGTCGCTGTTGCGAAGCACTTCCGGAGTCAACAGCATTTCCTGCTCAGCCGGATTAAACGAGCCAAACCAAATGTGATGCCGGGCAACACGATCGTATTTTGTCCCGGCAATAAATCGGGTCGCTTTGTAGTCAAAGGAAAGATTCTTGGTCTTTACCGGAAGCAGCCCAATCAGCGGCTCGATTACGCGCGCGCGCAGGAAATTAGGAATTCGCGAGTAGTTTTCTGCCCAGCGATGGCCACGATACATCGGATACCCCGCAAAGAGCTCGTCGCCGCCATCGCCTCCCAGGGCGACGGTTACGTGCTTGCGCGTGAAGCGCGACAACAGGTAGGTCGGAACCAGCGATGGGTCGCTGAACGGTTCATCCATCCACGACCCGATTTCGCCGACAAGGTTTGCCGCGAGGTTTGCGCTGAGGCGCTCCTCGTGGTGATCAGTGCCGAGAAACTTGGCGACCGCTCTGGCATACTCCGACTCATCAAAAGAAGATTCCGCAAACGAAATCGAAAACGTTTTAACTGGCTCAGATGAAGCACGCACCGCGAGCGCCGCGATCGTCGATGAATCAACGCCGCCCGAGAGCAAGACGCCCAAAGGCACATCTGAAACCAGACGCATGCGCACCGACTCGGCCAACAGTCCCCGCAGATGTTCGGCGGCTTCAATTTCATTCGGAGGCGGTTGTTTAGTTTTGTAGCTCAGACACCAGTAAGAGCGGGTCTCAATCTTGCCATCCTCGAGAGTTAAGGTGTGCGCTGCGGGTAGTTTGTGTATGCCCTGGTAAATCGTAAGCGGCGCGGGCACGTAATCAAATGAGAGATAACGGCGTAGCGCCTCCAGGTTTAGCGAGCTTTTGACGGCTGGATGCGCCAGCAGAACCTTCGGCTCTGACGCAAAAAGCAAAGTGCTGTCAAAGACGGCCCAGTAAAGCGGTTTCTCACCAAAACGATCGCGCGCAAGCAGCAACCGGCGCTGCTTCGAGTCCCACAACGCAAAAGCAAACATGCCGTTTAAGTGCTGAACCATCCCGTCCCCGTACTCTTCATAGAGATGCGGCAGCACTTCGGTGTCAGACTGGCTGCGGAACTCATGTCCGCGTTTTTCGAGATCCTGGCGGAGTTCGCGATAGTTGTAGATTTCGCCGTTAAGGATAACGGCGACGCTATTATCCTCGTTGAAGGTGGGCTGTTCCCCGGTGACCAAATCGATGATCGCGAGGCGCCGCATTCCCAGCGCCGCGCTGCCGGAGACCATTAGCCCTTCAGAATCCGGCCCGCGATGAACCATGCGTTCGCACATTGAGTGCAGGAGTTCTCGAGCACCTTCAGGCGGCGGCGTGCGTGAGTCAAGGTTGGCCCAGCCGGTTATTCCACACATAAAAAACTATAGTGATGAGTCATGAGTACTGAGTAAAAAACCGAAACTGTTCGCTCATCATTTATCACCTCAGTACTGAGTACTCAGTACTCATCACTCACCACTCTATTCGAATCCGATCTTTTCACGTACCGCATAAATCGATTTTGCCTGCGACTCGTGGTACGTACGCACGAGCATCTCGGCCAGGAGTCCCATCAGGAAAAACTGGATACCCAATACCAATAGGACCATAGCCATCACAGGCAACGGAGTCTGAACCAAATCCGCGTGCTTGGGCCATGAGGCAAATTTCATCAGCAGCGCGAACAGTCCGGAAAGAAACGACACAACGAATGTTAGTAGCCCGGCAGTGCCAAAAATATAAAGCGGCTTCGTTTGATACGACGCCATGAATTTGATCGTCATCAGGTCGAACACGACTTTTAACGTGCGCGACAACCCATACTTTGACTTACCCATGGTGCGAGCGTGATGCTCGACCGGAATCTCGGCCACGCGTGCGCCGGCCCAGGAGGCATAAATTGGAATGAAGCGATGCATTTCACCATAAAGACGCACGTCTTCGATCGACTCGCGCCGGTAGGCCTTCAGCGAGCAGCCGTAATCATGCAGCGGCACGCCGCCAATCCAGGAGATCAGGCGATTGGCCAGCATTGAAGGAATCTTGCGCGTGATTAACTTGTCCTGCCGGTCCTTGCGCCAGCCGGAAACTACGTCATAGCCTTCCTCGAGTTTCTCAAGCAGGCGCACAATGTCCGCCGGGTCGTTTTGCATATCGGCGTCCATCGGAATCAATACCTCCCCGCAGGCGGCATCGATGCCGGCGGCCATCGCCGCGGTCTGACCGTAGTTGCGCCGCAACGCAACCACGCGAACGCGGTTGTCGATTCGCGCCAGTTCGCGCAAAACGTTCAAACTGCCATCGGTCGAACCATCATCAACATAAATAATTTCAGCGGTTCGGCCCAGAGCTTTCAGCGCTTCGTCTAACTTCGCCTGGAGTGGCAGCAGATTTGGCTCTTCGTTGTAGACGGGAAGGAAAACCGACAACTCTGGTCTCTCCCCACTCAACGGCGTTGAAGCATTTTCGATCAAGGTCTCTTCTTCGTCGTAGATTTTCACGATTCTCCACTCACTGCTTTAGGAACTCACTTTTACAGTTAAGGCAACAGTTTGCTATATCGTTAGAGAGCGACTTGTCCGCCGATTCGATCCGGAAGCACAAGTGCCCACTCTAGACTGGAGTATCTCTTAATCAATTCTCCGCGCCACACAGATAATTGAGACTCCGAAAGGGAAATTCAAATAGCGCAGCGGCACACTCTCTGCTCCCAAAAACCTCCCCAGCGCGCCATTCAGAAACCCTACCGTCAGATTATTTTCTGACTCCGGGCGCAGCCGCGTGGCGCGCATGAAGAGTCGACCGAGAAGTATCGGAGCAAAAAAGCTGAGGTTCACATAAGTCGCACGTTCAATCTCGAAGCCCGCCTCCCGGACCACTCGCTTCAGCTCTTTCAAGGTGTAACGGCGTCGGTGATTGCTGACGTCGTCCTGGACACCCCACAGAAACATAAAAGCGGGCACAAACAACAGCGCCCGCCCCTCACGACGCAACACGCGCCGCATCTCCTGCAAACCTGCCAGATCGTCATCAAGATGTTCCACCACATCGAGACCCGTAACCAGATCAAACGAATCGGCCTCGTAGGGCAATGCCTCCGCCGCGCCTTGTTTCACATTCGTTAATCCGCGCGCCTGGCAAAAAGACAACGCTTCGGAGGAAACATCGACCCCCTCCGCTGCACCGAATTGCGAAAGCATTTCGAGATTCGCTCCCGTCCCGCAGCCGACATCGAGTATGTCAAGAACTGAGCCTTGCCCGCCGTGCTCCGCCGTACCCACCTTTAGAGCGCGCAGATCGCGACACAGGCGCTCCAGAAAACTACCAATAATCCGCCGCCGGCCGACAAACCACCAGTGGCTTTCCTCCACCCGACGCATGATCGCGTAGGTGTGTTGCTGCATCTCGCGCGGCAGCGGTTCCTCGATGATGTCTGTCGTGATGGACATTGGCCTGATCTCTGCTATGCATTGTAAAGCATTAGAACCTCGCTCCCATATCGGATAGCGAGGTTCGTGGATTGGCAAACCGAGTTTCGCGCTGCCGCCGTACCGTCACCTTCCAATGCGTCACTCAATGAATCAGCGCGGCTCGGCCGCCGCACAGTGCGGAGAGGCTTCGCCTTTCCGGCACTTCCTTTATCTTTTTGAGGCTGCGCCTCATGAATGGGAGGTGGAGCCTCCAGTTAATTTCAAAGACTAGCGGTAAGGCAGAGCCTGGCAGAGCCTTACCGCACTGTGCGACGGCAAAGCCGCAGGGGTAGATTGAGTGATACTACGTCGAGTCAGACTTTGCTCATACTGTCGGCGGCCGAGGCGCGAATGCTGCCATTCTGAACCTGGTCAATCGCCTGAGCTCTGTTCTCGAAACCACTCAGCGAATTTCTTAATACCCGCTTCAATTTGCGTCTGCGGATCGTAACCAAGTAACCGTCGAGCTTTCGTTATGTCGGCAAAAGTTTGGGGTACATCACCGGGTTGTAAAGGCTGGCGGTCCACCTTCGCCGTGGCTCCCAGCTCCTTCTCGAGTAGCGAGATCAGCTCGCACAACTCTACCGTGCGCGACTCGCCAAGGTTGAACACTTCATATTCACTGTCGGAGTAGTCTATCGCGGCACGAACACCGGCGATGATGTCATCGATAAACGTGTAATCGCGGCGCGTTGTGCCATCTCCAAAAACAGGAATTGGTTTGCCTTCGCTAATCAGCCGCGCGAACTTGTGAATTGCAAGATCAGGGCGCTGGCGTGGTCCGTAAACGGTGAAGAAGCGTAAACAGACCGAGCGTATACCGTAGAGATGTGAATACGTGTGGCAAAGCAACTCGCCGGCAGCCTTAGTTGCTGCGTAAGGGGAAATTGGTTGACGAATGGGATCGTCTTCGCTGAAAGGCACTTTGGCGTTGATGCCATACACCGAGGAAGAAGAACCAAACACAAACTGCCGAATGGCGTGCTCGCGGGCCAACTCCAACAGATTCATTGTGCCGTCGATGTTCGTTTCAACGTAAAGCAGCGGTTGTTCCAAAGAAGGGCGTACGCCCGCGCGCGCGGCGAGGTGCACAATGCAGGCGAACGCGTTCTCATCAAAGATCCGTTTTAGGGCGGTCTTGTCTCGAATGTCCGCTTCGAATAAACGATAGCCTTGGTTCTTCTCGTGGCGGCTTACATTCGCACGCTTGATTGCCGGATCATAAAACTCATTGAAGTCATCGACAACTGAAACTTGCCATGCGCCTTCAGAGAGCAAACGATCGACAAGGTGCGAACCAATGAACCCCGCGCCGCCTGTGATTAGAATGCTTCGCATTGATCTCTGTACTTTGTTCTTTGTACTTTGTACTTTGTTCTTTGTACTTCCTCGTCAACTTATTGCCCCGCCCGCAATGGAGCCAAGTTCAAAGCACAAAATTCACAGCTCTACTTAGTGGCATAAATCCAAAGATGCCAGCCCCAGTGCGACGCCAGCCGCGACTCCAAAGACCGCGGCAACATGTTTCCGATCACCGGCAGCCAGCGCTTATTGAGAAAGTAAGTCTTCAAAGTTATTTCCGAGAAATCCTTGAATAGCTCGCGTGCTTCCCTCCGCGAATATACGCGCGCCAGTGGGTTGCCGGCTCCGTCCGTGTTCTGGCTCAGGAACTCCTCGGGCTTTAGGTAAGATTCCTTTCCGGCCTCCAGTAGCTTTGCATGCCGGCGGAGCGAGTCGAGTGGTTCCCCG
>DASXQM010000289.1:0-42156 GCA_036507195.1 Pyrinomonadaceae bacterium | reverse complement strand
CGAGCTGTATGCGAATACCAGTTGTCCGAACCTTTGCAAGCCGGCTTCACTCTGGACCCGTACACGGACGCTGAGCTCACGCTGACCGGTCCCGTCTTTTTCGAAACGATAAAACATCTTGAGTTGCTCAAGAACAATCGCCTCCTGTGAATAATCGGCAGTTTTCTCCGTCTTAGTCGGTATCTTTTCGGTAATTACGGATTTAAGTGGAGACTGTTCTCGAGTTTGGCCCTGAGCGTTGCTCGCGAGTTGAACAAAGCAACAAACAACGAGTAGCGCTGTCAGAAAGAATATCGAGCGGCGAGGCATTTAGTTCTCCTGGGTTTGCTAATTATTACTGAGGTAGCCAGTGGGTCTGGGCAGGCCAGTTTACGCGCACGCGTGTGGGCGTGTAAAGGCGGGTTGCGGTGGGGGGAGGGTTGGGAGTTAAATAAGGCGAAAGCAATTACCTCATGGTTGGAACAACGCTAGGGAATTACAAGATTCTCGAGAAGCTCGGTGCGGGCGGGCAGGGGACCGTCTATAAAGCGATTGATTCCAAACTCGGCCGCACAGTCGTAATCAAAGTCCTGCCGGAAGAGCTTTTAGCCAAAGAAGCAAATGTGAAACGTTTTGAGCGCGAGGCGCGTCTGGCCTCTTCTCTGGATCACGCCAACATCTGCACCATTTTCGATCTCAACGAAATTGACGGCGTTCATTTCATTGCGATGCAGTACATTCCCGGGCGCAATGTGCGGCAGTTGGTAAAGGGCAAGCCCTTGCAGCTCGAGAGCGCTCTCTCCATTGCCATTAAAGTAGCGGACGCGCTTGCTGCCGCGCATGCACAGGGGATCATCCACCGCGACATCAAGGCCGGCAACGTCATGGTGACCAGCAAGGGCGAGGTTAAAGTTCTCGATTTTGGCCTTGCCAAATTACTCGACGACGACGCGGCGCGAACTTCCGGAATTCATCACACTGAGTTAACGGAAGTGGGCGTGCCCTACGGCACTGCCACCTATGCCGCGCCGGAACAGGCCCGCGGCGATCGCGTCGATTCACGCGCCGACATTTTTTCAACGGGCGTCTTGCTCTACGAAATGCTTACGGGCACCTGGCCTTTTCGCGGAAAGACGGCTGTTGATGTGCGTCACGCCGTGCTATATGAAGAACCGGTTCCCATCAATATCGCGAGGCAGGCTCCTGTTCCCCCTCGCCTGCAACAAGTAATCGACCGCGCCCTGCAAAAGAGTCCACGCGATCGGTATCAGCAGATCGCGCAGTTTCGCGATGACCTGCGCGCGGTTGTGCGCGACCTGGCAATGACCAGCGGCGCGATTATCGACGAAAGCGGTTTGCCGGTCGCCCCGCGACACCTGAACGCGGAGGGCCCGATGGCGCGGGCTGTGCGCTGGATCAAAAACCTGACTGGCAGCGAAAATTCGACCGGCTCCTCGGGGCGCAGCCTTTCCCAACCTCGCGAGGCACACGAAACGCCGACGACCTTTGGCGATCGCGACCGCAAGAGCGTCGCGATAATGCCCTTCAAGAACCTGGGCAACGACGAGGAGACTGCCTTCTACGAGTTCTCGCTTGCTGACGCAGTGATCACGGAACTGGCGCGCGTGCGGGCGCTGGTGGTGCGCCCATCGTCAGTTATCGTGAAGTACCAGGGGCAGCAATATGATCCGGGCGATGTCGGCCGCGAGTTGGACGTTGACGCGATCCTGACCGCGAGCTTCCTGCGTGCTAAAGATCATTTGCGAGTAACGGTGCAATTGCTCGACGTGAGAACAAGCGACATTCTCTGGAGCGATCGCATCGACGCCGATGCCAGCGACATCATTGCCGTCCAGGACAGGATCGTGCAGCACATCGTCGATGGTCTGCGCGTGGAGCTGAGTCCGGACGAAAAGGTTGAGCTGGCGAAAGGTTCGACAAGTGACGCCGCAGCTTCGGAGGAGTATTTGCGCGGACGCCATTGCATGGGACAGTTTATTTACCACACCATCAGTCGCGCCGATCTGGAGTCAGCAATCAATCATTTCGAGCGTGCCACCGAGTTGGATCCGAATTTTGCCTTGGCTCACTCTGCTTTGGGAAGTTGTTACGTCAATAGAGTCCTGAAGGGGCTCGGCGAAGCAAACGATTATGAAACCGCGCAGAAGGCATTCAATAAGGCGTTGGCGCTTGATCCTAAATTGCTGGAAGCGCGCATGCACATGATCTTCATCTACATTTCGAACGGCCAAAAACAGAAGGCCCGTCAGGAAGTTGAGCTGTTGCGTGAAGAGTATCCGAATGACGTTGGGGTCCATTTTGCGCGCGGCTATCTGGCTCGTCTGGATGGTGACTACGAGCGCGCCTTGCGGAGTTTCGACCGCATGGTCCGGCTCAATCCAAACGAACGAGTGGTGACCAGTTTCCACCGCGCGCGCATCTTTATGTACCAGCACCGGTACGAAGACGCCTTGCATGAACTCGATCAAGGCGCGGAGACGGAACCTGATCACCCGTTGCTCCAAACCTTCCGCGGGCGAGTGCTCTACTATCGTGGCGAGATTGACGCGGCCACGCGGATTCTCGAACAGGTGCTTGAGCGTCATCCAAAGATGGACGGAATCCGCCCGATTCTGGCAACCTGTCTGAGCGCGCAGGGCAAACATGAACTAGCCAATAAGCAGTTGACGGAAAGAGTTAAGGTTGCGGCAGCCGCCGATCACGACATTGCTTACTGGCTCGCGTCCGCTTACCTGCTGCAGGGCCGGCAAGTGCTGGCGCTGACCTGGCTGCAAAAGGCGATTGACCTGGGTAACGAAAACTATCTCTGGTTTGAGTCAGATCCAAACTGGTCTGATCTACATGACGACCCTCGTTTTAAAGAAATGATGCAAGGGGTCAGGACGTCACTTCAGCAACGCGAGGTAACCGCTGCATGAAGACTTTTGTTGTCGGGGATGTTCACGGCCGTTGTGCCCAGCTTCATCGCCTGTTGGAAATGCTTCCGCGCGAAGAGGCTTCAGACATGCTCGTCTTTTTGGGCGACTTGATCGATCGCGGTCCTGATGCTCCCGGTTGTGTTGACCTGGTAATGAAACTGCGGCGGGACAATAGCGAACGAGTGCTTTGTTTGCGGGGTAACCATGAACAGATGTTGCTGGATTTTATTGAAGGCAGCGCCAATCTTTGGATTACTCCGGTCACCGGTGGGGAGCGCACGTTTGAGCAGTATGTGGGAAAAGCTCTGAGCATAACGAAAGCGCAGGATCTCGAAGATGCGCGCCGGGAGATCGAGAGCAGCATGCCGTCGGAGCATTTGGATTTCCTCCATGCGCTTCCCCATTACCATGAAGATGATTATGCCATTTACGTGCACGCCGGTCTCGATCGCGCGAAGCATCCGCGCGACACTGAACCGCAGGCGCTGCTCTGGATGCGCGATATGGAGTTTTATAAGAACTACCGTGGCAAGCCTTGTATCTTTGGACACACGCCGACGCCGCTCCTTCCGTTACGCGGACGAGTGGGCCGTCATGGAATCTACATCTCTCACAGCGCCATCGGCATTGATACCGGCTATAACCTTCATTCACCGCTTAGTTGTCTTTCGCTGCCTGACTTCGCGCTCTATCAAACATTTTCTGATGGGCACGAGGAAACCCACCACATTACTTCGTTTATTCCCGACACTTTGAAGGCGATGCAGAAGAAGGCGGCTGAGGGCTCGCAACCAACCACCCATTAGCGCAAACCGTGTCCGTTTAGAGAGCGCACTTGTGCGCCCGATGGCGTCAAAGATCCATCCATTCGTTCAGCGGGTGCACAAGTGCGCTTTCTAAACGGATTGAGTAGTAGTTTTATTCAAGCCCGACATCGAGCCGTTGCCGATCAATGCACAGTGCCGGCGTATTTCTTCTCGCCGGCTTCGATGCGGAAGGGAAGATGATTTTGCCTCGGCGGCAGGGGGCAGGTCGCAAAGTTTGTGAAAGCACAGGGCGGACTATAGGCTTTGTTGAAATCAATCACCACTTTCCCAGCCGCATCGGGGGGCGATACGTAAAGGTAACGACCGGCGCCATACGTTTCTTTTCCAGTGGTTCCGTCAGCAATCATCACGAAGAGATCGGTCTCGCCTTTTTCGAGTATTGGATCAATTCGATAGATCCTGCCGCCAACGTCAAACGCCAGCGCACCCGGTGAAGTCTCATCATCGGTCATGCCCAGCACATTGGTAATGGGAATCATTTTCGCAGGCTGGTAAGGTTCGAAGCGAGCTTCCAAGCGCCACTTCGGATCAATCGGATAATACTCAAGCCCCTTGAACTCGCTTCGCGTCAGGCTCTCAGTGTCCTTAACTCTGACACCTATGCGATCGCCGCGTTTCACAACATTCAAGATGAGCGACCCGACTCGAAGAATTGTTGGGCCGCCTTCGTTGTTATCGTCATTAAGATCGAGCGCTGTAACGGGGTCGCTGTTCACTGTGATCTCTACGCCAGGGCGCGTGGCTAATCGCACGCGGCCATTTTCCAGCCATAAGGACCCAGCCAGGCGCGGCGCTTTCCATCGAGGCAGTACAACGGGATTACTCGTATCGCTGCCAAACTTGTTCTCACCTTCATTGAGCCAGAAAAGACCTACAAGCGTGAGCCAGCCATCATCTTTCATCAGACTTGCCAGACGATCGCTTTGCCATTTCTGGATTTCACTCTTGTGAACCGACTCATCCAATACCGTTCGGGTTTCGGTTGTCGTTGTTTTTTGCCGGCACGCCGCGGCAAAAACTATGGTGGCTGGTATCACAAGCAAAAGGAAAACTAATTCAACTCTAAGTTTCATTTATTTAAGGAATACTGGGATGTAAGAAATAGCGGTCCTGATAGCCTCACGCTTGGCGCTCCATAATGAAATCGGCGATGGCGCGCAACAGTTCGGTTGGCCGGTGGATATTGTCGAGGGAAGCGCAGGCTGTTTGATGGGCGTGGGACAGGTGTTTGCGAGTAGCCTCAACTCCGTGGAGTGCCGGGTAGGTTGCTTTTTTCGAGCGCATGTCCTTGCCTGGTGTTTTACCGATCGCTTCTGCCGTTGCCGTAATATCCAGGAGATCGTCGGTGATCTGGAAAAGCAGTCCGAGCTGGGCGGCATAATCGGTTATGGCTGCGAGTTCAGTCTCAGACGCTTCCGCAATGATGGCTCCGCACCTGGTCGCAGCGATGATCAAAGCGCCGGTCTTTAGCCGATGAATCTGTTCCAATTCTGCGGCGGTTACCTCACGCGATTCCGCCTCGAGATCGCAAGCCTGTCCCGCTACCATTCCGCCGGGCGTCGCTGCCGCACCCGCTACCTCCGAGATTAGACGGACACGCTTTGCGGTGGAGAGTCTTTCATCTTCCGAAACGATTTTGAAAGCCAGCGTTTGAAGTGCGTCGCCGGCGAGAATTGCAGTCGCTTCGCCGAAGCGAACATGACAGGTCGCGCGTCCGCGCCTGAGATCGTCGTTATCCATCGAGGGGAGATCATCATGAATCAACGAATAAGTGTGAATCATCTCCAGCGCGCAAGCTGTGTGCACGAGAAATTCGTGGGTCGCTCCAAAAGTTTTCCCAACGGCAATTGAAAGCAGGGGCCGAAAGCGCTTGCCGCCGGCGAATACACTCCAACGAATTGCGGCATGGACTTTTACAGGGGAAACTGACTCCGCAGGTAAGATTCGATCGAGCGCTGCGTCTACGAGCTTGCGAGTTTCGCCTACGAATTCTGCCAAATTGACGTCAGTCGCAGTGCCAAAGGTTTCAACCGATGCTAATTCAGAAGTTGTTTTCATCATTTCCGGCGGTGCTGGCTTCGGACATCGTCTTCGCTTCCTCGAATGCGCTTACCACAGGACGGCCCTGGTTATCGCGTAGCAACACTTCAATGCGACGCTCAGCCTGATTGAGACGTTCCTGACACTGGCGAGAAAGCCGAATGCCATCTTCAAATAACTCCAAACTTTTTTCGAGTGGCAGATCACCGCTCTCGAGCTCTCGCACTATTTGTTCCAGTGCTTCGAGCGACGCTTCGAAACTCTTGGGTTGTTCTTCGTTTTTCATTTTCTTGACTTAGACGGCGCGACGACCGATCCGAAGACGCGGCTGCGGACCCACGCGGATAAGCGCAGATCAGAAAAAAGCCACGGCCGAACGACTGATACCTTCATACCTTGTTTTCGCCTTCTCTCCGAATCCGCGTTTGTCCGCGTTAATCCGCGGCTATGTTTCTGTAAACCAACCACTATATTCAGCTCACGTTTCTTCGATGCCGTCCACGCTGGCCTTGATTCGTCCTTTGGCCAGTTTCACATTTACTGAATCGCCAATGGAAACCAGTTTTGCATCACGCAGGAGACTGCCATCCTCCTTTTGCGCGATTGCATAGCCGCGTTGCAACACGGATAACGGCGAGAGCGCATCGAGCGAAGCTGCTGCCAGTCCGAGACGCTTCCCAGCCTCAGCTATCTGCGTTTCAATCGCAACATTGCAGCCAGTATACGCCGAATCAAAGCGGACACGGGCTTCGGCCAATCGAGCGCGTAGCCGGGCAGGCGCCAGGCTGTTACTTAGAGCATCAGCGCGCAGGTGCGCGCTTCGTACCGTTTGACTCAACAATATCTGTAGACGATGCCGCGCTGAATTCATTGCCGATGCGGCGTCGCGCAGTCTGCCGCGCACTTCGTCGAACACTCCTGAAAGTGCCTGCTGCTGCACCCGCGTTCGCGCAGTCACTATTCTGTAGCGCATCAGTTGCGAAAGATTTTGTCCTGCCTGAGCTAGTGCGGAGCAAAGCTGATCTTCGCGTGCGGCAACAAGCTCAGCCGCTGCCGACGGTGTCGGCGCCCTCACATCGGCGACAAAATCTGCAATGGTGAAATCGGTCTCATGGCCCACCGCCGAGATTACGGGGATTGCGGAGGCACGAATCGCGCGGGCCACTTCCTCCTCATTAAAGGCCCAGAGGTCTTCGGTTGAGCCGCCACCCCGACCGACAATCAGTACGTCTACTAAATCCTTAATTCGTCCTGCTGCACGGGCGCGATCGTGATGGTCGTTAATCAGTTTGATAGCCCTGGCAATGTCACGTCCGGCGCCGTCACCCTGAACGCGTGTCGGAGAGAAGAGCACGTGAACGGTGCGCGTGCGACGCGAAATAACATTAAGGATGTCTCGGATGGCGGCGCCGGCCGGCGATGTAACCACCGCTACCCGTCCCGGGAAAAGCGGCAGAGGTCGCTTGTGTTCCGGCGAAAAGAGTCCTTCAGCCTGGAGGCGGTTCCTGAGTTGCTCGAATGCAACTTGCAACGCGCCGGCGCCTACGGGATCAAGCGCTTCCACAATCAACTCATATTCGCCGCGAACTTCATAAACCGTCAGGCGGCCACGCGCCCTCACGTGCAAGCCGTCTGTCGGCCGAAATCTTATGCGACTGTTCGCTGAACGAAAACACTTGGCGCGAAGTTGGGCCCCTTCGTCTTTGATCGTGAAATACCAATGACCGGAGGAATGCGCCTTAAAGTTTGAGATTTCACCTTCAACCCATACGCTCTGGAAGCGCGCTTCGATCGCCTTGCGAACTGACTCCGTTAACTCGCTGACAGTCAGCGGCCGGCGCTCGGTTTCGTCGAAAAGAGATGAAAAGAGTGGTTGGGACATAAGAAGGATGAAGGATGAAGGATGAAGGGTGAAAAGTAAACCCGCGCTTAGCCAGACGCTGTAATTTTAGTTACAAGGCATAATGTGGATATGAGAGTCGCAGGTGTGAGGATCGCAATTGCGCGTTCTTAAACTCAATCTCAATCTTGAGCGGCTTTATCGCGGGTTTCTGATTTGCGGCACAATAGCTCAATACGTATTGGGACTGAAGTGCCTGCGCGGTCTGCAAGAATATGCCGTCAAGTTCCGCCACTTTCTTGGGGAAGAAAGCGCGGCCACCGGTCTCTTCCGATAACTTTTTCAGGCTGTCGCGGTTGACGTCGGTATACTGACTATCGGCGATACCGATTGAAAAAATGGCGACATTGTTGGTGCCCGCATGCTCGATCGCATCGCGAAGTTTCTTTTTGCTGATCGTATCCTCGCCATCCGTTAGGAGCACAATTACCCGGCGCGAGTCCCCGGCAGCCTGAATCCCATCCACAGTAGCCCAGATTGCATCCCAGATGGCCGTGGCGCCGAGAAGTATTTGCGCTCGGCTGGATGGCGTGGGGCCGATGACTACTCCGCCGAGTAGATAACCTCGAGGAGGCACAAACTTGACTCGATCGATTGCGGCTCGCAGCCTGGTCAAATCATCGGTCAAGTCCTGTTCGATTGTCGCTTCTCCTGTAAAGGACACCAATGCCGCCCGATCCTTGCTTGAGCGTAAGATCGACTCGACAAATTTTTGCGCGGCAAGCTTGGTTCCTGCCAACGTGCGTTGCTGCGATGCGCTTGTGTCGATCAGAATGGCAACTGATAACGACTCATTGGTTCTGCGTTCAAGTTTGAGAATCTCGCGGAGGCCTTTGTTCTCAGAGATGGTCAGGTCTTCCAGGCGCAGGTTATCGACCGGTCCACCTTCCTTGTTTACCGCGCTCAAAGAGATCTTGCGTTGGCTGGACTGGTCGCAGTTTTGCGCGCTGATACCTGCTTCATGCTCCGTCGCTTTCCCAGACAGGAGAGAGGCGAGCATAAAGAGATAGATCACGAGAGTGGCGAAAAGTCGTTGGTACATACCAGGAACGATGAGATTAAACTCCAGGTCAAGGTAGCAATTCGATAGTAAATAGATTCACGGCGTGGCTACGTTCACCACTGGACTCAAACGTACCGAAGCACCCTCGCGGTTGGCGCGCACGCGCACTCTGGGACTAGTCGAAGGACGTGAGTTGGAAGCGTAAGTGATTGTGTACGCGGTGCGCAGTTGTACCACTACGTCGTCATAAGCGCGTTGTAACTCGGCAAGGTGCCGAATCGGGTAATAAACGCCGCCGGAGACCTGCGCCAATTTCTGGCCCTCTTCGTGCGCGCGTGTAGTGAGCGTTAGATAACGGGTACGCAATGGATCAATGGTCACTTCCGGCTTGGGAACGCTGGTCTCTGGGATCAATCCGGAAGGAACGTACAGCGGATAAATCAATGCTCCCGATTCAATTATTGCCTCCAGAATCGCCGGAAAGGGCACAAAAGATCTATTGTCGTCGCCGTCTGAAAGGATAACTACAGCGGTCCGTTCTCCGCGAAGCTGTTTCAACGTGTCCGCTAGAACATAGCCCAGCGCATCATAAAGCGCGGTGGCGCCGCCGGCATCTATTTCATCGAGTTTCCTGGACAGCAGCTTGCGATCGGTCGAGAAGTCTGAGATCACCTGAATGTCGTCGCGAAAACTGATGATGGCAATTCGATCCTGCGGGCTCGTAGTGTGCAAAAAATCACGCGCCGCTTTGCGAATAAAGTCAATGCGCTCTTCCACGCTTCCGGAAACATCCAGCAGTAGTACGAGATTGAAAGGCTCGTGGGTGGGCACAACTTTCGTCACCTGGCGTTCAATGCCATTTTCATAGACCGTAAAATCCGACTCCTTCATTCCGCCAATCGCCCGCCCGTTGCGATCCGTCACGCTCGCATTGAAGCGCAACAACTGCGGAGATAAAACGCTTACGAACTGGCCCGGCGGCGCTCGCCTCACGAGTGTGGGTTCTCTTTCAGGCGGGGGCAGCGTCTTTGCGAAGTCACCAAACATTTTTGGCGAGACTTTGCGGATGGCGTCAATCAGTTGGCTGTCACCGCTGCGCACGATGGCGCGGGCAGCTTCAGTAAGCGGTCGTTCGCGGAGATCGCTTGGCACCATGCTCGGATCGACATTTAGCAAAACCACACCGCGTTGCGTCAGGAAATCGAGTTGCACACGCTCTTCTTTGGCGGGCTTCTTCTCACCGAGCTTGCCGGAAATGGCAAAGACCCCGGCAGCCTTTTCTTTGATGTTGGGAAGCTCCACATCGCTCAAATAGCGCGGCTTGCTTGCGCTCCAGACGAAATTGAATTTTAGAGCCTCAAGCGGAACATCCGCGTGAATAGTTCCGGTATTGGTGCTGACCTCAGCAGACTCAAGATTGCCAACGATATCAACCGAACCCGCCTGAGTTTCAACTGTCACTTTCGAGCGCGCCGGCAAGCGAACCATGAGATCGATGCGATCCTTGTCACGACGATCGCGCACTTCGATGGTCACCGTGCCTCCTTTAGCCACGGCCTCAACGTCAGTTGAATCGACTAACCTGCCCGCTGAGCTGGCTTCAATGGTGACATTCTGCTTCTGCTCGTCGGATGCGATCACGCTCACGCGGCCATTGTGGTTTTTGATTGAAAGGGAAACCTTGTCGCCCGTTTCGAGCTCGCGCCGGTAGCTTTGCGCCGTGCTTTGCCCGGCAACAGCAGCGAACGCCGCCAACAGCAATAGCAGTCCGGTTATCCTGACGAACTTTCTGTATTGAAACCTGCTGGGACTCCGGCCGGCTGCGGGGGAATTCAGGTAAAACATATGGTTGATCTTGCCCGAGCTAAACGCTGCCGGTCAAGCGTGCTGACTTGCAGGTGCTGTCCTACGCTCTAAGAGGACAGTACCCACTTGCGGCTCGGCCGCCGCGCATGCCGAAAGGCTCCGCCTTTCCGGTAAGTCTCTAAAACTGACTGGAGGCTATGACTCTCTTTGAGGCGTAGCCTCAAAAAGAATAAAGAGTGGCCCCGGAAAGGCGGAGCCTTTCCGCACTGTGCGGCGGCAAAGCCGCGTTGGTTCATTGAGCGGGGGGCCTGTAGTTGATAATCGGGGTTGATCCGCTATCATACGCAGACCCAGTGAAGCGACAACTTAAATAGTTCAAGTCCATGGCACAGGCCCAGAGGGAAGCAGTGTTACAAACCCAGCCGGCACAGATAAGCGAAGAGAAGTTCCTCATCCACAACCTGGTGAAGCGCGAGCCCCGTGCCGGACTTGCCGCAGACGTGCGTCGCGGTCTTTCTTCGAAGCCTAAGCGGTTTCTACCTAAGTATTTTTATGACCAACTGGGCTCACAGCTGTTCGAGGCTATCTGTCTCCTGCCTGAGTATTACCTGACTCGCGCTGAAAACGAGATCCTGGAGAGCTATGCGGATGAAATAGTCTCTTCGCTGGATGGCAATACTACCCTGCTCGAGATGGGCAGCGGCAGCGCCTCGAAGACCAGGCTGATTATCGAAGCGCTGCTGAGAAAGCAACCTGAGCTTCTTTTCATTCCGGTTGACATATCAGCGTCGGCGCTCGACAGCAGTTCGCGCATACTGTTGCAGTCGTACCCGCAACTAAAAGTTGAAGCTTACGCCGCGGACTACTTTGCCGGCCTTGCGGAATTAGGGAAGAAGCCGAGGGCCCGCACGCTTGCGCTCTTTCTCGGTTCAAATGTCAGCAACTTCGATCCCGAAGAGGCACTAAAATTCCTGCGCGCTCTGCGACAAGTGTTGCACGAAGGAGATGCTCTCTTGCTGGGCGCAGACCTAAAGAAACAGAAGAGGGTACTAGAAGCTGCTTACAACGATGCCCTTGGTGTGACCGCGGCGTTTAACTTAAACGTGCTCGCACGCATCAACCGCGAACTTGGCGGCAACTTCGATCTCCGGGCCTTCCAACATCGCGCTTTCTATAACGAAGCTGCAGGCCGTGTTGAGATCTACATTGAGAGCATGCGTGAGCAAACCGTCACGATTAGCGAGCTGGAGATGGAAGTTCAATTCGGCGAGGGTGAACAGATCCACACTGAGAACTCTTACAAGTACGACTTATCCGAAATTGCGAAGCTGGCTGGTGAAACTGGGTTTACTTCTGCGCATACCTGGTTGGATCAAAAGCAACAGTTCAGCAGTAATCTGCTGATGGCGGTTTGAGCCCGTATGGACCAGAATTGCATTCCATTAGGCCGAAGTGTTTGTAGGGAGGACTCTTTCGCGGCTTTGCGGCCGCGGAGTGCGGTAAGGCTCCGCCTTACCGTTTCCAGGTATTTCTTCATTGAGGCTGCGCCTCCATTTGAGGCATAGCCTCAAAGTTCATAAGTAGATGACGGAAAGGCAAAGCCTTTCCGCACTGTGCGGCGGCAGAGCCGCTCAACAAATGTCCGCGCAATCAGAAAACCCCATTGTCGAGTTTCGCGATGTAAGTTTTTCTCATGCTGCTGCTTCGGCACCGGTAATCTCCCATCTCAGCTTCACAGTTCAGCAGGGCGAGACGCTTGTCCTGCTGGGCAAATCCGGATGCGGCAAGACCACCACTCTCAAACTCATCAACCGTCTACTTTTGCCGACCTCTGGTCAGTTAATTGTCGAAAACAAACCAACGACCGATTGGGATCCGATTCGTCTGCGACGCCGAACCGGTTACGTGATTCAGGAGGGCGGCCTCTTTCCCCACTTCACTGTCGAAAGAAATGTGGGTCTGGTTCCTTCGCTCGAACGCTGGGACCAAGAGCGGATAAAAAACCGAGTGGACGAACTGCTTTCGCTTGTTGGCCTCGAGTCGAATGAGTTTGCTCAACGTTATCCGGGCGAACTGTCAGGAGGCCAGCGACAGCGCGTCGGCGTGGCGCGCGCGCTCGCTGCTGAGCCGCCCCTGCTTTTGTTAGACGAGCCGTTCGGCGCGCTCGACCCCCTGACGCGCGCGAGTCTGCAACGAGAGTTTGGAGAGCTCGCCAGGCGACTCAAGAAAACTGCTGTTTTCGTTACCCACGACGTGCGTGAAGCATTGCTGCTCGGCTCTCGCGTCGGATTGATGGACGCAGGGCAACTGCTGCTGCTGGAGACACCCGAAAACTTTCTCAAATCGAAGAATGAATTAGCTCTCGCGTACATAGAAACTCTAGGCGTCGCTGCGATTAGTCTGGCTCCGGCGGAGGGAAGGGCATGAGCTTTCTGCATTTCCTCGAGCAAAACTGGCCGGAGCTATTGACGCATTTGCGTGAGCACCTGGAACTGGTTCTGATTTCCACCGGCGTTGCTGTTCTGATCGGAATACCAACAGGTATCTTGCTTACTCGCAAAAAGAGTTTGCGCGGTCCGGTGCTGGGAGTCGCGAATGTGATGCAGACGATTCCCAGTCTCGCGTTGTTTGGTTTTCTGATACCACTTCCGTTTATCGGCGGCATCGGCGCGCGCACCGCGATCGTCGCGCTGGTTCTCTATTCGCTGCTGCCGATGATTCGCAACACTGTGACCGGCATTCTGGGAGTTGATCCCAATGTGCGCGAGGCAGCCGTGGCAATGGGAATGACCGGCCGGCAGATTCTCTGGCAAGTGGAATTGCCGCTGGCGATGAGCGTTATAGTTACGGGCGTGAGGGTCGCGATGGTGATCGCCATCGGAGTCGCTACCATTGCAGCGGCGGTCGGAGCCGGCGGTCTTGGAGTCTTCATTTTTCGCGGCATCCGACAGTTTGACAACAACCTCCTGCTTGCGGGTGCGGTGCCCTCGGCTTTAATGGCTTTGACCGCGGACTTCGGTCTGGGTCTGGTTGAGCGGCACTTCTCAATAGGTAGCAGGCGGAAGGCGGGCACAAGTTCAGGGCAGAGAAAAGTTGCGGTTGCCGCCACCGTTGCAATCGCCATTGCCGTGATCGCCGGAATTTATGTGGGCTCGCGCGATTTGCGTTCGCATAGTTCCCAGTCGCAAGGCGTGCCGTTAGTAGTTGGCTCCAAAGACTTCACCGAGTCGGCAGTTCTCGGCGAGATCGTGGCGCAGATGCTCGAAGCGCGCTGGGTGGCGGTTGAGCGCAACTTTGAGCTCGGCGGAAATTTGCCGCACGATGCGCTGCTGGCCGGAAAGATCGATATCTATCCCGAATACACCGGCACGGCTTACACGGCGATACTAAAGCATGCGCCGATAACTGACCCGCGCGCGGTCTACGAGCAGGTCAAAAAAGAGTATGCGGAAAAATTCAACCTCGTGGTGGGCGAGCCGCTGGGGTTCGATAACACTTTTGCGATTCTGGTCCGCGGTGCTGAAGCCAGAAGACTGAAGTTGAAAACGATTTCTGATGCCGTGCCCTACGCTCGCAATTGGCGCGCGGGATTCGGTCAGGACTTCATGTCACGCGCCGATGGCTATCCAGGCTTTGCTAAAGCTTACGCGTTGCAGTTCGCGGAGCAGCCGCGCGAGATGGATCTTTCTCTGACCTATATCGCGCTTGCTTCCGGTCAAGTTGATCTGATTGCCGGCAATTCAACCGAAGGAAGGATCGCGGCACTTGATCTGGTGCAACTCGAAGACGACCGACACTACTTCCCGCCCTACGAAGCGGTCTATCTGGTGCGAAAAGAATCCCTTGCGCGCGTGCCGGCGCTCAATGAGGTGCTGGCCAAACTGGCACACGCGATCCCCACCGAAGTGATGCGGCAGTTAAACTATGAAGTCGATGCGAACAAGCGCGCTCAGGCTGAGGTTGTGCGCGAGTGGCTCAAGCGCAAGGGATTCGCAGCTCAGCAGTAGCTCTTGGGTCAGGCTGGGTCGAATCAGTTTGCTGGGCAGTTTGAATGGCAGTCACTTCTCATTAACACCGTGGCTTCAGCCCGGTGGGAGTAGCGTATGAGAAGATCGCGGAAAACCGTTTAAACGGTTTCTGGTTTCGTGGCGACACTTGTTCCACCGGGCTGAAGCCACGGTGCTAATAAGAGTATGAAATGAAAGTACATCACCATTGAGTTTGTTGCGGAAAAGGTTAATCGAAATGCGCTATGCACTGATGCTCCTCGTAGTTGTTATTGTCGTCGGTGCATTTGCCGGGACAACTCCTTCAGCTCAAACTCAATCGTCCGCCAAGCCGGTTGAGACCGTTTATCTGCTTAGGCCGGCGCATATCTTCGATGGCGAGTCGGCGGAGTTGCACGACGGCTGGCTGGTGCTGGTGCGCGGCGAAAAGATTGAAGCAGTGGGACGCGCGAGTGAAATCAAGGTGCCTTCAGATGCAAAGATAATCGATTTGCCGGGTATGACTCTGATGCCTGGACTCATCGATGCGCATTCGCACGTCTTACTCCATCCCTACAGCGAAACTGTTTGGAACGATCAGGTAGCGCGCGAAGCCTTGAGCCTGCGCGTGGCGCGCGCTACTAATCATCTGCGCAACACGCTGCTGGCCGGTTTTACAACCGTTCGCGACCTTGGTACCGAGGGCGCAGGTTACGCCGATGTTGGACTGAAGCAGTCAGTGCAACAGGGAATCATTCCCGGTCCGCGAATGGTCGTGGCTACTCGCGCGATTGTAGCGACCGGCAGCTATGGTCCAAAAGGTTACGCGTCTGAATGGAACGTACCTCAGGGAGCCGAGGAAGCCGACGGCGTTGACGGTCTGACGCGTGTGGTGCGTGAACAAATCGGCAAAGGCGCCGATTGGATTAAGGTATATGCTGATTATCGTTGGGGTTCAGGCGGTACTGCACACGCGACCTTTACGCTGGACGAGTTAAAGCTCGCCGTCGACGTTGCAAAAAGCGCAGGCATCCCCGTCGCGGCGCATGCAACGAGCACCGAAGGAGCGCGACGCGCAATTCTCGCCGGCGTCGAAACGATTGAACATGGCGACGGCGGCACGCCGGAATTGTTTCGGTTGATGAAAGAGCACAACACGGCGCTTTGTCCGACGTTGTCAGTCGCGGGTGCAAACGCCGAGCGCAAGAAGGTTGTTTTCAAACAGGCGCTGGAAGCGGGCGTGACCATTGCCAGCGGCAGCGACGTCGGCGTCTTCGCTCACGGTGACAATGCGCGAGAAATCGAAGGCATGGTGAACTGGGGCATGCCGCCTATCGATGCGCTCCGCTCTGCAACTTCCATCGATGCGCGCGTGTTGCACATGGAAGATAAGATTGGTCAGGTCAAGGCCGGACTCTTCGCCGATCTTATCGCCGTCGAAGGCAATCCGACTCGCGATATCTCGGCCTTGCGACGAGTACGCTTCGTAATGAAGGGCGGTGAGGTTTACCGAAATGATAAATAAGTCTGCAGTCCACAGTCTGGAGTCGCGAGTCTTAAGGTCCCAGGGGACTGTAGACTCCAGACTCCAGACTTTTAGAAGGAGAATGAAATGACAATACTCGATCTAATTGTGCTGCTTATCATCGCCGGTCTTTGCGGTGCGCTCGGCCAGGCGATCGGTGGCTTTTCGCGCGGCGGTTGTCTGGTGTCAATCGCGCTCGGCTTCATTGGGGCGCTTTTGGGAATGTGGCTGGCGCGCCAACTGGGATTGCCGGAACTCTTCGCGATTCAAATCGGCACCACAAGCTTTCCGATCATCTGGTCGATCATCGGTTCGGCACTCTTTGTCGCCATCATCACCCTGCTCACTCGCAGCCGTCCATGAGTGTAGTTTATACGCTGACGCGACGAGGCGGGGTCAGATAAGAAAGCACAACTCCACCCGACAGCCAGTGGCTGGGCGAAACACTGGCTTAATGTACCGATATTACAATTCTAACTGCGCGCGAATCGTTACTTACTTCGTCGTCGTCGTGATCGTGCACCTCAAACCTTCAGGATGGTCATCACTGTCGAAGGTTATATCGCCTGTGATTACGACTCTGGTAATTTTCCTGTTTGGGTTTCTATGACTCCTGGGATCTGCAGGATTCTTTTCGAATACGGTCTCGTCGTAATCCAAATCTACTGAGCCACCTTTGATAATGATGATCCCGCCTTCTCCTGGGTCTGACATGAGAGTTCTCCTTAGGTTGAATGGGGTTTAACTTCTTTTAAGCCGGGAGAATTCCCGCAGTCTTCCGCAGCTGGCGCAGGCGTGACAGGGTTTTGCAAGCACCCCTCTAACCAACCGTCAGAAACAAACCGGACTGAGCTTCTCTCGACTTCTACGTCGCCAACAAGTCAGTTTTTATGGTTTGCAGGTAATCCTGATTTCACCCTTGAAGCCGCCGGGAATGTCGTTGCTGTCGAACTCCTGGTTGCCTTTGATGACGATTCGCTGGATCTTCAAAGTGTCATGCTTGTGTTTGCGCTTCGGTTGACCGGTCGGGTCGTGCTTGAACACGCCATCGTCAAAGTGGATTTCGCAGGAACCACCTTTGATGATGATTATGCCGCCTTCTCCTGGATCTGGGTCTGACATGTGAGTCTCCTTTGGGGCTGGGTTGGGATTAGGATGTGCCAGCGATGAATTCGCTGAGTTGTTTGCGAGAGAATTTCACGTCGGGTCGATTGAGGTAAGAGTTGTAATTATCGTTACCCCATTTCTGTTGCAATGCTGCCAGCAACGCCTTGGCGTCTGACGAGTATTCGCTAGCCTTTTGAGAGTCGCCGGCGCTGCGGCTGGCGCGCGCGGCAATCAGCAAGGCAAGCCATTCACGGTCTGCTTTGCCGGAACGAGCGAATAGCGTCTCCGACTCGAGCGCATTCTCAAGTGCGCCCACGCTGTTACCGTTTTCAATCATTGCCTCAGCGAGTGATAGAAGCGCTTCAGACAGTAGGCCGGGATCGCCGGATTGCCTGGCCATCTCTACTGCCTGACGACATTTGAGTTGGCCGGCGCTGGCGGCGCCTGCAAAAGCCCTGGCCAAGCCAAGAGTAAATGTCGCCGGGATAGCGAGATCATTCTGTTGCGTGCCGGCCAGAGTTATTGCTTGCTGGGCTTTTGCCGCAGCTTCGGGAAAGTTACGTTCACTGAGGGCCAAGCGAGCCATAGCCAGGTGGTATGCCGGCTTCAAGTCACTGGTGGCTTCGGAACTTTCCGCAATGGTTGAAGCTTCTGCAAGCATTGCACGAGCCGAATCATAGTTTCCCAGGCGCCATAGTACGTTCGCGCGGTCAACCAGGCTCAGACCAACATTCCTTTTGTCGCCAACGGACTTGGCGATTGCATAGCTCTCTTCAAAGTGAGGGAGCGCTTCAGGGTATCTGCCCTGCCTGATAAAGAGAAGGCCAATATTCTCATGAGCCAAACCAGTCGTAGAGGGATCGCTTGACTGGCTCAACTCCAGCGCCTGCTCGAAACTCTGAAGCGCGACATCGTAGTCACCTTTCTGCACCCTGGCGCGGGCGAGCAGTAGTCGAGCCTGAATCGACTCCTTGCGGTAGTCTCCTTTTTGATAGAAAGGAAGTGCTTGCTCTACATATTGCACTACCTCGTCAGGTTTATTTCTATGCTCAGCCAGGCTTCCCAGCGACAGCAATGCTCTCGCGGCGTTGCGCGGATCTTTCTGGCTTTGCGACAGATCCAGTGACTGTTTGAAATACTTTTCTGTCTCTTCAAAATCTCCCGTTCGATAATAGTTGTTACCAAGATCGACAAGTCCTCGTTTGGTGAGGTTATCGATACCTTTGGCCTGGGCCAGCATCAGGGCCTCACGAATATACTGTCGGGATTGTTCCAGCTTGCCCGTATCAGCTTCGACGTCGCCCAGTTTTAGTAACGTCTTAACCTGCTGATATTCGTTTGCAGTTGAGCGTGCCAGGTCTAATGCTCGTTGCAGATTTTGGCGAGCCTCCGGGAAGTTATTCAGTTGATTGAAAAGATAACCACGTTGATAAAATACTTCCGTCTGTCCTTCAAAGTTGCCCAGGGCCTGATAGAGCTCGTCGGCTTTACCAAACGTAGCGCGAGCGCTGGCCTCGTCTCCCTGTCGCCCGTAAAGAATCGCTACCCGAAGAAAAGGAGTGGGATACTGCGCATCACGATTCGTGGCCTGAATGTAGCTCTCAATTGCTTTTTTTAACTCTTCGTTCTTTTCATAGGCGCGGCCGAGGTCAACATAAACTTGCGGGTTGTTGGGTGAGAGCCTGACTAATTCGGTGTAAGCCCTGATTGCAACTGGATAATCTCGCGTTACGGTTGCATGAATCGCCTCGAGATAAAGAGCATCAAGCCGCGCGAATTGTGAGGGCGCGCTTCCCAGGGGCTGGGCTTTTAACATCTCGTCTTTGGCCCGGTCAACAGAGTCGAGCTCGGTCCAGGCTTCCGCAAGCCGTGCATGCGCCAGGGCAAACTTGGGGTCACTCGCTGTAGCCTGTTCCAGAGCCTTGGTTGCTTGCAAAAACGCCCCATTGCGGATGGCGTCGGTACCCTGGTCATACATTTTCCTTACTGCGGGCGCAGGTTCATAAGGCGCCGATTTCCACCAGCGGACAGCCACCCAGCTCACAATGGCGACGGCAAGTATGGCTAACACAAACGTGCCCAAAGAGGGCCCTGGCCGGCGAAAGGTTTCAGTTATCGTAGTGAGCGCGCTGGCTGAATTAGTGCGCATCTTGGTTAACGATCCCGTCCCGCGACCCTTGCGATAGCCGTCACCATCAAGAGTGGGAAGGAGCTGTCGCAGGTCCTCAATTAACTCGTCCGCCGATTGATAGCGAGCCTCGACCTTTTTCTCGATTGCCTTCATCGTAATTCGATCAAGCTCGCGTGGAATGCGATCGTTCAGTTTCGAAGGCACTACCGGCGTCACATGAATGACCTGCGCGCCGATCTCGATAAGACTAGCTCCCGCAAACGCTGACTGGCCCGTGATGCATTCATAAAGAACAGCGCCCAGGGCAAACAGATCGCTGCGTCCATCCACGCTCTTTCCCGTCGCCTGCTCTGGCGAAAGATAAAGAGGCGTGCCGACGATTACATCGCTGCGCGTGCGCGTGGAAGGCAAGGTTTTCTGGTCAGAGCCTCCGCCGAGGCCGGAGTGTTCGCCAATTTGTTTCACCAGTCCAAAGTCGAGCACCTTGACCTGGCCGCGCTCAGTTATGATGACGTTCGAGGGTTTCACGTCGCGGTGCACCACTCCCTGGTGGTGAGCTTCGCCGAGTGCTTCGGCAATGTAGGACACAATTCTTACAGCTTCAGGCAAAGGGAGCGATCCGGCGCGCAGTTTATCGCTTAGAGACTCGCCCCTAATGAGTTCCATCACGATGTAAGGCTGGCCTTCAGGCGTTTCGCCATAGTTAAAGACTGTGGCGATATTCGGGTGAGTCAAAGCGGAGACGGCGCGTGCTTCTCGCAAAAATCTGGCGCGATATTCTTTCGTGGTGGTGGAGAGGAATTTCATGGCCACGCGACGGCCCAGCGTGGTGTCTTCGGCCAGGTATACAACTCCCATTCCGCCCTCACCAAGCTGGTCGATGATCTGATACTGGGAGATTGTTTCACCGATCATGTTATGGGTTTCCAGCAAGCGAGACAGGAAGAATCGTGAAAAACAAACGGAGTCCCTGGGGAATCAGGCTTTCTCCGTCGCGGCACTTCAGGTGAAGGCATTCTGCTCTAAAGGTCGGTATATTTCAAGAAGGAACTTCCCGGCGGTGGTCTATGGAAGCGTTACACTGCGAACCTGTTGCTCCTGACGCTTACGAAACTCTTCCAGCTTTGAGCGAAGTTCAGGCCGGCGGTTGGCGAGTATGGCAATTGCAAACAGGGCCGCATTGATAGCGCCAGGTTTCCCGATGGCTAAGGTACCGACCGGAATGCCGGCAGGCATTTGCACAGTGGCCAGGAGAGAATCCATGCCATTGAGCGCATCGCTTTTCATGGGAACACCCAGCACTGGCAAGATTGTGTGGGCGGCAATCACGCCGGCGAGATGAGCGGCTCCCCCGGCTGCGGCAATGATGACTTCAATGCCACGAGAAGCCGCAGTCGAGGAAAACTCCGCCGCTAATTGCGGTGTGCGGTGCGCCGACATGACGCGGCATTCATGTGCCACGCCAAACTCTGTTAGCGTTTCGTCGGCGTGACGCATCGTTTCCCAGTCAGACTTGCTGCCCATGATAACGGCCACGAGCGGAGCTGTGGTTTCAATACTCATGTTAGTTTTCAGATTTTTCAGATTTTCAAATTTCAGATCTCAGACCTTAGATAGTTCATGACGATGCTCTCGCTCATCTGCGTCTCCATGACGTCACGCAGAAATTATTCTGTATTTAACCCCTGCTCATCTTTTATCTCTTCGCTATCTGGTTTTTGTGCGCCTGGCACTCCCGTCTCCCCCGGTACCAACGCGCCTGACTCTGCCTTCTCATCGTCGCGCAGCTTCTCGGTCGGCCCTCTGTCATCTGTTGCATCGCTCGGCAACCCCTCATCTTTACCCATAGCATTCCCCTTTCTTGCGCAAACGATGATCACAAATCATCCTGATTTCACCTCGCAATTTCCCATCCTTCATCCCTGCTTTTCACGCTCCCTGGTCGAGTGAATATCCGCGTTCGCCGTCGAAGTTGTAAAGATTCTCCGTCTTGATGAAATCGAATCCAGCATCCGCGAAGCGTTTGAGGAGGGAAATTATCTGCGGATGCGATATGGCCCCACTTTCGGAGTCAGAAAGAAAGCGACAGCGCCAGTGGTCGGAACAGAAGGTTTCCGTATGCCCGCCGGGCCATACCTTCACGCCGCGATTGCTCATCATCTCGAGCTTGGTGCCGTCGCCACTAAGTTTGCTCAGCGCGTCGCCGAGATCGTTGGCAGAGCCTTTCGTCCAGTCAAGAAAAACGTCGACGCCGACGAGATCTTTCTTCGCCCGCGTTTGCGTCCGTGCGGGCGCTTTTTCAGCCGGCGCCACTTCCTCTACGGATTTGTATTTGGCAGCCTTAAGAGTCTGTGGAGTTTGGCCTATACGTTGGGCCACCGCCTCGGCGAATTCTTTGGTGCCAACCTTTTCCTTGCTCTGGCCTTCTTCATAGATGTCGTAGGTGTGAATTCCATCCTCTATCGTTCGCAGCCAGGCATTGTGGATGCGCTCCGCAACCACCGTTTCGCCAATGTGCACCAGCATCATCACGGCGCCCAGTAGCAGACCTGACGGGTTCGCTAGATTTTGCCCGGCGCGGCGAGGAGCCGACCCATGTATCGCTTCAAACATTGACACGTGCTCGCCGATGTTTGCCGAACCCGCGAGTCCGACAGAGCCCGCAATCTGCGCCGCGACGTCGGAAAGCACGTCGCCATATAAATTCGGCATAACGATCACGTCAAAAATTTCGGGCGTATCGGCAAGTTTTGCCGCGCCGATGTCAACGATCCAATGCTCGTTTTCAATGTCCGCGTATTCCGCCGCGATCTCGTCAAACACTTTGTGAAAGAGGCCATCGGTAAGCTTCATGATGTTGTCCTTTGTGAAGCACGTGACCTTCCTGCGATTATTCCGGCGCGCGTATTCGAAGGCGTGGCGAACGATCTTTTCCGAGCCCGGACGCGAGATCAGTTTCAGGCATTGCATTACTTGCTCGGTTTGACGGTGCTCGATGCCGGCATAAAGATCCTCTTCGTTTTCACGAACGATCACCACATCCATGATCGGGTGTTTGGTTTCGACAAAGGGGTGATAGGAAACGCAGGGACGAACGTTGGCAAAAAGGCCCAGCGTTTTGCGAACGGTGACGTTCAGACTCTTGTAGCCACCACCCTGTGGCGTGGTGATCGGAGCTTTAAGAAAAACTTTGGTGCGGCGCAGCGAGTCCCAGGCGCTTGGCTCTATACCCGAACTATTGCCCGCCAGATAAACCTTCTCCCCGATGTCTATTGTTTCTATTTCGAGGTTAGCGCCGGCTGCTTTGAGAATATGCAGGGTCGCCGCCATGATCTCCGGCCCGATGCCGTCCCCGTGCGCGACGGTGATGGGTACAGATTTAGACATATCGAAATAAGACCTTTCCCGAATGAATAGACTTGAGTGCGAAGCAATATATTCCAAGCCGCTCGGCACAAGCAATCACGCAGAACAAAGCAGTTCGCTGTCAGTAGTCCGTTGTCCGTGGATTACCCTCGGGTTGGCTGGTTTATTGCTAACCGGAAACCCATTTTCCACAATCAACAACTGGCCATGGACTCCTGACCACTGACTACTGCCACAGGCTGGCTGTGGAGCTTGAACTCCAAACTCAGCCTGAGGCATACTTGGCTCGGTCAGATGTTTCCCTGCTCTCGCGCGTCAGTGGTGACTGCGCCTGTCAGTGATCGTGAAGCGACCCGCGTTCGGCTGAGGAGAGAGGCCAGGGCAGTAGTCAACTTGTTGGAAGCCGCTCTCGAAGTTTAAGAGCATCGGGCTCGTCGCGGTTCGCCCGAAGAGGTCAAGTAGCTCCCCGCTTGCATCTTGGGATTTCATTCCTGCCCGCGCTTCATTCGATTCAAAGGATAGAAAAAGATGGGTACGAAACTTTATGTGGGAAACCTCTCGTTCCGCACAACGAGCGAGGAGCTACGCGAGGCATTCGCGGCGGTGGGTACAGTGGAGTCAGCTTCCGTGATCGAAGATCGCGATACCGGACGCTCACGCGGTTTTGCTTTTGTGGAAATGGCAACTCCGGAAGAGGCGGCGGCGGCGATCGAGCAGTTTAACGGCAAGGACTTTGGCGGTCGAAATCTAACGGTCAACGAGGCCAAGCCGAAAACCGATCGTGGCGGACGCGGCGGCGGTTACGGTGGCGGCGACCGCGACCGCAGCGGTGATCGCGGTGGCTACGAGCGGGAACCGCGCTGGTAAAAAGCAGTTATGAGTGATGAGTAATGAGTGATGAGCATGCGGGTCATTTACCGCATCCTGTCACTTTCAACTCATCACTCATTACTCATCACTATTTCCTCGCGGCTGGGGTGATTTTGAGTGTGAGTCGCTCGCCGCCGCGCAATAGTTCAAGTTCATATTCCTGTCCGGCTTTCATCTCTCCGAGCGCGTACGTGTAATCGTAAACGTTGTGCACCTCGCGACCGGCCAGCTTCACGATCTTGTCTCCAGCCTTGATCCCCGCTTTAGCCGCCGGTGAATCGTCGCGCACACCGTCAAGCAGCAGTCCATCACTTGAATCCGCGTAATTAGGTATCGTGCCGAGATAGACGCGAAAGCCCGTGGAGCGTCCGGTCGAGTCAGACTTTGCCACCAGATGTGAGGGCCGTTTGTCATTGCTATCGATGTCATGCACTACGCGCGCTACGAAGCTAAGGATGCGTACTTCGTCGACGTAATTGATCTTGTCGGCGGTATCGGAGGGTTTGTGATAGTCCTCGTGTGTGCCGGTCCAGAAGAAGAGAACCGGGACCTGCTTGGCGTAGAAGGATGAATGATCACTCGGGCCAAAGCCGTCTTCGTTGAGTGTCAATTGAAATTGCTTTGCCACATCACTCGTTACAATTGAACGACCATTAGCGGCTACTACCATCGGAAAACCCTTTGAATGGGACGCTGTATCTGCGTCTGCGTTGGCCGTCGCCGTGATGCTTTGAAACAAATTCTTGGCTTCGATCATTGAGCGCCATTCCGTAGCTGTGCCGACTCCGCCAACGATCAGTTTGTTGTCCTTCATCCGGCCAACCATGTCCATATTGATCATGGCCACTGTGTTGGCAAGCGGAATGATTGGGTGATTGACGTAGTAATTCGAACCGAGTAGTCCTTCTTCTTCACCGCTGAATGCAATGAACATCAGAGTTCGTCTCGGCCGCGGAGTCTGTTCAGAGAAGAAGCGTCCCAGTTCAAGCACGCCGGCAGTTCCGGAAGCATTGTCGTCGGCGCCGTAATGTATGTCACCTTCCTTCGGAGCCAGGCTTCCTTCACCACCACGCCCAAGGTGATCGTAGTGAGCGCCGATAACAATGACTTCCTTCTTCAGAGTTGGATCGGAACCATCGAGAATACCAATGACGTTAGCAGGCTGGACTTCGCGGCGGATGACGTCTGTCGCAAGTGTTATCAGGACAGGGTGGAGTGGCAGGGGAACAGTTTGATGACCATTTCCCTGTGGCTGCTTAGTTCGTAATCCTTGCTCCACATCCGCCAACAACGACGAAGTTGCTGACAGTAGTTCGGCGCCGGCTTGTCTTGAAATAGCAATGACAGGAAGGCCTGCGTCGCCGGAACCGCTATCGTAATGCAGCCGCGAAAGGCGATCGTCCTTGAAGTTGTTCTCGCTGGCGATGACTACGAGCGCTTTGGCTCCAGCATTGCGAGCGGCGATGGCCTTCCATCGAACATCCTCGTATCGTCCAAACTGTCCGTGGGGATTTTCGCCGTCAGGTGTGCCGGAAAACGCGATGGCGATTTTCCCAGTCGCGTTAGCGTCAGCGTAATCGTCATATTTCAGCTCGCTGACGGTGAGACCGTATCCGACGAGGACTGCGGGAGTCTTTTCTATCCGCCCCGCTGCTGACAAACCGAGCGGCATCCAGTCTTTTCCCAGCCGCAAAGTTAAAGAAGTATCTCGCGTCAGCGGCACCGCTTTGGAGGCCGGATTCTCCACCAATGTAAACCCCAGTTCATTATTCTTTCCGAGTTCAACCCCGGCGACATATGGAAACTGCTGCAGGTAGCGTTTGGGAGAATCGGCCTCAAAATGAGACATGCCGGGCGTGTCGTAGCCAATACTGCGCCGCAGGCCGTAGCGCGCAAACTCACGCGCAATATATTCGGCGGCGAGATTAGCGCCCGGGCTACCCGTGCGGCGTCCCTCTAACTTGTCGGAAGCCAGATACTCGATATGCGCGCGCAGACGCTCGACGCTTGGTGCAAGCTGCGTTTGAGTTTGCTGTCCGCCGGCAACGACGGAAATTGCGACGACTAAGGCGACTAGAACCGAAATCCGAGGTAGCAGTTTGTCTTTCATAAAAACCTCAAAATAAGAATACTTCGTACTAAACTCAAGCGAATGGAAAAAGTCGACCCGGCTGCCGCCGGAGATTCAGGTGGCCCCTTTCGGATCATTGGTTGTTCCAAATGTAGCTGGCGTAATAAATAGGCGCGTGATCTGCGATCAGTGTGGGGATGGTTATCCCAATTGCATTTGACACCAGCGCACTAATCTGTCCGAACGCGCGATACAGACGCATCGCCAACTCCTGTGCTCTCGTGGGCTGGGGCAACGCACTGTCTTCCAGTACATCTGGGCGCCAATGGCCGTCCGCGTCGATGAACTTGAGTTGGCCGACATGGGTGTAGGCAGCGCCGGGAAAAAGTCTCTGCGCCACGTCTATGCCATGGAGTACTCGATACGTATTGGCGTTCAGGCCACGAGCCTCGTAGTTTTGTTTGAACTGAGCGTCGCCAACGCGAGGGGAGCCGTAGACATAGACGCCGCTGACGTCAAGTCCAGCGTCGCGCACGGCCCGCTCGGCGGCGAGTGTGGCTAATGCCGCACCGAGACTGTGGCCCGTGATCCAGAGCGTGCGCGTCCCGTCTGCCATTAGGGGTTGCAAGCAGCTCTTAAGACCCTGGACGCCGTTCGCGTCATACCAGATTTCGGTTATATCTTTCATAAACCCTTCGTGCACACGACCGCCTGAGTCGTCCGGCTTTGGCTCGAACTCGAGGTTGCGCAGCCAATCATCAAAGGCTCCCCAGAAGTTATCGATCTCCGTGCCGCGCATTGAGACCACGACGAAATGGTCGTTGTGGGTGACGAAACATTGCGTGGTGTCACGGCTGAGGAATTTCATGACAAAACCCTGGTCAGTGAGGCCGGAATTGTCGAGCTTCTCCTGGATAAATTGTTTGTTGCCATAGGCAAGCAGGGCCAGGTCGGCCAGCCATCCTGCATTCACCAGCTCAAAGCTGGTCGCCAGCGGCAGGAAAGGGTGGTTCCGTATGTCCTCGAAGTAAGTGTAGTTTTTATTTGGTGGACGAATATTTTGAAACGTCGCTGTCGGGATAGGCTTATTCATGTGAGAGTTCTCCTTACAGTTCTGTCAGGCGAGGAGTCGTAACCGCTGAATTACAAGCCTCAGGAGTCGGTCGCAGAGTGTAGTGGAAAACATCTCTGCCGAGAAGGCCGCAGTTTATTCAACCCAATCCGCGATGAACACGTTGGTATCGCCCTGCGTCTTCGCATTGCGATTGGAAGCGAAGACGAGTTTTTTCCCATCCGGCGAGAACATTGGAAAACCATCGAAGGTTTCGTTGAAGGTAATGCGCTCGAGGCCAGTGCCGTCCACATTGATTTGGTAAAGATCGAAGTTGCGACCTCTGGGATCATCCATGTTAGAAGCAAAGATTACGCGTTTGCCGTCAGGGAAAAAATAGGGACCGAAGTTGGCCTTACCATTGTGTGTTACCTGCTGCTTCTGAGATCCGTCTGCATTCATCACCCAGATTTCCAAAGTCGTCGGGCGAATCAGGTTTTGCTTGAGCAGGCCCAGATAGTCGGACTTCTCTTTCTCGGTTTGCGGATGATAGGCGCGGTAGACGATCTGCTTGCCGTCATAAGACCAGAAAGGTCCGCCGTCGTATCCCAGTTCATTTGTCAGGCGGCGGACGTGTTTGCCGTTCGCGTCCATCGTGTAAATGTCCAGGTCACCATCGCGCATTGACGTGAACACAAGTTTGCCATCGCGAGAGATGGTAGTCTCGGCATCGTAGCCGGGCGTGCTGGTTAACCCTTTCAGATCGGAGCCATCTGGCCGCGCGGTGAAAATATCAAACGTGGGGTAGACGGCCCAGACGTAACCTTTCGAAAAATCGGGTCGCGGTGGACACTCCTTCGCACCCAGATGCGTGGAAGAGTAAAGGACTCGTCGGCCATTCGGAAAAAAATAAGAGCAGGTAGTGCGGCCGTTGCTAGTCGAGATCAGGCGCACATTCCCGCCGTCCACGTCCATCGTGTAGATCTGATCACACTTTCGCCCATCACGCGTCGATTGAAAGATGAGTTGTTTGCCGTCAGCCGAGAAATAGGCTTCCGCGTTCTCCCCACCGAAGGTGAGCTGTTTAATGTTTTTAAGATGTTTCTCCTCGGGCATCCGCAACAGTTGATTTGAAGGACTGGAGTGAAAAGATTTGCCACTTGAGGCAAAGCTCGAGAGAAGAGAAAACGCAAATAGTGTCAGAAAGAGAATGTTGACTGATTTGATCTGCATTGGCGCTTGGTTGAATCTTATGATTACCTGAGGCTCTAAAACTATGCCGTTATGTCCAATGCTTCCGCTACCAGCCGCGCCTGCTCCGCCTGGTGAATCGCATAGGATCCAGTCGCCGGACTCGCCGAAGCACTGCGTCCGGCATAGATTGGCCGTTCGCACGCCGGTAATAGGTTCTCCAGTCGCTGCTCGACAAAGGTCCAGCCCCCCATGTTCCTGGGTTCTTCCTGCGCCCAAACCAGCTCTCTCGCGGCTGGATATTTGGCTAATACTTCGCGCAGCCGCTTAAGCGGGAATGGATAAAACTGTTCCATCCTCACTATCGCGATGTGTTCGACCCCCGCCTTCTTCCGCGCTTCAACCAGATCGTAGTAAATCTTACCGCTGCAAAGAACAATGCGGTTCACTGCCTGGGAACTCTTCATCTCGCGGTCATCAATCAAGGGTTGGAAGCCGCCACTGGCAAAGTCATTCAGTGCAGACGCAGCGGCGGGAAGACGGAGCAAGCTCTTCGGGGTAATCACAACGAGGGGCCGTTCCATGCCCGGCCTAACCTGCCGGCGTAACAGATGAAAGTATTGCGCCGGCGTAGTTGGATAACAAACCTGCAGATTGTTCTCGGCGCAGAGTTGGAGGAAACGCTCCAGACGCGCGCTGGAATGCTCCGGCCCCTGGCCTTCGTAGCCATGGGGCAGTAGCAAGGTCAGGCGCGAAGTCTGCCGCCACTTGTCTTCAGATGCGGCGATGTATTGATCGATGATAGTCTGCGCGCCATTTACGAAGTCGCCAAACTGAGCCTCCCACAACACCAGCGCCTCGCGCGCAACAACGGTGTAGCCGTACTCGAAACCCAGCACGCCTTCTTCAGAAAGCGAACTATCAAAAACTTCGAAACGGGCTTCCGGCGCCGACTCAGATCGTAGCTCAGATAGCGGGGCCCACGATCGACCCGTCTGCGTGTCGTACAAAACCGCATGCCGCTGGCTAAAGGTGCCGCGTCCCGAATCCTGGCCGCTCAAACGAACGCGACTGCCTTCAATGACCAGTGAGCCAAACGCAACCGCTTCCGCGAAGGCCCAGTCGATGGGCAACTCGCCTGAACCCATCTTCGCGCGCCGCGCCAGTTGGCCAACCATCTTGGGATTGATGTTGAAGCCCTCCGGCACGATGGCAATCTTCTCAGCAATAGCCTTAATTGTCTCGGCACTCACCGGCGTTTCCACAACGGTAGAACCATCGAGTTCCTCTACGGGTGGGTCAATTGATGTCGTGTCCTTTTTGGAAGCGACCTGCTTGGCGCGCGCCAGCGCGTCCTCATAACGTCGCACTCGTTCGGCTATGAGTTCAGCCAGTTCGACTTCAGTGATAACGCCTTCCTTAATGAGGCGCTGCGAATAGATTGAGCGGACCCCGGGGTGCGCTTTCACGCGCGCATACATCAACGGCTGCGTATAGCTGGGCTCATCCGTTTCATTATGACCAAGCTTTCTAAAACCGACCAGGTCGAGCACGACGTCTTTATTAAACTCCTGGCGATAATCCAATGCTATTTGGAGCGCGCGGTAAGCAGCTTCCGGATCGTCACCATTGATATGAAAGATCGGCAACTGTGTCATCCGGGCCACGTCAGTTGAGTAGATGGTTGAGCGCCCGGCTTCCGGCGAGGTTGTAAATCCAATCTGATTGTTGATGATGATGTGAATAGTTCCGCCCGTGCGATAGCCCTTGAGATTAGCGAGATTGAGGGTCTCCATCACGATACCCTGACCGGCGAATGCGGCATCGCCGTGAAGAAGCACCGGCAGGGCGCGATCAATCACCTCTTCGCGCGGCATGCCGAGGCGGTCCTTCAAGTCGTCCTGTTTGGCGCGCACCATTCCCTCAACGACCGGATCGACAGCTTCGAGATGACTGGGGTTAGGCGAAAGTGCCAACTTAACTTTCTTGCCGCTAGCCGTTTCGCGTTCACCTTCAGCGCCCTGATGATATTTGACATCTCCTTCATCGGCCGGAAACGACGGATGCACCGACCCTTCAAAAGACGCGAAGATGCGTTCACAGAACTTGCCGATAACATTCGCGAGCACGTTCAGCCGGCCACGATGCGCCATACCCAGCGTGATGTCTTCAACGCCGCGTGTTGCGCCACCTTCGATGAGTTGATCAAGCAAAGGGATGATCGTCTCGCATCCTTCAAGCGAAAATCTTTTCTGACCGAGATACTTCGTGTGAAGAAAGCGTTCGAACTGTTCGGCCGAGATAAGTTTCCATAAGAGTTGCTTTTTGATCTCGACGGGGAGGGGCTCGGGATTAACAAACTGAAGCCGTATTTGCTCGCGAATCCAGAATTTCTCTTCCTTGCTCTGGATGTGGCGATACTCGATGCCTACTTTGCCGCAATAGGCGCGTTGAAGAATATCGAGTATCTTGCGCAGCGTGGCGACTTTGGTGCCCGCCAACCCGCCGGTTATGAATTCACGATCGAGGTCCCAGATCGTCAGGCCATAGGTTTCAATATCCAGTTCCGGGTGATAGAGCACCGGCATCGCATGCAGCGGATCGATGTCGGCAATCAAGTGGCCGCGTACGCGATAAGAATTGATCAGTTCAATCACACCGGCTTCTTTGGCGGCCTGGTCGCGGACCTGATCGCCCGGCACCAGCGCGCGGTTCTGATCGATATTCCAGCGGAAGGGGACATGAGCTATGCCGAGGTCAACAAAAAGATCATCGTAAAACCCGACCTTGCCAATAATCAGCTCATGCACGCGCGCGAGAAACGCGCCCGACTCGGCTCCCTGAATGAGGCGATGATCATAAGTGCTGCTGATAGTGATGGCTTTACTAATTCCGAGTTGCGACAAAGCTTCGGGCGCCATCGCCTGATACTCCGCCGGATATTCAATCGCGCCAGTGGCGATGATTACCGACTGGCCGGCCATTAATCGAGGTGTCGACGAGACGGTTCCGATTGTTCCTGGATTTGTGAGTGAGATTGTTGTGCCCTGGAAGTCGGCGATCTGAAGTTTCCCTTCGCGGGCCCGCTTTACTACGTCGTCATAGGCGGCCAGGAACTCTGAGAAGCGAAGCTTGTTAGCGTTCTTGATATTAGGGACCAGCAGCGTGCGCGTGCCGTCCTTCTTTGTCGTGTCGATCGCGAGACCCAGATTGATATTTGGTCGCCGCAGTCGTACCGGAATTCCATCCACTATGCCGTAGCCATCATTAAGCTGCGGAAATTCATCCAGCGCGCGAAGCAGTGCCCACGCGATCAAGTGAGTGTAAGAGGCTTTCCCGCGATCGTTTTCCTGGAGATGTTTGTTGATAATCCGTCGGTTCTCGTCCAATAGTTTTACCGGGATGCGTCGCTGCGAAGTTGCCGTGGGAACGGAAAGGCTCGCCTCCATGTTCTCAACAATCTTCAGAGCGGCGCCGCGAATGGGAATTGCCTCGATGTCTTCAATGGTAACCGGAGCAGCTTGCTTTGTTTCGGGCGCGGGCGTCGTGGCGGCGGCCTTCGTTCTCGCCACAGCCTTAGCCGCCCCTGTCTGCGCTTCCGCCGCGGCGGCATCACTTCGTCCGTTATCAGCAGAGCGTGGGTCTTCCGTGCGGGCTGCCGGGGCGCTCGTAGATTGCGAAACCGCGGCCCCCTCACCATTTCCCAACAGCTCCGTGAAGTATGCGCGCCACGATTCGTCAACTAACTCCGGATTGCTGCGAAAACGGCTGAGCAATCCCTCAACGTAAGTTGCGTTCGCGCCAAAATTTTCGGCGATGATTTCAGATAAATCAGTTCTCACTGGCTGACCCAACTCTTTTCACCTCTTTCAGGTAAAACACGATAGGCGACGCGAGGCCCTGTCTGGCGTGGCTTTTCTAATAGATTATCACCTTCGACAGCGCTTTGCATCCGCCTCTGAGACCGCGGCGCAGCAACCAAAAGCGACCTATAATCCTTCATGCCGGCGCTAGTGAAATGGTATCTTAAGCGGCCACTTCAGTCAGCCAACTAATAGCAAATCATGAAAAAACAAGATCCGCGTTTCTTCAATCGCACTCAGGTCGCAATTCCTTGTCTTGTGCTGATCGCATTAATGAGCCTCACCGCATTTCCGTGTGACTTTAGTCAGAACAGCAACGCGGCTCAGTCTTCCCTGACGGTCATTCTCGTACGGCACGCGGAAAAGATGATTGTTGAACCCGAAAATAAGAATCCCGATCTCAGCCCGACGGGGCTGGCGCGCGCGCAGGAACTGGTGAGGGTGTTTGGTAACGCCGGCATTACTGCAATTTATGCGACGCAGTACAAACGCACCCAGCAAACGGTAAAACCGCTGGCAGATAAACTCCGGTTACCGGTTACACAAGTTGAAGCGAAAAAGACGTCTGAGTTGGTGAAGCAAATTCGTTCTCGGAATGCGGGGCAGGTGATCTTTATCGCGGGTCACAACAACACCGTACCGGAGATAATCGCGGCGCTTGGTGGGCCACAACTACCAATCATTCCGGAAGAGGAGTTTGACAACCTTTACATTCTTACCGTTCAGAGCGACGGCTCTGCGAAACTACTGAAAATGAAATACGGTTCGCAACCAGTGATAGGGCAGCGAATAATGAGCCCTCCATAGGAGTGATAGCTGATAACCGCGTGATGGTTTTGCACAACAACTCGATAACCAATACGTGAAGCCGACCGCAGACCAGGGAGCACGAAATTCCATGAAGGAATCGCAAAAGAAAGCGTCACCGGATTCGGAGACGAAAAACCTCGGCAGACGCACGTTTGTGAAACTTTTTCCTGCGATTGGCGCGGCGGCGGTAATAGTCCCGCATATACCTACCGCTACAGCCCAAACTCCTTCACCCTCCCCATCCCGGACCCCGTTGCCCTCACCGTCGCCATCGCCGGCGGTTTTGCGAGTGAACAAAGACATGCTGCGTCAGACCGAGAAGCTTATTGGAATTGAGTTGACCGATGCGCAAGAAGCAATGGCGCTCAATAACGCCAACACCAATCTGGAACGGTATGAAACTCTTCGAAAGATCGAAGTGCCTCTGGATACTGAACCAGCCATCCTCTTTCATCCTGCCCTTCCCGGCAAGAAGTTCAAGGTCAAACAAGGCAGGTTTAAGTTGGGCAAGATCGAAGCCCCGACTTTTGCTTCGCTTGGCGATCTGGCCTTCGCGACCCTACCGCAGCTCGCCGAGTTGGTTCGCACGCGTAAAGTTTCTTCACTTGAACTGACAAAGATGTACCTGGCGCGACTGAAGAAGTATGGACCGAAACTCAACTGCGTGGTGACGTTGACCGAAGATCTTGCCCTGGCGCAGGCGAACGAAGCCGAACGTGAAATCAAAGCCGGCAGGTATCGTGGACCGCTGCACGGCATTCCCTGGGGCGCCAAAGATCTGTTCGCGACAAAAGGAATTCGCACCACCTGGGGAGCGGAGCCCTATCGCGATCAGGTTATCGACTACGACGCAACGGTGGTGGAACGTTTGCGTGATGCCGGTGCAGTGTTGGTGGCGAAACTTTCCATGGGCGCACTCGCGCAGGGTGGCCGCTGGTTCGCCGGCATGACACGGAATCCCTGGCAGGTCGATGAAGACAAGATCGGCTCGAGCGGATCGTCAGCCGGCCCGGCTTCCGCGACGGCGGCGGGGCTGGTGGGTTTTTCAATCGGCACCGAAACCCTCGGCTCGATCATTTCGCCTTCATCACGTTGTGGCGTCGCCGGGCTGCGACCAACATACGGACGCGTCAGTCGCTATGGCGCAATGGGTTTGAGTTGGACGATGGACAAAATCGGGCCGATTTGCCGTGGAGTTGAAGACTGCGCTGCGGTTCTCAGTGGGATCTACGGTCCGGACGGAAGAGACCTCACAGTCGGCGACGTTTCTTTCAACTGGGAGCCGGCAAGACCGATTGGCAAAATGAGAATTGCTTATATAAAAACCGAGTTTGACCAACAACCAGATCCGGAGCGAAAGGCCATTTACCAGCAAGTGCTTGACGCGTTAAAAGCTGCCGGCGCTAACCTGCAGCCAATCGAAATGCCGAGTTTTTCCGTCGCGGCGTTGCGCATCATCCTGGTTGCTGAAGCAGCAACAGCCTTTGACGACATCACTCGCGATGGACGGGTCAATCAGCTTTCCGGACAAGAGCCGGGCGATTGGCCCAACACGTTTCGCAGTTCGCGTTTCATTCCCGCGGTCGAATACATCAGAGCCCAACGCGCGCGTCGAATACTAATGCAGGAGATGGATGCATTAATGTCGAGGTGGGATGTGTTTGTTTCGCCCGCGCCCGGCAGTCTGAGTTTGCTAATCACAAATCTCACCGGTCATCCTGCGGTGGCGGTGCCCTGCGGATTTCCCAAAGGTTTGCCGCAATCGATTATGTTCACTGGCGGACTCTACGACGAGGGCGCACCGCTGAGAGTGGCCCTGGCTTATGAGGGCGCTACCCAATGGCATACCATGCATCCAAAGATGGACTGGTCAACCTAACGCCGGCAGCGCGTTTGAGATACCGTTGCACTACCGGTTTGAACCGCCTAAATGAGCTAACAATAGTCGCGGCAGATCGAGCACCAACGCGACTGTTCCGTCCCTTAATTCCGTCGCTCCGGCAATGCCGTGCCAGCGTCCCGCATGACGACCCAGACTCCTGACCAGCACTTCCTGTGGTCCCTCCACTCGATCAACTACAATGCCAACATACTTTGATTCCTGATTCCTAATGCCACCTCGCTCGTCTGTAAACTGGCAGGTGATGAGATGTAATTGACTGGTCGAATCTTCGGGCTCTTCAGGTTGGTCAAGTAGATCGCGCATAGAAACTTGCCGCAACTGATCAGCACCAGAGGCGCCATCGATAACGTCAATAGCATCAATGCCCAGAGTTTGGGCAGTGGGGATGCAGTAACGATTGCCTGCTGAGACAACTACATTAGTTGCTACCAGGCCAAATGTAACTGGCAAGCGAATTTCAAACGTCGTCCCTTGCTTTATTTGGCTTGACACCCGCACCTCCCCGCCAACCTGTTCAGCCGCGGTCTCCACTACGTCGAGACCCACGCCCCGACCGGAAATATCCGACGCCGAAGCGAGGGTAGTGAATCCGGGGCGAAAGATCAGCCTCAAACTCTGTTCAATATCCAACGTGGAATCGCCTGGTAAGATTCCCAGCCTTAGCGCAGCTTCTGAGATCAGAAGAGGATCGATGCCGCGGCCGTCATCCACAACTCGCAGCCGCGATTGACTACCTTCGCTGACGGCTTCGATGCGCACAGTACCACGTCGTTTCTTGCCTGCCTGAAGGCGCTCCTCAGCACTCTCGATCCCGTGGTCCACGGCGTTGCGCACCAGGTGCATGAGCGGATCGGTGATCGCATCGGCAAGCAGTTTGTCGAGGCGAAGCTCGCCGCCGACAATTTCAAAATCGATTTCCCGGGCGGTCAAACGTGCCGCTGTCCGACCTGCACGCATTGCGCGCTGGAACGTAGGCCCGAGTGAAACCATGCGCAGGTTAATCAATTCGTCTTCAATGCCCATGAAACGGGCTCTAATCTGGTCGTTTAGTTTTTCAAGTTCCCGGCGAGCAGACGCGCTCAGTTGTTCTTCGGACAATGCCAACTCGAGCGCATTCGCGGTCGTGCGCAGAAGTTCGTGCGTTGAGGAAATCAATCGGTCGAGTTTGTCGACGTCCGTGCGAACGAAATTCGAAAGAGACGCCGAAGAAGAAGAAGTGTAATGAGGTGCGAAAATGCCTCCGGCTGTTTCATCAGGCCCGAAAGGCCCCGGTTCGCCAGCGACGGTCGCAATCTCGCTGAAAACCAGCTCGGAGAGATCGACGACGGCAGCCTTGACGTCCTGAAGGTTGGCATCGCTCGCATAGAGAATTCGAAAATTGACCCGGTCACGATGCTGATCATCCACTGCCGGCGAGGTTGAAATCACTTCTCCAAACTCCGTGAGCTTCTCTTTCAGAAAGAAAAACTGCGCATCGAAATTCCCGATGTCAAAGCTGGTGAAAATAACAAAAAGCGAACTCTTCTCCGCGACGATGTCAATCAAACGTTGCTTCTCGGACTCCGTTAACGACTGCCAGATTTCAAAGGGCACGTTTGTGAGAACTGCGTCGGTATCGCCTCCAGGCGGCAGCCTTGTTAAGCCCGTTTTATTTCGCGCGGCCGCTTGCAGTCGATTAAAAAGAGCGCGGCGCGACGGCGCCACGATTCCCGATGCGGCAAGACTCATGCTCTCGGAGAGCGCCTCGGTGGCTCTTTCAAAGGTTTCTACCAAGGCGTCGTCAACGAGCACTTGCCCAGCGCGAACCTCGTCCAGCAAATTCTCAAACTCATGCGCAATCTGACTTGCGACTTCGAGCCCGCATGATGCTGCAGACCCTTTTACGCTGTGTACGCATCGGAACATCCTATCAATCAACTGACGGCTCTTCCGTTCTCTGGAGGCCGCGCGGTCACTGGTTTGCACATCGCGCAACTCGTCCAGGTCGGCAAAAATCTGTTCGACTAGTTCTTCGAGTTGTACCAGAAATTCTCGTTGAGTTTGGTCCACGAAAGAATAGTAAATGGTAAATCGTGTTTAGTGAATAGAGGATAAGAGTTTCGAGGTCCGGGTTTCGAGTTTCGTCTACGGCAAGACCCGGCGCATGACGACGTTTAGTTCGAAACCCGAAACTCGGAACTCGGAAGTCGAGACTCGAAACAATGGCTACGCAGGAGATGTCGGCGGCTCATCGTCCCTTAATTGCTCCGGCACATCATCCGGCGATTGTTCAGATTCTTCAGGTTCGATGTTTTGTTGTGGTTGTTGCTCATCGAGGTCGCGTTTGATGGCGTCGAGAATGCCGTTGATGAATTGCGTGGCTTCGTAGGTGGAGAAGCGGCGCGCTATTTCGAGGGCCTCATTGATGGCGACGGTGCGAGGAGTAGGCTCGTAAAGAAATTCGTAGACAGCCAGGCGAAGGATATTGCGGTCGACGATCGCCATGCGCGGAATCCGCCAGTGTTCGGCGCGCGAACGTATGCGCTCGTCGAGAGCTTCGAGGTGCGCCAGCGTTCCGGCGGCGAGGCGCGTCGCGAATTCACGCGCCGGTTCCTCCGTCTCGGAGTCGTCCAACTCCGTCCAGTAGGTTTTCAAAACCTCTTCCGGGACAGCTTGGGCGAAATCAGCCGCAAAGAGCATTTGCAAGGCGCACTCACGCGCCTTACGTCGCGAACCCATAATGCATCAGGGATGAAGGATGAGGGATGAAGGATGAAGCTGCTCGGCAGCATCCCGGTTCATCCTTCATCCTTCATCCTTCATCCTTTTTTAAGACTTCCCTGTAAAGATTTACTAACTCAACCGCCGTAGTGGCGGCTTCAAAACCCTTGTTACCCAGCTTGACTCCCGCACGATCGATCGCCTGATCGAGGGTATCGGCAGTTACAACCCCAAAAACCACCGGCACTCCTGTTTGCAAACCTGCCTGAGCAATACCGCTGGCGACTTCCTTGGCGATGTACTCGAAGTGTGGGGTTTGGCCACGGATGATTGTACCCAGGCAAATGACCGCATCAAACTTTCCGGAGCCGGCAAGTTTCAGAGCCAGCAGCGGAATCTCAAAAGCCCCGGGAACCTTGTATACCTCGACCAGTTTCTCGTCTGTACCCAAACGCTCCAGCGCGTCAAGCGCGCCATCAACCAGGCGAGAGCTGATGAAGTCGTTCCAACGACTGGCGGCAATCGCGAAACGAAATCCCTGACCATTAAGATGACCTTCGTGAATTACTGGCTGCAAGACTGAGCTGCTCCGGTTGACGCCGTTTGCTAAGATTTACCCAGGCCGTTTCGGAGTATAGGGGATGCGTTTCAGAGCGGCAAGTTGAAGGGTTTAGGAGGACAGGCATTCCTGCCTCTCAGTTTTTGGGCTATCAAAAGGACAGACAAGAATGTCTGTCCTACATTTCAAACTCCTTTGAAATTTGGTGGCCGTTTTTCCAGAAACGCGCGCGTGCCTTCGCGCACATCTTCGCTGGCAAAAAGGCCCGCAAAAAGTTTCGCTTCCAAAGCAAGCCCTTCCGCGAGCGGCAGCTCGGCGCCGCGAATAACAGCTTCGAGGCAGGCGCGAATCGCTAGCGGAGCCAGCCTGGCAATCTCGCCCGCCAAAGACTCGGCTGCGGCCAATAACTCGCCCGCCGCAGTGATGCTATTGATCAAGCCAAACTGGAGGGCTTCAGTCGCGCTGACGGCGCGTCCCGTCAACATCATCTCGAGTGCGCGTCCTTGACCAATCTCGCGCGCCAGCCGCTGCGTGCCACCATAGGTAGGAATAACACCGAGTACAGTCTCCGGCAAACTAAACTGCGCGCTTGCTGAGGCGATTCGGATATGGCACGCCAGCGCCAACTCGCAACCACCGCCGGCCGCGATTCCATTGACAGCCGCGATCACCGGCACACCACAGCTTTCGATCTGTTTGCAAAGCTCCTGGCCGCGCTGGGAAACTTCGCGCGCGCCATCTTTATCAAGTCCGGTTACTTCAGTCATATCCGTCCCGGTGCAGAAGGATCGATCACCCACACCGGTAAGAATGATGGCGCGCAGATGTGGTTGGCTCTCAACGTTTGCGAAAATCTCGCTGAGGGAGAAAATCATCTCACGCGAAAGCGCGTTCAACTTTTCAGGACGATTCAAACGGATGATAGTGATTTGATGGCGGCGCTCTTGAAGGATGGACGACATTGTTTCGAGTTCTGGGTTTCGAGTGTCGAGTTTCGAATTCCAAGTTAAACATCGGAGTGCGTCGCGACCTCCAAGAGAAGCTCGAAACGCGGAACTCGAAACTTTTAGACTAATTTCATCGGTGTTGGGTTCTTGGGGTCCTTAGTGTAATCGTAGAATCCGCGTCCCGACTTACGGCCATACAAACCCGCCAGCACCATGCGCTTCAATAACGGCGGCGGCGCGAATCGCTTTTCGCGAAATTCATTGAACATGATCTCGGCAATGTAATAAGTCGTATCCAGGCCCACGAAGTCCCCCAGGGTAAAAGGCCCCATCGGATAACCCAGCCCGAGCTTCATCGACGCATCAATATCTACTATCGAGCCAACACCTTCTTCGAGAGCACGAATCGCATCGAGCATGTATGGCACGAGCAGGCGATTGACGATGAATCCTGTCGTGTCGTTTGCCCGCACCGGCACTTTGCCCAGTTTTTTGCCAAAATCGATCGCCTGCTCATAGATATTCTCGTCAGTCAGTATTGTTCTCACGACTTCAACCAGCTTCATGATGGGCACCGGATTAAAAAAGTGGAGTCCGACAAAGCGCTGCTGACGTTCCGGCGACGTTGCCGTCATCATCTCGGTAATGGAGATCGAGGAAGTGTTTGAAGCGAAGATCGTTTCCGGCTTACAGATCCGATCGAGCTCGGCGTAGGTAGCTCTTTTCTCTTGAATGTTCTCAATGATCGCTTCGATCACGATGTCGCAGTCTCCCAGGTCTGCGAACGAAGTGGTTCCGGACAGACGGTCGCGCACGGCCTTCTGCTGCTCTGCGGTTATGGTCCCTTTCTCAGCAAACCTGGCAAGCGACTTTTCAATTCCCGCGAATCCCTTCTGCAGCAATTCATTGGAAACTTCACGAACGACCGTCTCAAATCCCGCGCCGGCCGCAACCTGAGCTATTCCCGAACCCATTAGTCCACATCCCAAAACTCCGACCTTCTTGATTTCCATCTCGTCTCAACTCCTATTCTTTGTAATGCAAACTCTTAGTTTGCACGCGCAAAGCTATACTCAGATTGCGTTGTTTCTGGCAACAGCCCGTCACAGGATAGGTTCGCAAACTATCAAGCACCTCAGCCGGGCAGCCCGGCGGGGACCCCGCACACTTGCGTTACATTTACCTCAACTGATTCAAACCGCTATGATTTCGCCCGTTGGTTCTTAACCATTGATTGTACTCTTTCCGCCAGGCGGCAAACTCCTGAGTTAGTGGATTTTCCTGGATAGGTTCGCTTGCCCCGCGTTGCGGCGAAGCCACACCACGCGCAGAAGGTTCCTTTGCTTTTACCAACAGAAGCTTGAGTCGATCTCTCAACTCATCCGACTCTTGGTCGAGATGAGGAGCCTTCTCCAGATTCTTTACTGCGTTATCGATGTTGCTTGCGTTTCCGTCTTTCATTGCGACGACGAAAGCTTCCTGCGCGTCGTTCATCGCCTGGGCGTAATAAAGATATGCCGGATTTTCTTTCTCAGTTGGCGGCGCCGCCTGGGTCACGAACTGCGCCGCGAGAGGATCCCTCAGATGTTGCGCTATTTTGAAAAAGCTGACGGCGACGAGACCAATCGCCGCGATCTGGAGTACCTGCCAGGTCAATGCGATTCCAGCTCGCTCGCCAGGTCTGCGGTAGTCAACGACCAAAGCCAGCAGTGCTCCAGAAACCATACCACCCAGGTGGGCCGCATTATCAATGAAGCCACGCCCAACGTATCCGATGAAAAGATTCAACATAATCATTGGCAATAAGCCCGTACCAAACGCACGCCTAAACCCTTCTGGCAGTTCGTGGCGAAACTTGATGCCAAAAACGAATAGCACCCCTACCAGCCCGAACAATGCTCCAGAAGCTCCCGCTGAAGGACTGTCGGTGGATTTGAAAATGAAGCGTGCGATAGAACCAGCTGCCAAACCCGGCCTGACGGTCAAATAACTGGCAACTACGCCGGCGACTCCGGTTAACACCCAGAACACGACAAACTTCGCGGAACCATAAAGCTTCTCAACGTAAGGGCCGACGATCCACAGACTGTACATGTTCACCAACAGGTGCAAAACATTCACGTGAAGAAACATGGGCGTTACAAAGCGCCACCATTCATGTTTGGTCTGTATGTAATAATTTGCCTTGGCGCCAAAAGGTATTAGCACTTCGTTGGGTAGAGGCGCCAAGACGCTGAAGGGCATACCGCTCGTTTGCCACATCAGCACGAAGACGAAAATATTTGCGACCAGTAGAACAATGGTGAACTTGTAAGGTCGATTTAGGACTGCCCGCGCAAATCGCATTGTCTCGCTATCGGCAACTGTTCGCGGCTGATTGGCGAGGCTGGATCCGGACACATCTGTTCCGCATACGGCACACTGCTGTTGTCCGCCTCCCACAATTGAGCCGCAACTGCGACACATAGTTGGTCGGCCGGTATTGGAATTCGGAACTCTGTCGTTGCGCGAGTTATCAGGCAAGACGCTTTACACTAACAAGCGTGATGCTTCACGTAGAACAAAGCATCACGCTCAAACCTTAAGTAAGTAATTTAGCTAATTCAAAAGAATTCTACATCCAGTCTCCGAAAGAAAGACCGGGAGGCGGCAAAAGAATTGTGCCTAGCGGCCAATGTCTTCAAGCAGGTTGACCAGGTCATCGGCGTGTTCTTCTTCCATTGCCAGAATGCCCTCGAGCATGCGTCGCGAGGTTGGATCGTCGTTACCGAAGTACCTGATCATCTCGCGGTAGCTGTCAATAGCAATGCGTTCCGCGACTAGATCCTCCTTAATCATATCGACAAGCGTATCTCCTTCAGCGTATTCAGCATGACTTTTTGTCACCAGGCCCTGGGGATTGAAGTCTGGTGCGCCTTTAAGCTGGACGATGCGGGCAGCAATTTGGTCGGCATGGCCCTGTTCTTCATTTGAGTGCTGGAGAAACTCGGCTGCTACGCCTTCTGCGTGGATGCCGGAGGCCATGAAGTAATGTCGCCGGTAGCGAAGCACGCAGACAATCTCAGTGGCTAGAGCTTCATTCAAGATTTTGACTGCTGTCTCCCGATCGAGTGTGTAACCTTCCGTTATCGCGCCATTTTCAATATGTTGGCGCGCCCGCTCGCGCAGGGTTTTAATGTCACTAAGAAATGGTTTATCGGTCACGGCCTTTGTTCCTGGTTGGTCAGCCACGGCTTTGACTCCTCGTATTAAATTAGGGGAAGGATGATATTACTCGTTGCCACAACCTTGAGCAAGGTGAGCGCTCTCGATGAGTCCGACACTGAGCGGGTAAAAATGCGAGCCCCTAGTGTGCGGCGGCAAAGCCGCAGGCTTGGAATTAATGGTACAACATCAAGTTAGCCTTACCGCACTGTGCGGCGGCAAAGCCTCTTAATCAGCGGTGAGTTGTACCTGAATGCTGATTTCTTTTGCAGCGCTCGCATTGTCTGTCACTTCCACGGGCAGGCGCCAGACGAGCGTTTTTATCCGGCAGGTGCCGGTGTTGTCTTCGCGACAATAAAAGAGCGTGAGCTGCATGCG
>DASXQM010000288.1:0-45037 GCA_036507195.1 Pyrinomonadaceae bacterium | reverse complement strand
TGCGGTAACTGACTTCCTCCGTGCGGCATCGATCATCTGCTTTATTTTAGCCAGTTTTCGCGCGTTCATGATATTACAGGTAATATCACCCCCGCGCCAGATGCTACATCGGTTTTGGAGAAAAAGGCAAGCGCCTCAGGTGTTTTTGTTGCCCCATCGGGCTTTTGCGGCTTTTTGGGCGATTTTCTTACGTTTGGCAGGACTGAGGCTTGCCGCCCGAGCTTTGCCACCCTTCAAGCCACCCATGCGCCCCAGCGCGACAGCAGCAGGGTTCTTTTCGGGCTGGGCTTCGGCCTCTTGAGTAACCTGATCGACAATGGACTTGGCGAGTCGGTTTACGTCTGTGCTTGAGCGTTTAGGCATAACCGAAGTATGCCACAACTGTAGTTTGCTGTAGTTAGCTTTTTTTCAGGATATAGTTGTCTGATTGCCGAGTTGTGAGTCGGACCTTTTTCGAGAATCAGGATTTGCGACGGGTCTATGCCAGAGGCAAAGGCCTCGGCGGCTAACGCGATCCCGCCGGGTCCGGCGCCGATGATGATTAGATCATGCATGTTGCCTTTTGTGAGTGTGCCCGCTTAGCCGCGCTAATGAACCTCAACCATCAATAGTAAGGACAACGCGGAACCGCACCTTGCCGCTGTGCATTTGTTCGTAAGCCTCCGCTACTCGATCGAGCGGGTATTTCTCAATCATCGGATGGACGCCGCTTAGCGCACTAAATTCCATCGTGTCCTGCGAATCCATCGCGGTGCCCGAATACCAACCGGCGACTGAACTCCGTTTGTTGATTAAGGAGAAAACGCCGATCGAAAGCGGTTCAGCCGAGGCCGCCGGCACCAGAAGCTTGCCGCTGGGTGCTAATCCGTCTACCAGGGCAGAAATCGCTTGCGCGTTCGGAGCGGTCGCCAGGATCACCTTGGCCCCACCCCGCTTCTGCAATTCCGCCACGACGTCTTGCGCCGTCGCATCGATGTAATGATGCGCGCCGAGTTGTCGCGCCATAGGCTCTTTGCCATTGCCGCGATTGATCGCGACCGTCTCGAATCCCATTCGGCGCGCGTACTGGACACCCAGATGTCCTAACCCGCCGATGCCGTGCACTGCAACCACCTCTCCGGCGCGCGCGCCTGAGTTTCTCAGCGCGTTAAAGACGGTTACGCCCGCACACATGAATGGTCCCGCTTCTTCGGCGGGCAAGTCATCGGGAATTGCGGCGAGTACCGCGGCCGGCACGATCACGTGCGTGGCATAACCACCGTCAAAGTCGATCCCGGTGACTTTGCGATTTACGCACATGGCGAAGTCACCACGCCGGCATTGCTCGCACACGAAGCAATGCCCACCGTGCCAACCGACACCGACTCGCTGATCAACTGCCCAAGAGGTGACGTTGGCACCCACGGCACCGACGCGTCCGGCGATCTCATGACCGGGGACGCGCGGATACTGAAGTCCGGGCCAGATGCCGTCCTTGACCACCGCGTCGCTATGGCAAATGCCGCATGCCTCGACCTTCACGCGCACCTGGCCGGGACCCGCTTCGGGAATGTCGCGTTCGACAAGTTCCCAATCGCCACCTGCTTTGCTTATCTGCGCTGCTTTCATTTTCGTGCTCATTATTGCTCCTAATTATTTACAGGCTATGTGCCATTTTCCCCGAGTAGCTTTTGAATCAATCGTTCGGCCTCGTCATAGCCTCCTTCACCCACGTGCATCCATCGAATTTGTCCTTGCTTATCGAGCAGAAAGTGAGTGGGCCAGGCTTCGACATGATAGTCGTTCCAGGTTTTGTAGTCGTTATCAGTAACTACCGCGTAACGAATGCCCAGAGAAGTAACTTCACGGCGAAGGTTTTCGACTTGCCGTTCTTCATCAAACTCAGGTGAATGCACTCCAATAACGGTCAGGCCTTTCTCCTGATAACGATCATGCCAGGACTTAACGTACGGCAACGTGTTACGGCAGTTAATGCAGCCGAAAGTCCAAAACTCGATTAGTACGACGCGACCGCGCAACTCATTGAGTTTGAGCGGTGCTGAGTTGATCCATTCACCAGCGGCCAACTCCGGAGCAGTAGCAGACTCGGAACCTTTGTATTCGGTGGAGCTGCCAAACGAACTGCGTATTAGCTTCGTCAAACCCGTGGCGTAGCTCAACGCCGCCACAATAAGGACGCCGGCAACAATTCCAATCAACATATTCCGCCGTCTGTCCATAGATGGTTTCCTCAACTCCTTGGTCTTGCTCAGTAACCATCAACTTCGAGCACAGCGGTGACCCCAGAATTTGCCACCCTCGGAAATGAAGTTGTTGTAAGGATCGATTACGAGAAGTGCCGTTATCTCTCTGTCCAACTTCAGACTTGCCATCTGCTCAACTCCTACTCAAAGGGTTCTAGTTTGGACAAGATGGTCGGGAGATATTCCGCAACCGTCGGATGAATATGCATGACGCGCTGTACTACCGTATACGGCGCCTTCGCATACATAACATCCAGCAAAACGTGGACTACTTCGTCTCCCCCGGTCCCAAGAATCGCAGCACCTAGAATCTGTTTTGTTTCGGCATCGACCTTGTAACGTCCTGTCGCCACCCGAGCCTCTGGTAAAACTTCTCCGCGCGGTCAACATCCGAAACCGGGATGACTATGACCTCGAGCTTCATGTCGACTGCCGCGACCTTAGGCTCATTGTCTTTGTTATCGCGGATTGCATTCGTCGGACTTGCCATCTTCGTTTCCTCCTACGCGTTTGCCTAATTCCAAAAAACAAAATTTGTTGAATGTGCCCTCAACCACGTCACGGCGTAAACAACGAAACTGCTGAGAGCCTCACTCAACAGTGATAACTATTCCTGTCACGATGCGCTTGCCGCTCTCGCCGCCGCACCATACGACATTTGAACGTCCTTGACCTACCGCAGCGACTTGAACCCTGCGCGGAGATCGCCCACCAGGAGCTCAGGCTGTTCCCACGCCGCGAAGTGCCCGCCCTTGTCGTGCTTGTTGTAGAAGATCAGGTTGGGGTAGGCCCGCTCGGCCCAACTCCGCGGAGCTTGGTAGACCTCTTCAGGGAAAACGCTAACGGCGGCCGGAACGGAGATGTTGAAGTCATTCATATAGGCGCCCTTGTATTCCCGATAGAGACGAGCGCTGGACACGCCCGTGTTCGTCAACCAGGAAAGGGTGATGTTGTCGAGGATGTCGTCCCGTGTGAGGTCGCCGTAGGGCTCCCCATCGACAAAGAGTTTCGCGATGTGCCCGTAGCTGGCCACGTCGTGGTCGATCATCCAGGCGGCAAGGGCGACGGGTGAGTCCGCCAACCCGTACAGGGTTTGCGGGTGTACGGCCATCATCTGTTGCGTAGGGAGGTGCCGGAAGGCGAACGCGAGCTGGTCGTATGCCCGTTGCTCCTCAGCCGAGAGACCCGCCGGCGGCGGCTCGCCGGACTGAAGCGCGTTGGCAACGTCAGAGGGCGCGGTACCGGGGAAGTTCACATGGATGCCGATCAACTCCGGAGGTGCCTGTTGAGCCATCACGTTCGTGACGAACGCACCCCAATCACCGCCTTGCGCCGCGAATCGGCTGTACCCGAGGCGCTTCATCAGGTCCACCCACGCCCGCGCCATGCGAGCGGGGTCCCAACCCGGCGTAGTGGGCTTGCCTGAAAACCCGTAGCCGGCCATCGACGGGATCACCACGTGGAAGGCGTCCGACGCGCTGGCGCCGTGAGCCGTGGGGTTGGTCAGCGGATCGATGATCTTTAGCTGCTCGATGGGCGAGCCAGGCCAGCCGTGGGTGACGATGAGCGGCATGGCTTCTTCATGTCTCGACCGGACGTGAATGAAGTGGATATCCAACCCGTCGATCTCGGTGATGAATTGGGGATGAGAGTTCAGTTGCGCCTCGCACCTCCGCCAGTTGTAATCGGTCGCCCAATACCGCGCGAGCGCTTGAATGAAGGCGAGTTGCACGCCCTGGGTGTCGTCCGCAACGGTTTCCCGTTCGGGGTATCGGGTCGCGTTGATGCGCCTGCGCAATTCAGTCAAATCCGTTTCCGGAACCTTTATCTGAAACGGACGAATTGCGGTCGTATCAGCTGCCTGCTTGCTCCCTTGTTGTGTGGCACTCGTTTGGCTCATGGTGTTCTCCTTTTTAGTAGTTTTGAAGTTGGAATCGCCAAATGCCTCGCCGATCGTTGCTGGGCTGAACGCGATTGCCCAGACCCATCATCGAACTCTCCTGGAGAAAGCGACGGCGCGATCTGTCCTCTAGTGGTGAAAGCAATCAAGCGGCTCAGTAGTCTCAAAGGTCGGGAAGGCGGGCTTGCCCGCGCTCTTGCGCACACGAGAAACAACACCCCGCTTATCAGGACCTATCGCAACGATTTGAACGCAGTGCGGACCTCAGTCACGAAAAACTCCGGCTGCTCCCACGCTGCAAAATGCCCGCCTTTAGGTAGGCGGTTGTAATGAATGAGCTTGGGATACGCCTTCTCTGCCCAGCTCTTCGGCGCTTGATAAATTTCTTCCGCAAACGCGCTTACGGCGACCGGAAGCTTGACGCCTCTCGTGTCGAAGAAGCCGCCTGCCGGCAAATTATGCGATGTGTCCCAGTAGAGACGCGCCGAAGAGATCGCGGTATTCGTCAACCAATAAAGCGTGATGTTGTCGAGAACGTCGTCGCGGCTCAGCCCTTCAGGCTTGCCGTCGAAGACGCGGGCAATCATCTGGTAGCTGCGAATGTCGTGATCGAGTATCCAGCTCGCAAGACCAATCGGCGAATCGACGATTCCATAGAGCGTCTGCGGACGAAGCGCCATCTCGTTGGCGTAGCCGAGCCCGTTCTTATAGAAGTCATAGAGCCCATCCCACGCGTACTTTTCCTCCGGCGAAAGGCCGGCGGGCGGCGGGCCGCCTGCGGAAAGCGCCTTCGAAACATCGGGCGGAACCGTCGACGCCATGTTGGTGTGAATCCCGAGCAATCCGGGCGGCTGCTGCAAAGCCATCACCTCCGAAACGGCATTGCCCCAATCGCCACCCTGCGCCACATATTTTGTGTAGCCGAGGCGCTGCATGAGCGTCGCCCATGCTTTCGCAATGCTAACGGGGTTCCATCCAGACGCCATAGGTTTGCCGGAGAAGCCGTAGCCCGGCAGCGAGGGAATTACGAGGTGGAAGGCATCCGCTGCGGTTCCGCCGTGGGCGGTCGGATTTGTCAGCGGATCGATGATCTTCATCTGCTCGATGATCGAGCCGGGCCAGCCATGGGTGACGATCATCGGCAGCGCATTTTCATGCTGGGAGCGAACATGAATGAAATGAATGTCGAGCCCATCGATCTCGGTGATGAACTGCGGAAGGGCTTTCAGCCTCGCCTCGCATTTACGCCAGTCGTAGTCTGTCCCCCAATAGCGCGCGAGCTTCTGCATCGTGCCGAGCTGCACGCCTTGAGATGCATCTGTTACCAATTCTCGCTCGGGCCACTTGGTCGCGTTGATGCGTCTGCGCAAGTCGGTGAGCTCCGCGTCCGGAAAATTGAATTGATACGGACGAATAGCGGTCTTGTCAGTCTGCTCGGCGCCTTGTGCAGCAGTGGTTTGGGTCATGGTGTCCTCCTCTTGAATAGTTTTGGATTTCGAATCTGCAAATGCCTCGGCGATCGTCCCGGGGCTGAACGCGGCTGCCATACCCAACAGCGAGCTCACCTTGAGAAAGCGACGACGCGATCGGTCCTCTGGTTGTTTCATTGTGTGCTGCCTTCGAGTAGTTCCGGATTCTCGGGTTGTGTGATCATGGACTCGTTCAGACTCTTCCGCGCTTCTCGCTGCTGGAATACTTTTCGACATGAGTCATGGTGTTCTCCACTACAAGCCCTCTATCGAACGCTCCGATTCATTCTGTTCATCGCAGGTGCGGAGTACACCACAAGCGCAAAAGCGAATCTATTGGACGAAGGTATCGATCGATACTTTGGTATTAGTTGGAGTGCGAGCGGCGTTTGGTGATGAGGATGACCACTAGGTTCCGTTTCTAAAGTTCGTAGAAACAATAATTGTCTTCAGCTCTGCGGACCAGGCGATAGCATAACCCTCAGAATATCAGGTCGAAATTCAGCTGGAATTCAGGTGAAGGTCCAGCGAAGCGTCATTTGAGTTGCTTACAAGGCGAATTGTAGGGCCTCCTGAAGAAAATGCCAGTACACTCTTCAGCAAGACGTTTGCCCTGGAGTATTGCTGGCGCGGGACACGCTGGTGCTACAATCAGCCGCAAATCTACACCATAGCCTTTTAGTCTTCCCCCGTAGAGTGGCGCGTTCTCGTGCCATGCAGGATCCCGGAAAACTACCGAGATGGATATTGAACTCAGACGCTTCGGCGATGCGCTTCCGGGCTTCTCGAAGGGACGCTGGCATGCCTGAAACCATCCGCGTAAGACCTTGGCCGAAGCGGCTGGCGGTGGCTTCGGCTGTGTTCATGGTCGCATTGGGTCTAACTGTGCTGGTTGGCTGGTTCTCTCACACTCCCGCGCTGATTCAGTTCGTGCCACAACTGCCACCTATGACGCGCAACGCAGCCGCATGTTCCCTGCTGTGTGGTCTCGCCTTGCTAATGGTAGTTTTCAGGTGCCCTCGTTGGTTGACAGTCGTGTGCGCGGGAATAGTCAGCGCCATAAGTATCCTCACCATCGTCGAATTTGTCTTCGGAGTGAATGCCGGGATTGACGAGCTACTGGGGTCGCCATATATCCCCATCAGAGTGTCGAGTCCGGCGCGCATGGCACCAATGGCGGCGACCTGTTTCGCTCTGGGTTCGCTGGGGCTGCTGCTGGCGCCGAGAATTCTGTCGAAGCGGTACGCGCTGTTGTTGGGGCTAAACGCTTCGATTATCGCGGCGGCCGGGATTGCGACGTGCATGGCCTTTGCCCTGGGGTCGAGCGATGCTTTCGGCTGGGGTCAAGACACACGCGCGTCGCTCCCGGCGGCGGTCGCCCTTTTGGCACTTGGGTTGGGCATGCTTGCGCTGGCCTGGCGCTTAGATCCGGAACAGGTTGGCATTCCACGCTGGTTGCCAGTCAGCGTGGTGATTGTAGTCGCAACGAGCGCGGTAGGCGTTTGGCAAGCGCTGATCGCGGACGGATATAAACCCTTCGCTGTCGTACCTGCAGTCGTGCTCGGCGGCGGTTGGCTGATGGCGCCCATCTTTGGGTTGACGATCTACCAAGCGCAACGCGCTCACTCACAGGCCGCGGCCCTTCGACAAAGTGAAGCGCGCAAGTCAGCGATTCTGGATTCGGCAATCGACTGCATCATGACGATCGATCACGAAGGCAGGATCACTGAGTTCAATCCAGCTGCGGAGCGCACCTTTGGTTACCGTCGGCACGAGGTCGTGGGCAAGGAGCTGGCCGATGTCATAATCCCCCCGTCACTGCGGGAGCAGCACCGGCGGGGTTTAGCACGCTACCTGGCCACGGGCGAGGCGCGAGTGCTCGGAAAGCGCCTCGAGATGACGGCGGTACGTGCTGACGGGAGCGAGTTCCCCGTCGAGCTCGCCATCACACGCATCCCATTGGACGGACCGCCGTCCTTCACTGGTTACCTGCGCGATATCACGAAACGCAAACAGTCGGAGGAAGCGCTGAAGCGAAGTGAACGCTTTCTGGCCGAAGCCCAACGTCTCAGCTCAATCGGCAGCCTGTCCTGGCGTGTGGCGACAAACGACATTACCTGGTCGGAGCAGCTCTATCGCATTTTTGAATTTGACCAGGGTGTGCCCGTGACGCTCGATCTGATCAGTACTCGAGTCCACCCGGAAGACATCCCGTTGTTGAATGACATGGTCGACAAAGCGCGAAGCGCCGTCAGCGACTTTGAATACGAGCACCGGCTGGTGATGCCTGATCAGTCAGTCAAGTACGTGCACATGGTCGCTCACGGAAGCCGAGATCAGGAAGGCCGACTGGAATACATCGGCGCGGTGCAGGACGTAACTGATCGCCGCCTCTCGGAGGAGGCACTAAGCGAGGTTCGGTCGGAGCTCGCACACATGACCAGGGTCATGAGCCTGGGAACGTTGACCGCGTCGATCGCGCACGAAGTCAACCAACCCCTGTCAGGCATCATAACGAACGCGAGCACCTGTCTGAGGATGCTGGATGCCGAACCTCCAAACGTCGACGGCGCGCGACAAACCGCGCAGCGAACGATTCGGGATGGCCACAGAGCGTCTGACGTAATCACGCGATTGCGCGCCCTCTTTAGTAAGAGGGACACCACGACCGAAGCGATAGACCTGAATGAGGCCATTCGAGAGGTGATTGCGCTGTCGCGGAGTGAACTCCAGCGAAGCCAGGTTATTTCGCGGGTCGAACTTGCCGACTACCTCCCAACGGTCACGGGCGATCGTGTTCAACTGCAGCAGGTCGTGCTGAATTTGCTTCTAAATGCCACCGACGCGATGCGCGGCATAGACGATCGCCCGAGGCAGTTAATCGTCAGAACGGAGCGAGACGAAGGTGATCAGGTGCGCCTGAGCGTGCAGGACGCAGGCGTGGGTTTTGGACCTCAAGGAGTGGACAAGCTCTTCGAACCGTTCTACACAACCAAGACTGGCGGCATGGGGATCGGGTTGGCCGTCAGTCGCTCAATTATCGAAAGGCATCATGGCCGTCTGTGGGCGACACCGAATGATGGCCCGGGAGCTACATTTTCGTTCTCCATTCCGCGGGGACGACAAACCAATACTAAAGCACAATAGACGCCCCCTGCGGATTGGTGCATCCTTGCCGCAGGGCCGGGCCTCCATAAAAGAGACCTTCCCCCTCAGCCCGTGACTTTCAGGGTGCAAACTATGACAACAACACGCTCACTTGTTTCAGTGGTCGACGACGATGAGTCCGTCCGCGAGTCACTACCCGATCTACTGCGAGAGTTCGGCTTTGCGGTCCGAGCATTCTCATCAGCGGAAGAGTTCCTCGGGTCCGATTGCGTCGATCAAACAAAATGCTTAATTCTCGACATCGCCATGCCGGGGATAACTGGACCGGAGCTTCAGCAGGAATTGAAGCAACGCCGGCAGAAGATCCCGATCATCTTCATCACCGCTCAGAGAGATGAGACTATTCGTGCCCGAATGCTCGGAGAGGGTGCTACGGAGTGCCTGTTCAAGCCATTCAGCGATACGGCGCTGAGCGCCGCGGTCAATGCCGCACTCGACTGAGCTGGTGTGCTTTGTTCGGGCGTCCCTCCATGGCGGCCCTGTTTGAGTTACGAGATCGGCATGAATGGGGCGCCCCAAGGGACGCCCTTACAAAGAGGTTCAAATGAACTCAGCGAGCGCAGCGAGCCTCAAGTGGGGTTCACCTAAACCAGACTCTAAACCAATCGTATTCGTTGTTGACGACGACGTGTCCGTCCGTGAGTCGCTGGAAGCCTTGATCAGTTTCGCAGGTTGGCAACCAGAGACCTTTGCATCTGCAGGAGAATTTCTTTCACGCCCGCGGGCGACTGTTCCGAGCTGCCTGGTGCTTGATGTTTCTCTTCCGGATCTAAATGGCCTCGAACTACAGAAGCTAATTTCGGCAGATCGGATCGACATGCCGATCATCTTCATCACGGGCCATGGTGACGTGCCGATGACGGTCCAGGCCATGAAAGCGGGAGCAGTCGAATTTCTAACGAAACCATTCGACGACGATGTGCTGTTGACCGCCATTCGTCACGCCATCGAGCGCAGTTCTGCCGCACTGGGGCGCGAGGCTGAGATACAGAGACTCCGAGAATGTTACGCTTTCCTCACTCCTCGCCAACGCGAGGTCATGGCATTAGTGGTCTCGGGCATGTTGAATAAACAGATCGGCTTAAAGATTGGAATCAGTGAGATCACTGTGAAGGCCCACCGAGGCAGAGTGATGCAAAAGATGAAAGCCGACTCTCTCGCCGACCTGGTGAAAATAGCAGTGAGACTACGCCTCACCGCCGCCAGGAATCCATGGCACGTTTTACGCGAGTCAGACTGAGGTCCAGTCTTAAAACCACAGAAGTTTGAATCGCGAACCGTGCTATCCAGTACCTCTCCGCAGCTGACGCACCTTGTGCGCAGTATTTTTACTTACTAGACCAGCCAAGATCGCAGCAGGCCAGTCCCGATAATCGTCCTGATTCAGTGAACCCCAATGAACGTTTTGCGATTCCAGGGCCAGCGGTAGCGCTACGGCGAAGTTCACCACTCGTTAGGACCCATCACGAGATAGAAATTCATTAAGCCGAACGGCTACATAGCCGGAGCGTCATCGCAGATCCGTGGTCGCGAACTTTTCGCCTCCCATCATCGAACGCCACTTGTTCGCCACGGCTAATACCAAGGTATCGATCGATACCATCGTCTAATAGATTCGCCTCTAAACTTGTGGTGTACTTCGCACCTTTAGTGCAGCCAAATGAATCGGACCTGCCGGAATGAATCAGCAAGGGTATGTCTCGGAGATCACCGGTACGGATTTAAGCCACAAACGCAAGGTTACAGGTGAGGAGGTTAATCATGGCGAATGAAAGATCAAGTATGAAGATCGTGGTCATTGGCGGCAGTGGGCTTATCGGGTCAAAGGTCGTAACGATGCTTCGTGAACACGGCCATGAGGCGGTGGCAGCGTCACCCAATTCGGGCGTCAATACGCTAACCGGCGAGGGACTTGCCGAGGTCCTGAAAGGCGCGTCGGTAGTCGTCGATGTGTCGAATTCGCCGTCGTTCGAGGACACGGCGGTGCTGGAGTTCTTCAAGACGTCAACTGGCAATTTGCTCACCTATGAAGCGGCTGCTGGCGTGGAACATCACGTGGCGTTGTCCATCGTCGGCAGTGACCGTCTGCCTGACAGCGGCTACATGCGCGCGAAGATTGTTCAGGAAAAGCTGATCAAGGAATTCTCGATCCCTTACTCGATCGTGAGAGCGACGCAGTTCTTCGAGTTCGTTGAGCGCATCGCCGACTCAGCTACCGAGGGCAACACTGTTCGTCTGCCGCCTGTGCGTTTCCAGCCCATGGCGGCCGACGATGTTGCCAGTGCGGTGGGCAGAGTGGCCATGGGATCGCCGTTGAATGGAATTGTTGAGATAGGGGGGCCTGAGCAGTTTCGTTTTGATGAGCTCATTCGCCTGGCCCTCCGCGCCCGCAACGATCCGCGCGAGGTTATCGCTGACCCACACGCGCCGTACTTCGGCACCGAGCTGAGCGAGCGCTCACTTGTTCCGGGCGATCACGCGGAACTCGGCGAAACGCGCTTCGAAGATTGGCTTAGCCGGTCCGCAAGTCAAATCCCGCCCACGACCTCGCAACCCGCAACCGCTGCATCGATCGATCCAACCGCCCTGAAAGAAAATGAATTCCGTGTAAGCGAAGTGCCTCCCGGATCGGCCTTGCTGGTTGGCGATGTGGCGGTGTTCAACATCGCAGGAAGTTTCTGCGCCACTCAGGATAAGTGCACGCACCGGCAAGGTCCATTGAGCAAAGGCACACTCGACGGATCAACGGTGACGTGTCCGAATCACGGCGCGCAATTCAACGTCTGCACGGGCGAAGTATTACGCGGCCCGGCGCAAGATCCGCTCAAAACTTACCGGGTGATTGTGGATGGCGTCATCGGGCGGGTAGTCGCTCGCGCCGCCGCGGTCGCGAAGACGACGTCGGAGGGCGCGTGATGCTCAAAAGCAGTAGCAGCTAAACCGGCCGCAGACAATCGGCGCTCAGTAAGTTCGGAAAGCTTGAAGTTACGAGACCGGCACAAACAAAGAAAAGGAGAGTGTTTTATGAGTACGATAACCACGAAAGATGGAACGCAGATTTACTACAAGGATTGGGGCACTGGCGCGGTCGTTACGTTCTCGCACGGCTGGCCCTTGAATGCCGACATGTGGGACGGACAAATGCTCTTCCTCGCCCAGAACGGCTTCCGCGTGGTCGCGCACGACCGACGTGGCCACGGCCGGTCCAGCCAGGCCTCATCCGGCAATGACATGAACGGCTATGCCGACGATCTTGCGGCCGTGATCGAAGCCCTCGATCTCAAGCAAGTCACGCTGGTTGGCCACTCCACCGGAGGCGGAGAAGTCGCGCGCTACATCGGCCGCCACGGAACGAGCCGAGTCGCCAAGGCCGTCCTGATCGCCGCAGTGCCACCGCTCATGCTGAAGACCGCCGCCAATCCGGAGGGCCTGCCGATCGAGCTTTTCGACGGCATACGCGCAGGCCTCATGAAGGACCGCTCGCAGGCCTACAGGGATTTTGCAGTCCCGTTCTATGGCGCCAATAGGCCTGGAGCCAAAGTTTCCCAAGGCATTCTCGATCAGTTTTGGACCTGGAGCATGCAAAGCGGTCTCAAGAACGCCTACGAGAGCATCCAAGCTTTCTCCGAGACCGACTTCACCGAGGACCTCAAGAAGTTCGATGTACCGACTTTAGTACTTCACGGCGAGGACGACCAGGTCGTTCCGGTGAAGAACTCTGCCAGAAAGTCGGCCCAACTCATCAAGGGCGCGAAGGACGTCTACTACCCAGGCGCACCGCACGGAATCACCGCCACGCATCAGGATCAGATCAACGCGGAGCTGCTCACCTTCATCAAAGGGGAGAAATACAATGTCGCCAAAAGCTGAGCTGGCCCGGGGCGGAACGACGCAAGTTTTAGGAGGCATCACGGTGATCGACACACCGCTTGTCACCCGGGCAATGGACTATGCGCGGACTCATTCCGAACCGTTTCTCTTCAACCATGCTGTCCGATCCTGGCTGTTCGCAGTCCGGCTCGGACAGCTGCAAGGCATCGCTCACGACGCGGAAGTCGTCGCGGTCGGCTCGCTGCTCCACGACCTCGGGCTCACGAACAGCTTCGCGGGTCAAAAGCGCTTCGAGATAGAAGGAGCCGACGCAGCGCGGGCGTTCGCGCGCGAGCAAGGCCTCGACGATCGCCGCGTGCAGTTAATCTGGGACAGCGTCGCTCTGAATTCCACACCTTCGATCGGCTTGCACAAGGAGGCGGAGGTCGCGCTCTGCACGGCTGGGATCGGCGTCGAATTCGGGTTCCAGTACGACCGGATCCCGCCGAACGAAATGAAGAACATCCTCGCCGCATTTCCCCGCCTCGACATGAAGCGGCGCTTCACGGATTCAGTCTGTCGCATCGTCAAGACCAAGCCGGAGACCACCTACGACAATTTTGCGGGCGACTTCGGGGAACGTTTTGTCCCAGGCTACAAGCGGCCATCTACAGTCGATTTCTTGATGGACGCTCCGTTCGAGGAGTAGGTGGGGGTCTGACTTGTATTCATCATTTGAGGAGGAATGAAGAGTCATAATTGGCAATGATCGGCAACATCGAGCGGTTCGACAAAGGCGGAAGTCTGACGAACGCGATGACGAAAGACTTCGTTCGCCGCCTAGTCAAGAATCTGGTGAGTTGGCCGCGACGAATACAGATCAAGGAGAATGTTATTTGTTTAGGAGGTTCACATGAGCGAAGAAGACTTGGAGGTGCTGATAACACTAGATGACCCAGGGGAGGATACCCTGGAAGAGGATACCTTCCACCAGGCTGAAAATCCCGGCGCGCATCGGCCCGGTAAGTCTCAACAAGGAGGCGATCCGACCGGCAAACAGAAGTAAGGTGATCAGATCAGGCGAACGCCGGAGAAACTCGCCGACATTAAGACGTACGTGGGCAATGTAGCGCGGTGGTTGCCACCCGTAGTCCAATCTCGGAACAAACATTACGCGTAAGTTGATTGCATAGAGATCCCGAGATTGCGCCGCGCTAGCCGAGTGAGGAGGGAAGGATGGCCAACGAACCCTGCGCACATATCGATGCCATTGGGAAAGTCAAGCATCCGCAGAGGCGAGAATGCGAAGAGTGCATGAAGATCGGTGCGCAGTGGGTACATCTCCGGACCTGTCAAACGTGTGGCGCGACGCTCTGTTGTGACGACTCGCCAAATCGCCACGCCACGAAGCATGCAAACGCGAGCGGGCATCCAGTGATTGCCTCAGCAGAGCCCGGCGAGCGATGGTTGTATTGTTATCCTGACGATGCGTTTGCGGAGTACTAAATTTTAGTGGGTTGATTGCGCGCTCACACATGAACGAACTCGACAAGTCGATTCAGAAATTGCTCGAGCTGCGTTCGTATGCCGTCATCCGAGCGATTAAGCCGCGCAAGACATTGCTCAGTTTTGTTTTTTTTGAGACTCGAAGATGGGGCTAAGATGGTGGCGGGACGTGTTGATACGTAACCAGACGAAGCCATACCTTGACGACCGCTAAGCGCGTAAATACTGGTTCGTATCGTTTCGTAAGACTAGGTAATGGCCGATTCATGGGACTTAAAATCCGTTGTCCGTAAGGACGTGGGGGTTCGACTCCCGCCCTCGGCACCATTTACCAATCTCACCGTTTCAAGCTTAGCGGGCTTTATGTAATACACCTCACAAGACGACGCCTCGCTCAACAAACTCATTTCAGCTTTTCGTATTCCTTCTTCGCCTCAAGTAGTACCGGAATATCTCCGTCGGCATCTTTCCACAAAGCGAAGAAGTCTTCATAAGCTTTGCGCGCTTTCGCCACATCGCCCTGCAGCGTTGCTGCCCGTGCCAGTCCGAGATGCGCAAGTGGATAGAGCGCCGACATCGGAGCCAAGCTTCGACCCGCAACAATCTTCTGGAACTCAACCGCTGCTTCTGGACCTTTGCCGAGTTTCAGATTGGCCAGCCCGCGCACATACTGCGGCCAGAACTCTCCGGCGGCTTCGTAGCGGCTCGCAGCCTGCAACTCCGTAAGCGCCTGTGAGGCGTTGTTACGATGGAGTTCCAATGCTGCCCGGATCGGCGGTAGCCAAATGCCGTTAACGATTGTGAATTGTGAATACTGCCCCGCCAGTTCATCCACGAGCGACTGTGCTTGACCGACTTCACCACACAACGCCAGCGCGAGGCTGCTACGCGTCAGTGACACTTGATTGTGTTCGAACGAGAGCGCTTGCATCGCTGCCGACTTGGTTTGCGCGCACTGACCCAAAACCGCGGCACGCAGCGCTTCTTCAGCCAGATACTGCGCAGCCACTTCTTTCGCGTTGTTGTGCGCAGCAAGATCAATCGAGCGGCGGGAGAAATCCTGCGCCAGCCGCCACTGGCCGGCAAAGGACGCTGAGTTAGTTTGCCAATCGAGTGCTATGTACTCATTCTGCTTCCCGCTTAGAGACTCAACTTCGTGTTTCATCGTCGCCGCATTACCCCGAATAAAGGCAATGTTATAAACAAAGGTGTGCAGGTGCTCGCTATCGAGCTTCAACTGTTGAAAGGCCCGATTAAGAACTGCCAGGGATTCATCATAACGATTGAGCCGCAGGAGCGCGCGAGCCAGGTTTCCGTGCGGCGCGACTGTGTTGGGATTTATGCGAATGGCTTCACCCGCTTCTTCGGCGGATTTCTCCCATTGTCCAATCCGGTCATAAGCGACAGAAAGGTTAATGTACGGCCTATCATCACGCGGGTAGGTCTGCTTATATAGCTCCAGCACTTCAATATACTTTTCTAATTCTCCAGTGACATAGAAGTAGTAGAAAGAAGAAATGCGGAGCTTCTCAACTTCGCTCACTCGGTCGCGCAAGGGATACGCTTTCGCGGCACTTTCAGCCGCCAGTTTGGGCTGCCCGGTGTTGGCGTAACTCACTGCCAATCCGCTGTAGGCGGAGGCGAAGTTGGGGTCCAACTCGAGCGCGTGTTTGTAATGCTCCATGGCCTCGAGCCATTTGCCACGGTGCGATTGGTCGGACGCCAGTGAATAGGCTTTGAGCGCTTCTAACGATGAGGTCGTTACTTCAAGCGGCGCATCGAATCTCTGGAGTGAGTTGAGCGATTCACCCAACTTCTCGCGCAAGTTGATCGCAGCTTGACTGAGGGTCTTGAGCACCTGCTCCTTGCTTTCGGCTTCGGCCTGTTCTCTCGCCAGAACCTCACCGCTCTGACTGTTCAGAGCTTCCAGCGTGAGCACGTAGTGACTACCGAGAGAAGCAATCGAGCCGGTGATCAAGGCCTTCAGGCCCTGCCGCTGGCAGATCTCTCGCCCGACCTCCGCGGTCACCCGTTCATCCGGTGAGCGGCCCATCAGGCGCAACGTCTGCCGCACGCGTGTGTCGGAAAAGAGGTTCAAGAATGGAGACTGCCCAAGCTGCACGGCAAGCCCCTGTTTTAACGTGCCATCAAAGACGCTATCTCCGGTGGTGTTGACGATATCCGCGAGCAGGATCGTGTCCTTGTCGGTTAAGGCAGATGTGCGGCGAGCGAACAGGAAATACCCCACCGTCACCAAAACCAGCGCAAACACTACTGCCCCCGTGACTGCAAAGCCCTTCTTATGCCGCCTAATTTCGCTGACGATGTATTCCGCGCTTGATACTTCATGGGCAGCGTCACTACTCGTTATGCTGACGGCAGTTTCTTGTGCGGTAGGAGGTGGGTGAGCGCCGGTGTATGCGGCACCGCTGCTCGAGGTTCTGAACTCTGGCGGAACGGTGCGCTCGATCTCTGACTCCAGATCGAGTTGACGTTTAAGCCTCTTCAAATCGACCAGAAGGTCTTTCGCTGTTTGATAACGCTCTTCGAGAGCTTTGGTCAGTGCCTTAGAGACGATGCGTTCGAGTTCCGGTGGCGCTTCCCGATCGTAACGTGCCAGCGGTGGAGGTTCTTTATTCAGTATGAGGCCGATGACTTCACTCGGTGTCTCAGCTTCGAAAGGAACATGCGCGGCCACCATCTCGTAGATGACTGCACCCAGACCCCATAAATCGGTGCGTACGTCAATGCGTTTCCCCTTCGCTTGTTCCGGCGACATGTAATACGACGTTCCTAAGACTGTGCCTGCACCCGTGTCGACCAGAGCCTTTGTCGGCGCTTCGGTGTCAGTGGTAGAGCCTTCGGGCTGGGTAAGCTTGGCCAGTCCGAAATCCAACACCTTGATATAGCCATCACGCCTCACCATGATGTTCTCAGGCTTGATATCGCGATGGATGATGCCGGCCGCATGCGCTGCAGCCAGTGCGCCCGCCGCTTGAATGGCGATCTCGAGAAGCTCCTGTATGTTCAAGTGCCCATGCTTCATCCGCTGGCGAAGGGTCTCTCCGTCAATGAACTCAGTCGCGATGAAGTGGCGTGAGTTGGTCTCGCCAATCTCATAGATCGTGATGATGTTGGGATGATTGAGCGCCGATGCAGCCTTGGCTTCCTGTACAAAGCGCCGCATGCGTTCCTGATTCGATGCGACTTCAGCCGGCAAAAGTTTCAGCGCTACTTTGCGATCAAGCTTCGTGTCTTGCGCGAGATAGACTTCACCCATGCCACCCGCGCCGATCTTGCGGACAATTGAGTAGTGGGCGAGCATCGTGTTGGGGGACATCGTTTCGCTCAATGGCTTATGAGCTCTTTTGGGCCAAAAGAGAATCGTTAGAAGGCAGGCGACGTTCGCAATCTGTTAAATGATACTAGTTGATGCCTGCAACGTCACCTGTACGTCGACAATGTTTCGTATATTAGTCCAAGAAGTAATTGGGAGGCTAGCGTCCTGGTGGTTGTGATACAGGCGTTGGCAAAGTCATCTTCGCAAGATTTCGTAAACTCTTAGGCTTTCGCATTTGTGTCCCTTCGTTAGACGCTGGAAGTCAAAGCTTCTGAGTCTTAAATTGACTCCCGCCACCCGGTGCAATTTGAAATGCCGCTGGCGGCAAAAAGCGTTGACTGCCACCGCGGGTGGGTATAGAGTCCGCCTCATAATCACGATTCTGTTCTGGCGGGTCGGAGAACTCGGAGCCTGCGCGCTGCGTTGCGCGCCCGATCTTCCTCCCTTGCCGACCCTCGTCTTTCACCCGCGCCCGCATTGGCGCCTGCCAAGGAGAATAATCTATGTTCAGCTTCAGCAAGTCGCTCGCCGCACTCGGCGGCCTGCTCCTCGTTTCAATGCTTTTCGTAAGTCTGATGGCTGTAGAGAATTCCGCTTTTCAAGATCAAAAAAAAACTCAGATTGAAGGTGTGTGGAAGGTCGCAGAAGTTGTGGCACCTGCGAGCAACCCTACTGAGAAGGGCACTTCGATAACAAGCCCTCAGCCAGGTCTGCTCATTTTTACAAAAGGCTACTACAGCAACATAGCGGTTGCGGCAGATCAGCCGCGAGCTGCGGTTGCCCCCGCCAAAGATCCTCGCAACCTGACCGATGCCGAAAAGATTGCCCGATATGAGCAGTGGAGCCACTTTATTGCAAATGCGGGTACGTACGAGGTCAAGGGATCGACGCTCACCTTGCATGCGATGGTGGCGAAGAACGTTGACGTGATGACCACTGCGTCGACGATAACTTGGGAACTAAAGCAGGAAAACGCCAACACTTTCTGGCTGATTCCGTCAGCGGATAGGGCAGCGATGAGCCGTCGGGTTAAGGTTACGAGACTAGAGTGAGCGCGTTCCGCCATAAACGGAGCCCATTACAGAACCGAGCGCGGTAGCGCCGGATGCTAAGCACAACTCTGAATACTCGTTGAATACCGCGAATTATCATCATCCGAACTTGAGTCTTGCATCCGGCGCTACCGCGCTTCTTAGAAACTGACGTGTAAGTTATTGATTCTATTACAGGCGAAAAGTTTCATCTCATTATAAACTTGTCGCAGACGAGCAAAGCTACTCGGTTCTGTATTTGTGCTTCGCTGCAGCTCGCTCCTTGAAGACAAAGCCGAGTAAGCAAGAACTCTGGCATCGTGGGTCGACGAATACCCTTAAAGCAACTCCTCCAGCCCCGCCACTCTCAACAACTATGGTTCGCCAGATGGGTCTCTCGGAATAGTTGTGATCAATGAACAACGCTGAAAGTGTTCGTCAATTCCAGCCCAGGACCGGGGTCCCCGTGCGGGCAGCCCGCACGGGGTGGTAGCGTTCCGCTTTGGCAACCCTGGGCTGGAATTAGCGAACGCTTTCAGCGTAACCCTCACTGCCCACCGCTCAATGCCCCACTGATCACTGATCTACTCGCGTCGTGACTATAGTAAGTTCGCCGCCGTCACTGGAAACCCTCTCTTCAGGGTCGCGCACTCAGCCTCAAATTTGCATAATCATTTTGAAACCATGGAGCGGGGGCTCCCGCGTCTCATTTCTTTGCCATGACGAACCGAAAAGCGCGGCATCTTTTACTGCTTATCGTTGTGACTGCAGCGTTCGCTGCCGGAGTGTGGGCACTAGCTCGCTTCACGCTGAAACGTCCATCCCCTGGCGAATCTTCAACGGCAGCCCCACCACGCGCTTCAGATCCCGATTTGTGGGCGCGGAGCATGGAAAAGGTAAAGGAGGATCGCGGCGAGACCGGAAACGTAGGAATCGAAATCCCGGCAGAGCTCCGCCATTACGATGAGCGGCGCTGGTTCCTGGCGACGCAGGTTGCGGCAGTCAAAAAATTCAACCTGCAGCCGGTGCAGGATTTTGTGGATCTCGCGGCGATGATTCAACGCGGCGAAATGGTTTCCCTCCCGGCCGTCACCGATACCTATATCCTTTTCGGCGTCGGGGCCAGGGTGGATGGTGACGCGTTCACCAGATATGTCGCCAATCAGAATTTCGAACTTAACGATGAAGGCGGACTGCGCGATGCCTACGCCCGGCTTGAAGCTGCGCACACGAAACTGCAAAAGGAGATTTCGGATTTGCAGGCTCAGGCTCAGTCTCACTTCGTCGCGCTGAAAAACCGTACAGCCACAAAACAAGATGAACTGGAAAGTGAAATCACAGCGCGACAGCAGGAGTTGAAATCGAACGAGGGGGACCAAGCGCTGATCGATCAATATTATGGGCAATATTACGGGCAATCTTCTGCTTCGCCGGCGAGCGGGCCGAAACTGTTGCGCGATTACGATTCGTTACAAGCGCTGGCCAAGGATTTCGGCGGACGCTCTTTCAATCTCGACGACTCATCTGACCGCCAGGCTTTGAAGGTCTATCTGCTTAGCTCACTAAGACCGCAGGCTTTGAAGATTCTTGAAGAAATAGCAAAGCGGTACCACGATAAGTTTGCTCGTCCGCTCCCGGTAAGCTCTTTGATTCGACCGGAACAATATCAGCACGCCTTACGCCGAGTTAACCGCTATGCCGTGGTGATTGATACGCCGCCGCACTCCACCGGGCTGGCGTTCGACATCGATTATCGCTACCTGAGTATTGCCGAACAGAATTTCGTGATGAAAGAGCTGGCGCGCATGAAGGACGAGGGCCGCATTGAAGTCATCCGTGAACGCGGCGCCAATTACCACGTCTTTGCTTTCATCGACGGACAGCGCCCCAGCGACGACCTCATCACCGCGTCATTAGACGAAGCCGGCGCGCCCGTGAAGGAAGCACATCACGCAACGAAGCAACGGACGAAGCCAGCGATCAAATCGCGAACCGTGAAAAAGACAAAGACGAATTCGAAAGCAAAGAAAAGGCGAATCCGCTGATTACGCAGATTACACAGAAGGGCGCAAAGCGATGATGTCAGTATCCTCCGCGGTAGCGGATGGGTAATGATCAGTAATGCTCTACGTTGATCGACGGTGGGTTCCGAGTTCGAGGCGCCAGCCAAAGCAAGTAGCTTACGCGAATCGGGGTGGCCACAGAGTGCCACCCCTAAAATGCATCTCAAATTTTCAGAGCCTGTGCATCACCGCCGAGTTAGTTAACAATACAACCCGCCGGTGTGCCTCGTGCTTATGGTTTACCCTTCTTCGATCACTGACAAAATATTGCCGGCGGGATCCTTAAACCAGGCGATTTTCATCCCCGGACCCTTGGCAATGCCCCTCTTGTCGGTCTTGAGCTCAGGTAATTCGTAGTGTTCAAGTCGCAAGCCAGCGTTGACGAGTTCATCTACGGCTTCTTCGACGTTGTTCACGGGAAAATTCAGGACGGTAAATGAAGCCGGAGTGTGGTTCGGTTTGGGATATATGAATATCGTATTGCCACCGGCAAGGTGAAGCTCCAAACCTTCCTGGGTTTCAGTAACCCCGAGTCCGAGTATTTCACCGTAGAACTCCCTGGCTTTCTTCATGTCGTTTACGGAGAAACTTGAAAACGCCTTGGCGTCCTTGAATATGCTTGAGATTTTCTGCCGGCTTGTCTTCTGCGCTGTCCCTTGTACTGTCATTCCAAATCTCCTTTCGCTGTGCCGGGTGTAACGTTAATGATTCACTAGGTCAACTTGCACGCACTTTATGTACGAACAAACTTCAGTTCTTTGGTTAAGTTCCTGAATACACATCTCCCTTCAAGTTGAATTCTAGTTGATTATATGCCTGATACTTTTGCAACCGCGTCACGATTCTTCAATTTCGCTATTACGATTTGATGATGGAACTCAAACAAGCGGTAATCCAAGTTTGGCCTCGGCGGAGGCACGCTTTGCTTGAAGGAGCAGCGCGGGTCTCGGCACGAGCCCATAAGACATCCCGGCTCCTAATAACAATACCGATGGCCGATGATTTGGGTTTCGGCACTCCCGTAGCGTGGGAAAGTTATGCGGCTGATGAGGCATGAGATGGAGGAGTTCAGGCGATCCAAATCCGACCAGTCTAACTTCCTGAATCTGATCTATCGAGGCTCTGATCGAGACAACTGACGCAGAGGCAGCCAGAAAAACCATCTTGTCAGCACCTACAATCAAAAAGCAAACGATTTCGCAAGGTTGCGCGACGATAATACAGAACGTTTTCGGGTTCAAGGTCAATTCGGCAGGAGAGTGTCGAAGGAGCCGTTCTCGCAAAGCATACACAAATATCTTTTCAGGCTCGAAAAAGCTTGACAACTCGAACGAGATGAAATACTAAGGCGCCGTTGGACGCCTTTACGATCTCACAATCCTGCCGAAGCTCTCGCGAGGAGGAGTCGGATGACTTGGCAACAAACCCGCGGCTTTCTTGCGTTTTTCCTCTTTCTTCTTTTAGCTGCACCCATCGAATTTAATTTGGCTTTATATTTCGGTGAAGCGCAGAGGGCGCTGATCGGTGGAGTCCTTTATTTCTTTGCCATTATCGTGGCGATTGAGTCGCTAATGCGGCTCGTGAATCACCCCGAGATAGCGGGACGCCCGTTGGTGTTCTTTCTTAAATGTTTCTTATTGATTCCGGTGGTGCTCTTCGCGATTGATTTTATGCCTAAACGATTCGGAGGTAACCCCACGGCTATGGGCCAATGGCAGTACCAGGAAAGAGCTGCGCTGTTCGCTGCGCTGGGCGCCGTGATTACTCAGATCGTTTTGGAGGCTACTAACTCGACTCTACGTCGAATGAAGGGTAACTAAAGTGATGCAGGTAGTAGATGTTCTCCTACTCATCGCGGCAGTGGGCATCATTTTCGTTGCTTGGCGGTTATTACGAGATCCGCGGAAGCTGTTGAAGGATTTCATACCGGTAAGCGAGCTAGGTCTATACGAAGGAAGTCTTGCGACTCTTGAAAGGGCAGTCATAGTTGCTCACCGTATCGAGAATCCTGAGGATTCACTTCGCGAGGCCGTTCGAAATAATATTGGTCGGGGCGTCCATTATTTATTTCTTGTGTCTCGAAGCAAATTTGCAGACGAAAAGCAGCTTGGTTACCAGCTTTTCGCCGTCTTTGTGGATATGGTTTTGCGAGATGGCAAGAGTGGCGCAAAGGTCGAAGATTTCCTTGAGATCAGACCATTACCCTACGATTGGGAGGACACTCCTTACATCTTTTACGAATTGCGAGAAGAAGAACGTCGAGGCGTCCGCCGTATCATTGCACTTCGAGGAAATCAGAAAAGGGAGGGGATCGCTGAAGGGTATTTCAAGGTTGATCCGCCTTTTGCCCGTACGATCTATCGATCGGTAATCTTGAGTGCTGCTGAGAGTTCCGAAGAGGAAACAATCGACGAGCAAGATTTGACGTTTAGCGGAGCTAAAATACTCCGGTTGCCAAATCCGCAGCGAGGATAGGAAAACGAATGACTGGTGAGCCGGATCGTAAGAGCTATAAATATTTGGGTCTGATTACGGTTTTTTACGTAACAATGCAGCTCGTATCGGACGTCACTGCCGGGAAGTTAATAAGCATCGGCGGTTATGGGGTCTCGGTTACCGTTCTCTACTTTCCTTTAACCTACATTTTTGCCGACATCTTGACGGAGGTTTATGGTTACGCCAAGGCCAGATCCGTACTGTGGACCGTCCTCTTTTGTTCGGTTATTGCGGGCCTTACCTACCAGCTAGTTGTTTTCCTACCGCCTGCTCCGGGATTCGACGCGAATGAAGCCTACGTAAGAGTGTTTTCTCAAGTACCAAGAATTCTACTCGGCGGTTGGCTAGCGGTCTTTTCGGGAGAGATTCTAAATGACTATGTTCTCGCAAAATTGAAAATTCTCTCGAAAGGTCGCTTTCTTTGGGTTCGCACAATTGGGTCAACGATCGTGGGACAATTCGCGAACACGCTAGTTTTTTATACTGTTGGGCTATATGGCGTGATCCCTACCGCGCTTCTAGTGCAGGCTGTCCTAGCCGGCTGGATCCTGAAGACCGGTGTCGAGATCGTTATGACGCCGGTGACGTACTATGTGGTGGGGTTTCTCAAGCGAAGCGAACAGGAAGATTTTTATGATACTAGAACAAATTTCAATCCCCTAATAGTTCAACGCCCTTTCTGATCGACTCCGGCATTGCGCGTTAGTGTCTAATCCGGGCTCGGCTTAAATCGCTGCTTCAAATACGATTTCCTTTCCTCCAGAGCCCACCGTGAGTCCGAGAACGAAGCCGTACTCCACCCGCTTTCAAATGTTTGAGGGTAGCGTCGAAATCAGTCGTGCGCGAACCCAAAACGTTTCCCGATTCGATTTAGCGTCAGGCCGATCCGCCAAGTCGCTCATTTCCGAAGAAATCTGAGCAGCTTCTCCTAACGCTCCAGACGTTGACTTCGTGCTATATTTCTTTCGTTTCCTCGCAACTTATCCGTCCTGGTTTCCTGCGATTGGCACTCGAATCGATGGGAAAGCGACAGGATTGTGTTCTTCACCGGACTTGTAACTTTTGGAGGTGTGACTAATGGTTCATGAAATGATCGATGGAACGTATCGTCAAACTAATCTGCCGAACGAGTCGCCAGAATACCTTGCCAAGCGCGAGGAGCTGCGGCTGGCGGAAATTGAACTGCTAAACACGCGTGAAAGAGTCGCCGCGCTTCGGCGGGGACTGCCAAAGGGTGCAACGATTCAGGATTACGAGTTTCTTGAAGGCCCAACGTCCCTTGACGATGGCGATGCGCCGACAAAAAACGTACGGTTGAGCGAGCTGTTCACCGCGCCCGAGCGTTCGCTTGTGATTTACCACTTCATGTACGGAAAGAAGCAGGCCGTACCGTGCCCGATGTGTACCGCCTGGATCGATAGCTTCAATGGAGTTGCTCATCACCTCGCGCAAAACGTTGACCTGGCGATTGTCGCAGCGGCTGATCCGTCCACGTTGCGCGCGCACGCGCGAAAAAGAGGTTGGAACAAACTGCGTCTGCTGTGCGCCGGCGACAGCACTTTTAAGTACGATCTCGGCAGCGAAGATGGCGAAGGACATCAGGACTCGACGATTTCAGTTTTCACGCGAGACAGTGATGGCACGTTGCGCCATTTTTACAGTGGCCATCCATGGCTGGCCGACGACGTCAAAGAGCGCGGTATTGATGAGTTGAATCCGATTTGGAATGTGATGGACCTGACGCCGCAGGGCCGCGGGAGTTGGTATGCGTCGCTCGAGTACGGGACGAAGGTGAAAGGGGTGCAAGCGGCCCGCGGCTGAGGAGGCTTGTGGCCAAACTTCGTGTCCACAGTTTTTCGATCTCGATCGATGGTTATGGCGCTGGGCCAAATCAGGATCTTCCGGAATCCGCTCGGGGTTGGCGGGCTCAAAGTGTGTATGACCGGAGATGCGCGGGTCACATGAGAGGCCCGAGGCTCAAAATGAAATCTCTTCTTACCATCTGTTTACTTCTGATTTCAGCGTCGGCAATCGCGAGCGCACAGCAGAAAACAGTAGGCAGTAAGCCGAAGGCAGTAGGCAGAATCGAAACGCGTCTACCACATACCTCTTTGACTCGAGCGCAGACGCGAGAGGCCGAACGCCGACTCTCCGACATGGGTTACTGGACCGGAGCGGTAGACGGTCTTTTTGATCCGGCGACTGGGTCCGCATTGATCGCCTTCCAGAAATGGGAGGGTAGCCCTATTACTGGCCAGCTTACGCTCGATGAGCTCGAGGCGATTCGCACCAGTACCTCGCCTAAAGCCAGGGAGCCTGGGTACGCCCATGTTGAGGTGGATCTGGATCGTCAGGTGCTACTAATCGTCAATGTCAACGACGATGGCAGAGTTCGGGTACTTCCAATTTCGTCGGGTAGCGGCAAGCCGTTCGTTGACGAGGGTCAGACGAGCATGGCCCACACACCCCGCGGCAGGTTCCTTGTTTATGACAAGGTCGTCGGGTGGGAGAAGGGTTCGTTTAGATCGATGTATTACTCCAATTACATCAGCGGCGGCGTGGCGATTCACGGATACCGTACCGTCCCAATCCAACCGGAGAGTCATGGTTGTATTCGGATTCCTATCTTCGCCGCTCGTGAAGTGAGTAAGCTACTGCCAATTGGAACCATCGTGTTGGTGTACGATAAGGTCACGTTCGTCTCGGGGAAGCCCTGGGTTGAAAGCCCCCAACTGAAAAAAGCTGCCCTCGATTGGAATAGAGTCGTCGGTAACTAACTAGTATTTTAGTGTCGCGAGTAGCGTGAGGCTTTCAAAAACTATAGACAGGATTTACAAGATGAACAGGATGCAGAACGCAATTAAGCTACCGCTACATCTTGTTAATCGTGTCAATCCTGTCGATGTTCTTGAGGGCTATTTTTCTTATCCACAGATTACACCGATTACACAGATTTGCACTGTGCAATGAGAACCGCCGACAATAGCGCCCCTCATTACCGCGCCTGCAATCTCTGCGAGGCGATATGCGACATCGAAATCACTGTTCAAGCCGATCAACGTCTGGACATCCGAGGTGACAAAGACGACCCTTTCAGCCGCGGGTACATCTGCCCGAAGGCCGTGGCCTTGCAAGATCTGCACTACGATAAAGACCGGCTCAAGTATCCCGTCCGCCGCACCCCTAACGGTTGGCAACGTCTCGGGTGGGACGAAGCTTTTGACGAGGTGACGCAGAACCTCAAGCGCATTTACGCGACGTACGGAAGGAATCCCATTGGAACGTACCTTGGTAAAGGGTTTGCGCTTTGGCAACCCTGGGAAAAACGCATCCGAATATTTTTGGAGACGCAACCCTGAAAGGGTTGCGTCGCCGTCCGTCGAATCGCAATCCCGTCGCAACTCCTTCAGAGTTGCGACGAAATAAATGTGCCCCCGCCTCGGCCAATTCTAGCTCTGAGCCTCCTTGGCGCGCTTCGACCAATGCCAAAGACCACCCGTAATCTCAACGGGCAAACGACAGCCCAGCTGGCGGGCGAGCATAACAATCTGACCGCGATGATGACCTTCATGAGCGACGAAATAGGTTAGGACGTGCCCGACGTCGAGGGGAAGGTTGCGCCAGGTATATGACGAGGAGGCTGGGATCGTGCCGCCTCGGTCACAACCGAGCGTCAGCAAACTGATAATGCCGCGGCTACTGTGGCCCAGTGCCGGAATCAGCTCCTTTGGTTCAACCTTATGTCGATTGACGGCTCGCGGCACCGCGATGCCGTGTTCCTTTCCCAGCGTCTTGATCCACATACACCGCGCATTGTGGATGTGGCCGGCGATCATCCGAACGGTTCGACGTGGAGCCCCCGGCACTGTGGCTCCCCATAGCTCGTGGGGTAAGTGCTCGACGAGGAAGACGGTAACGCGGTTGTTGGTTCTCCACGCGGCAAGCAACATATCTTGTTGATCAAGTGCAGTGCGCATCACAACTCTTCAAAGAAATGAACAATCTGACGCCGAACGCCCCGCATCACCGTGCCGCGTGGTTTGCGGCTACGGTGCATGCGGTGGGTTAGGTGGTGGAACAGGCAATGCGAGAAAGAATGGTATCGATCTCATTCTTTCTCCAATTCATGGCTACGTCGCCGAACGTCAGGGTTGACCCGGCGCGGCGTTCACATTCAACAGTCCAATCATAAAAGCAAGTTGAGGCGAAGCGCCAATCGGCTGATGGGATGGAGCTCCTCCTCCAGCCGTTTCGCGGAATCTTTCCTTCCGATATAGTCACTCCGCGATAGCGCTTCGAAATGGGCGAGGTTTATCTGGTCCAGGATATTGAACTCGATCGCAAAGGCGCCCTTCGATACACTAGAAACTTCCAAAGTCCTTGCTAAACAAAGAGCATAGCGATGAAAGCTCCGAAAGAAGTGTTGCCATTATCAGAAGCAGTGACCCATCTGCTGGAAGAATGTCGAATGGTTTTACCGGGAATTCAGGCGTTGTTTGGCTTTCAACTGATTGTCGTGTTCAATTCAACCTTCCGCGAAAGTCTTAGTTCAACCGAACAGTGTTTTCATCTAGCCGCGATAGGATTGGTGGCGATGGCGGTAGCCCTGGTTATGACACCGGTGGCCCTTCATCGGCAAACAACTCCACAAGCCGCAACGCAGGATTTCCTTACGGTTGCCAGTCGGTTGCTGTTACTGTCGATGTTTCCCTTGATGCTGGGTATCAGCTTAGATTTCTATCTAATTGCGAGATTAATTCTCAACAACACGTTGATTAGTTTATTACTGTCAACTCTTTTATTGATCCTGTTCTCAACTCTATGGTTTCTGTTTCCGCGCCTAACCTTCTTGCAAAAGTTGGTGCGTGGGGGTCGTTGACCATTACAGTTCGGATAGTTTAAGGTCCTCCGGTCTCATAATGGGTCGTCGACTCCGCTGATCGACTCGGCGCCAAAGAAAATTCGCGTCACGTCAGGGTGTCGCGCCCGAATATTCCGCTTTATGCGGGCGACTGATTCTCTCACCTCAAGCGCCGAGATAGTGCTGCGGAAACGGAGTTCAATGGCGATCAGCACCTCGTGCGCACCGAGGTACAACGTATGAAGGTGTTGAACCCGCTCAACTGCCGGGTCCGCTTCTACCAGGGCGCGCGCAGATTTTAGTGTCTCACTGTCAAGCCCTTCGCCAATGAGCAGGCCCTTGCTCTCATAGACCATCAAGATCGCGACGACACACAACAACAGGCCGATGACAACTGAGGCAGCGCCGTCGAGATAAGGCAGACCCAGTTGCCTACCCAGAAAGATGCCAAGGAAAGCAAACACTAGCCCGAGCAATGCCGCCGAATCTTCGAGCAGCACGGAGAAACTGGTCGGGTCTTTAGTGTCATGAATCGTTCCCAGAATACCTTTACTTCCCTTCTCGGCGCTGAACGCCTTCCAGCCGAAAAGCCATGAGGTGCCCTCGAAGACAAAGGCCAGCCCGAGCACCGCATAGCTCCATGCAGGGTTGGTTGGCACGGTTGGGTGCGAGAGGTGCGTAATTCCCTCGTAAGCGGACATGCCGCCACCGACGGCGAAGACAAGAATGGCGACGATGAGCGTCCAGAAATAGAGTTCGCGCCCATGGCCGAAAGGGTGATCGGCGTCGGGCGGCTCGCGACTTTTGTGGACACCAAGAAGCATCAATCCCCCGTTACCCGTATCGACGAGGGAGTGGATCGCCTCCGAAAGCATGGCAGAGCTGCCGGTGAAGGCGGCCGCAACGAACTTAATCACCGCGATAGCCAGATTGCCAACGATCGCCACGACGATCGCCGCGGTTGACTTCGAAGTGGATGACTCATTCTCGATCTCTTTCGCGCCAGTACTCATGCCGAAGCCTCTCCCGCACTGTTTCAGTGACAGCGTGCTAACTCTCCTTGAGGAACTTTCACTCGATCTCGAAATGCGTACTCTCCGAAGCCGTTGCCTTGGATAGGCGATCGATAGCTGTGACCATCAACATGTAGCGACCGGATCGAAGGTGCTCTAGCGATATGTCAGCGGCATACGGAAGTCTTGTTAAGTCTGGTATGCCTTCAGTCGATACTTTTCGCAGCGAGGTTGTTATCACAGGCTGATCGGATCGTAAGATCTGTACCTGAACCACGATATTGGGTGTTACACCCACCGGTAGCTGTGTATAGATGAAGACCAGAAAGCGAAGAAACGAATTTCGCTGAAACCGATGGTCCACTCTGACTGTGACATGATCTTGAGGAAGCTGATCGTTACGCGGCAAAGTTGCGCTTGGCGGCGCCGCAGTTTGGGTTACTGTTCGCTCACTAACGATTAGGCTGCTAAGAACAACCTTATGCGCTGAGGTATCGGGTATCTCAATCCAGCGCTGCGCGCTACCTATACTTCCATTGTTCTCGTCGCGTACGCCTACCCGTACCTGGTAAAGGCCAGGAGGTAGAGTTAAGGGATAGAGGTAAACGAGATCGGGACTAATATTCTTATCTGTTTCGTTTGTTGGACCAGTAACCGTCAGCCTTTCACCAAAGCTCGCGCCTGCCTTTCCCTCCTGGTTGTAGATGGAACCCGCCACATCGACAACTGCCTTCTGTTTGCCGTTCTCTCCTTCGAATGAGATGGCACTGCCCTTTACCTGCAGCGCAATATTCAGAGCCTGTCGTTTCTCTGGAGCATCGGTCCAAGTTAGACTTAATGAAACTGGCAGGCCACTTTCAGGAAATGGAGCAGTGATCGCCGCGCGAAGCTGTGTTCCTGCTGTTTTCTCTTGTGCTTCATCAGTTTTCTGGTCGGGTTTTTTGGACTGCCGGTCAGCCGTAACGGGGGCGCGCTCAAGCTCGAAGAAGCCTTTCCGAACTCGCACAGTGAGCTCAGGCCTACCGATTACATTGATCTCGAGGTGGCGAAACTTCTCACTCTTTTGCTCAGTACGCTCGGGCCGCCAGGCGAGCAAGTAATAAGTGGAAGTCTCCTGTAGCGCCTGTGTAACACCCGCATCCAGGGCATTGGTGTTGAAGATAGTACGTCCACCAGTGTCACTGGCAAGGGCGTTCATCGCGTCTTGTGATTCCACGAGTTCACCACCGGCAATTCGCTGCAGGCGTCCGGAAGGATCGGGAGCAACGTCGCTAGTGGCATCAGTCAGACTGGCAACCAGGCCGCGCGCATCAATCGAGTAGATCACCACTCCGCTGCGCGCCGCCAGACTGGTGATGTGCCGCAACCGGTCGCGATCGTTCGAGTTGTGATCGTCCAGGAAAAAACCGTCCGAGATAAAGAAAACGAGTTTACGCCCGGGCAAGTTGCTCGACGAGCGTATGAGAGTTTCGAGACCGGAAAGTGAGTTTGTTGAGATGGCTGCGGCTTGTTGCAGAATCGTATGGGCGCGATCTCTCACATGCTGCTCTGCCCTTCCCCGCGGCATACCTGCCGGCGCCGCGATTGTAGACAGATTAGGGAGATCCTTCATCAGCTCGTCAACGAAATAATCAATCACGTCGCGGTTATTGCGCTCGACAGCCAACGCCTGATACTCCGTCATAGATGGGCGTTCAGAATCGCTGACAAAATAAGGTCGGATTTTCAAGCGTTCAATTGCTGCGCCAAGGACAGTTTTGTTGTCGGTGAGTTGCTGCAAAAAACCTATCTGACCACTCGCCGAGGTAATACCTGCCTCATCGTTCTGCCTCATATCTTTTTCGACGTAATTGAGCAGTAGCTGGCGGGCTCTAACGAGATTGTTTGCCGCCAAATGCAGGTCATCAACATAGAAAAAGATCACTCGTCGTCGATCGAGGTCGACAGACACTGGGCCATTGTTGTCTTTCCCAGGCCGAGAATCGCGTGCCGCAACCAGTTGCGATTCCTCGTTCGCGCTTCCGGTGCTGACCAGCTCAAAAAAACTGATAGGCTGCGATTTTCCATCGATGCGCAGATTGAAGTCCTGAGCATGGAGCCCGTTTACAAAGTGCCCCTGTTTGTCAAAGACCATCACATCTGTCTGAACCAACTCCGTATTGATTCGTACGACATCTTCTGCTTGTTCAACTGACGTTGGTTTCTGCCTGGTCTGACTCAACGTGGTTGAAGCCAGAACAAAGAAAACGCCAACAATCAATGGGAAGTGTTTCATAAACGATGGGCTTACTTATTTCATCTGGATACTGGTAGTTTGAGTTGAGGGTTTTGTTTTTTCATGAATTTAAGTTGACAATACCATTTGCAGGACTGCGTCAGCATAAAGCAATTCGGCGCAAGACTGACGGCTCCCTGCCTGCTTTTCACGTCATTAAAAGTAAACTGTTGGAGGAACGTCAATGAAGCGAATGGTGTTCTTTCCCTCTGGGGTTTTAACGGCTCTAATTGTTGTGGTTGCCGGCTCGGTCCATGCCCAAGACACCTCGAAGGTTGCCGAATCCGACGCGTCCAGGCTTGTTTATGCTGACTTTCAGAATCTACAGACTGGCCGGCCCGTAAGCAAGCGGGGTGGTCTGACGCAGTTGACCTGGTATTCACAGAATTCGGCAAATCCGCCTCAATTCCGTGGTCTGGAAAAGGCAAATCCTCCCGCTCCTGCGTTCGCACGGGTGACGGCGGAAGATGCTGCCGCCGCATTCGAGTACGAAATGCGCATACCAAACGAGTGGGAGGGAGTCAATCTGGAGGTGTTCGGGCAGCCCGAGAAAGACGGCAAACTCGTCGCCGACGACGTGAGTGGCTACAAGTTGATCACGCTGCGGGTCTTTGCCAAGGGAGCCCAGTACATTCGACTCGAACTCATTAGTCGCGGCCAGGGTACCAATCTCGAAGGGGGGTACCCGACAGCGACCTTCCGGCTCTCGGCGGGTTTCAATACGTACAAACTAAAACTTGACTCCTTCAACCAGCCAGAGTGGGCGACGCCCCTCGACTTCAAGCGGGACGTCCTCAAGAAGTTGACTTCCATCACAGTGGGCGTGTTTTGCGAAAAATGCCGGATGGAGAAAGGCACCGTGGTGGTCGACAACATCGCTTTTGAGAGGTGATGGTTGATACTTATGACGGCCGGGCCTACGCCGGCATCAGCCCTCGAAGTTCCGCCGGCTCTTCACCCAGCCACTGCGGGTTCTCAGCCGTGCCATCAAAAATTGATGATGTCTTAAACGGCTCAAAGCGACCAGTCGCGGCGGCCTCACGCGTTCTCGCCAGCAAAGCATCGCGCTCGGCATTGCTGAGTGGATGAAACGATTCAACTGCTGAAAATGCCTGGTCAAGGATTTCCATGCTGTCAATGCCAGTGATGACGACAGACGTGGGGAGATTGAGGGCGTATTGTAGACACTCAATTGGGGTTACGGTCTTCGACTGCAACAGAATGCCGTTCGCCATGCTCTTCATTCCGAGTACACCTATCTCGAGCTTTACCAATTCGGGCACAACCAGCTTCTCAAAGCTGCGATAATGCGCGTCCATGACATTCAAAGGCATTTGAGCCGTATCAAACTTGAAACTATTCTCTTTGGCTACCTCAAGCATGTGCAAGTGTATGAGTGGATCTTTGTGACCTGTGAACCCGATGTAGCGAATCTTCCCGGCGGTGCGTGCTTCAACGAGCGCTGTGTGCGCTCCCTGTTCATCAAAGATGCGGTGCGGATCTTCAAATCGAATGATTTCATGGTGTTGGACCAGATCGATGTAGTCGACACGCAAACGCCGCAGTGACTCATCCAGTTGTTTGGCTGCTTCCTTCTTTGAGCGTCCATCAATCTTAGTCATCACGAAGGCGCGCTCGCGGTAACCATCGCGCAGGGCTTCGCCCATTCGTAATTCACTAGCTCCCTCGCTGTAATCCCAGGAGTTGTCCAGGAAGTTGATGCCCCGATCGAGCGCCGAACGAACAATCCGCACCGCCAACTGTTCATCAACGTGTTTCAGACCAAGATGCCAGCCTCCTACTCCAATCGCCGACACCCTCTCTCCCGTCCTGCCAAGGGTCCGATAAATCATTTCGTTAACCTCCCTGGTATGAACTTCAGCGTCGATTCAGATGAACATTGGCAGGGCCACACCTACGAATGCTCCCTTGAGCCCGCCTTCTTGTCTCTACAGCTTATCAGTCACGCCGACGCTGATCTCCCCGCGGTGATGAACGCTAGCAGGTCCGCATTAACCTGATCCTTAAGAGTCGAGCACATGCCGTGCGGTGCACCTGGATAGACCTTCAGTGTTGCCCCCTTAATAATCCTGGACGAGAGAAGGGCCGAGGCGCCGATCGGCACGATCTGGTCGTCGTCACCATGAAGGATGAGGGTTGGCACGTCAAACTTCTTGAGATCTTCCGTAAAGTCCGTCTCGGAGAAGGCCCTGATGCAGTCAATGACCCCTTTGAATCCGGCCTGCATCCCTTGGAGCCAGAAGGAGTCGCGCAGGCCTTGCGAGACCTTCGCGTCTGGCCTGTTGGCGCCGTAGAACGGTGCACTAAGATCCTTGAAAAACTGCGAGCGGTCGGCCAGAACGCCGGCGCGGATCCCGTCAAACACATCAATCGGGAGACCGCCGGGATTGGCGTTCGTTTTCAGCATCAGCGGGGGCACCGCGCTGATCAGCACGGCCTTCGCGACTCGTTTCGTACCGTGGCGGCCGATATAGCGTGCGACTTCGCCGCCGCCCGTGGAGTGACCAACGTGGATTGCGTCCTTCAGATCGAGCGCTCCAACCAGCGCCGCCAGATCGTCGGCATATGTATCCATTTCGTTTCCATCCCAGGGCTGGCTCGATCGGCCATGGCCGCGGCGGTCATGCGCGATGCAGCGGTATCCGTGGGCGCCCAGAAATACCATCTGGTCTTCCCATGCGTCCGCGCTGAGCGGCCATCCGTGACTAAAGACTATGGGCTGTCCCTTACCCCAGTCCTTGTAGTAGATCTGCGTGCCGTCTTTAGTCGTGATCGTCGTTGAGGGGATAGGATCTTTCTGATCGGTCATAAGAACTCCTTCTTTTGTCTACGTTGATATTGATGCTTCTGGATTGCGTTCTTTCGGGCCAGGGGCCAGCCCCTCCAGGTCAACGACGCAGCCCCTAACCATAATCAAGGCTTCGCACAACCAGATACGTCGCTCCGTTTGATCTAAGCAGTCACCCGCCTTCCGCGGTCGGGGGTCTCGTCAGATTCGTAGATAAGCATTCGCTGTTCCACGACTCCGAGAACTCAGATCCGATGATGCGACCAGTTAACGAAGGATTTTCGGTGGGAAATACCCTTAAACGCAAGGACAATAGCCGGTGAGTGACCACAATTTGCCAAACGTTGAAATATGGTCATTGGGAATGAAATGTTTATAGTTAGCGGATCAATGTGTGCGCCAACAGAGACAAACACGAGGATGAGCGCGTATCCGCGCCACATACAGAACCGAGTAGCTTTGCTCGTCTGCGACAAGCAGATAACGAGATGAAACTTTTCGCCTGTAATAGAATCAACGACTTATACGTCAGTTTCTAAGAAGCGCGGGTAGCGACCGGGTCGGTTCCGCAATGCTCAACATAGTGAGTCGACAAATACAGAACCAGGAGCGGTAGCGACCGGGTCCGGTAACAATAAGCTTATTTGTAATGGTCACGGACCAGGTCGCTACTGCTCCCCGTTCCGTATTCGTCGACCCACGATGCCAGACTGTTTGCTTACCTCGTTTGTCTTCAGCAGGGAGCGAGCTGCTGCGCCAAACAAATACGAAACCAGGAGCGCGGTAGCGCCGGATGCTACAGTCAACCTGGGTGATAATGGTATTCGAAATCACATCTACAAGATCAGTTCTGTGCTGCCGTGGTGCAGCCAGGGTATTAAGTCTGAGGTTGACGCTAACGGCTTTGCACAAAAACGTGTGTTGTTTCCAGTCCGCGCTAGCGGACGGCTGACAATAGCTGGAGTGTTCATCGCTGGGAGTAGGAATTTCGCGAAGAAGTCCGTGAAACGGACGACTGAAAGAGTCGATATCTAGCTGCTTCGTCAGCCGTCCGCTTCACGGACTGGACTTTCTCCGCTCCCATCCCAGCAGTGAACTACTGGGCTATTGTCAGTCGTCCGCTTCACGGACTGGTCGAATTCCTTTTTGTGCAAAGCAGACGCTAACATCCGGCGCATCCACCACCCCAGCGGGGCTGCCCCGCTGGGGACCCCGGTAGCGCTCGGTTCTGTAAACGCTCGGACTTGTAAATTCCAAACTGTCTCTCTACTAGATCTTGTGCGGTCGAAGCGGTGGCTGGAAATGATGATAGAATCCCGGAAACAAAGGTTGTTTAGCGAGGTTTTCCTGGATGACTGAACCCTCAACGCACGAAGTCACACAACTGCTCATCGATTGGAGCAACGGGGACAAAGCTGCACTGGACAAGCTCATGCCGCTGATTCATGAGGAATTGCGCCGGCTGGCCCATCACTATATGAACCGCGAGCGCACCGATCACACGCTGCAAACCACAGCGCTGGTCAATGAAGCTTATTTACGACTCGTTAACCGCAAGGAGGTTCAGTGGCAGAACCGGACCCATTTCTTTGCTATCGCCGCAACGTTAATGCGAAACATACTGGTTGATCACGCGCGCAGTCATGCTTACGCAAAGCGCGGCGGCGGCGCCCACAAGACTGAACTTGATGAAGCAATGGTAGTCTCCCAGGAGCGAGCTGTGGAGGTGCTGGCGCTCGACGAGGTGCTGAAACAGTTGGCAGTTTTTGATCCGCAGCAAAGCCAGGTTGTGGAACTCCGCTTCTTCGGTGGCTTGACCATTGAAGAAACGGCCGACGTTCTCGATCTCTCGCCGGCTACGATCAAACGCGAGTGGAAGACCGCCAGGGCCTGGCTATATCACGAATTGGCCAAAAGGTAAGCGCGATGACCCCCCGAACACTGGCAGCGCCTCAAGGCTCTGCTTGAATCCGCACTCGAATGCGGGCCCGGCGAGTGGTCCGCTTTTCTAAATAAGTTAGCCAGAAAGTTTGTCGGACCCTTTCATCCATGAACCCTGAGCGCTGGCAGCACATAAAGTCTCTTTTACACTCCGCCCTCGAACGCGAACCGGGCGAGCGTGCCGCTTTTCTTGATGAAGCTTGTGACGCCACACCCTCGTTGCGCAGCGAGGTCGAGGCGCTGATTGTTTCTTACGAGCAGGCCGGAGGCTTTATCGAGTCACCTGCTGTTGAATTCATGGCTGACACCCTGCGAAATGAAACGGACTCATTGGCCGGGCAATCCTTTGGGCCTTACAAGATCAAGGCCCGGATCGGTGTTGGCGGAATGGGAGAAGTTTATCTGGCCCAGGACTCCCGGCTGGAGCGAAGGGTTGCGCTCAAGATGCTGCCGGATTATTTCACCCGCGACGATGAGCGGGTGCGTCGCTTCCAGCAGGAAGCTCGCGCCGCTTCAGCTTTAAATCACCCGAACATTCTCACCATCTACGAAATCGGACAACTGGATTCCCGTCACTTCATCGCCACGGAGTTTATCGAGGGCGAGACCTTGCGCCAGCGCATGACGAAGACGCAAATGAAGATCAGCGAGGTGCTGGATGTCGCTACGCAAGTGGCTTGGGCGCTATCAGCGGCGCACCAGGCAGGGATTGCACATCGGGATATCAAGCCCGGAAACATCATGCTTAGGCCCGATGGCGTCGTTAAGGTTTTGGACTTCGGCCTGGCGAAACTGACAGAGCAAAAGGGAGATGATCTAGAGGCCGCCACTCTGGTTAATACGAAACAGGGAATAGTGATGGGCACCGCTCATTACATGTCGCCGGAGCAGGCGCGGGGGTTGAAGGTTGATGCGCGTTCGGACATTTTCTCGCTCGGCGTGGTGCTTTACGAAATGTTGACAGGGCGCGTGCCGTTTGCGGGTCAAACCATGACAGATGTCCTGGCCTCAATACTGATGCGCGAGCCGCCATCGCTTAGTCAATCCGCGCCGGAAACCCCAGATGAACTGCAACGCATAGTGCACAACGCCCTGCGCAAAGATAAAGACGAGCGTTACAAAACGGCCGGAGAGTTGCTGATCGATCTGAAAGCCCTCAAACAAAGGCTGGAGTTCGAGGTGGAACTGGAACGCTCAAAACTGAGCCGCAAAGCTACCTCGACACAACGCCCGCGCCGGTCCGCAAAGTCCAAAGCCATTGAATCTCTGGCTGTTTTGCCGTTTATTAACGCCAGCGCTGATCCCAATATGGAGTACTTCAGCGATGGTGTTACCGAAAGCATTATCAACGCCCTCTCCCAGCTGCCGAAGCTGCGTGTGGTAGCCCGCAGCACAATCTTCCGTTACAAGGGCCGAGAAGTTGATCCGCAGGAAGTCGGGCAGCAGTTGGGCGTCCGCGCCGTACTCACTGGAAGAGTTCGACAGGCCGGTGATGAGTTGATGATTGCGGCTGAATTGATAGATGTCACAAACGACTCGCAACTCTGGGGCGAGCACTACAACCGCGAGCTGTCCGATATATTCGCGGTGCAGGAAGAGATCGCAAAAGAGATATCGGAAAAGCTGCGCCTCAAGCTGACGCCCGCGGAGCGGAAGCGGTTGACAAAGCGCTCCACCGAAAGCACTGAAGCTTATCAGCTTTACTTGAAGGGCCGTTTTTTTTGGAACAAGAGAACTGAAGAAGGACTCAGACAAAGCATCGAGTATTTTCAACAGGCAATAGAAAAAGACCCAACCTACGCGGCGGCATACGCCGGTATATCTGACTGCTATACCATTCTCGTCGTACGGCATGGCATGTCCTCAGCGGACGGCCTTCCAAGAGCGAAAGCGGCAGCGATGAAGGCTCTGGAGATAGACAACACGCTTGCCGAAGGGCACACCTCACTCGCACATGCCATGTTGCATAACTGGGAGTGGGCGGAGGCTGAACGAGAATTTGGGCACGCCCTGGCGCTTAATCACGGGGACGCCATGGCGCACAACTTTTTCGGTGAGTACTTACTGGCTGTAGGACAAATTGAGCAGGCCATTATCGAGTTAAAGAAGGCACAGGAAATTGATCCACTCTCCCTTATCATTAACTCAGTTGCGGCGTGGACGTACTACTTCGCCCGACAATATGACCAGGCAATAGAAGAGTGCCGGAAAACACTCGAGATAGACGCTAACTTTTCCTGGGCGCGCTACAGACTCGGCCAGGCTTATGAGCGAAAGGGGATGTTTGACGAGGCCATCGCAGAATTGCAGAAGGCGAAACAACTTTCCCAGGGCAACAACGAGATATCAGCGGCACTCGGGCATGCCTACGCCGTTTCCGGAAAAAAAGAAGAAGCGCAAAACATACTGGATGAGTTGCTGCAGGAATCAGAGCAAGGTACCTGCTCGCCGTATGATATAGGACTAATCCATGCCGGGTTTGGAGAGAAGGACCGGGCCTTCCATTGGCTGGAAAAAGCTTATCAAGAGCTTGATAGCAAGATAATTCACCTGCAAGTTGACCCCCGGCTGGAGGGCCTTCATTCAGACCCGCGCTTCACCGAACTCGTGCAGCGCCTTGGACTGCCACAGAAGCTTGGATTTGATTCTGAACCGAATATCGAGACGCCCGGGAACAGCGGTCCCAGTCCGTCCCTACCGCTGGAACAGGAAATTCGTTTCTGTACTACCGCGGATGGCGTTCGCATCGCTTATGCCACCGTTGGTAAAGGTCCACCTCTCGTCAAAGCCGCGAATTGGCTAAACCACCTTGAGTTCGATTGGAAGAGTCCGATCTGGCGTCCCCTGGTTCAGGAGTTTGCCCGAGATCATTTCCTGGTTCGATATGACGAGCGAGGGAATGGCCTTTCGGATTGGGATGTCAAAAACCTCACCTTTGAATCGTTCGTTGAAGACCTGGAGTCTGTGGTGGACGCATTGGGCATGGACCGCTTTCCCATCCTTGGAATTTCCCAGGGTGGGCCGGTGGCCATTGCTTATGCAGTGCGCCATCCCGAAAAAGTGTCTCATCTTATTCTGTATGGCAGTTATGCTCGGGGTTGGGCCAAGCGAGGTTTACCGTCTGAAGATATTGAGCGACTACTCGCGCAACATACCCTCATCAAGTTCGGCTGGGGTCAGGATAATCCGGCTTTTCGGCAACTCTGGACGACCCTCTACGTGCCTGATGCGACGCCGGAGCAATGGCAGTGGTTCAATGACCTCCACCGGGTCTCGACCTCACCTGAGAACGCACTCAGACTCCTCAATGAGTTGGGCAAGATCGACGTTGTGGATCTTCTATCGCAGGTAAGAGTTCCAACCCTCGTGTTGCATTGCCGTGATGAAGTGGTGGTGCCTTTCGAGGAGGGGCGCCTATTGGCCGGGTTGATTCCCGGCGCGCGCTTCGTACCCCTTGAGGGCCGGAACCATTTGTTACTTGAAAGTGAGCCGGCCTGGCCAAAGTTTGTAACAGAGGTACGACGCTTTCTTGAGACTGAACAGTTCGACGCCGGATCGGATCGGTCCCGATCGAAAGATTCGATCGCTGGGAAAGCAAGCGGCCGGCACATCGCGGTTGGCACCGCAAGCGATCAGGCAATTCGAACGGGCGAGATAGTCCCCGCACTTGTGACATCGATCACCGGCGAGATAGCACCCGCGCCTGTAGCATCGAGTGCCGAATACGTTGCCGGTGTGATCAAGCGCCATAAGGCAGCGGTTGCGGCCATCGCCGCAATTGTTGTTCTACTAATCGCAGGACTGGTCTACTCTACTTTCACGGGAACGCGCACAACAATCGACTCACTCGCCGTGTTGCCCTTTCTCAACGCCAGTGGCGATCCAAACACTGAATACCTCTCAGACGGCATCGCCGAAAGCATTATTTACAGCACTTCTCAATTGCCCGATCTGAAGGTAACGCCACGCAGTTCAGTCTTCCGTTACAAAGGCAAGGAGATCGACCCTCAGACTGTCGGACGCGAGTTAGGGGTCAGCGCTGTCTTGACGGGGAGAGTGATTCAGCGCGCTGATGACCTCTTAATTAGCGCGGAGCTTATTGATCTCCGAGACAACAGAGTGCTTTGGGGCCAGAAATACACGCGAAAGATCGGCGACATTCTAGCGGTGCAGGAAGAGATCGCGAGAGAGATCTCTGAGAAGCTCCGCCTGAGACTTACCACCGAAGAGAAGAGGCAGCTGGCAAAAAGATACACCGACAATCCCGAAGCCTATCAGCTCTATCTGAAGGGTCGATACTACTGGTTCAAGCGAACCCGAGATGGCTACAAGAAAGCTATCGAGCACTTCGACCAGGCCATAGAGAAAGACCCGTCGTATGCTCTGGCTTATACCGGACTCGCTGACTGTTACAGCGTGCTTAGCTCCTACGGCATAGCTTCGCCAAAGGACACTTTTCCCAAAGGAAAGGAAGCGGCGTTAAAAGCACGGGAGATTGATGGCAGCCTTGCGGAAGCCCGCACTTCACTGGCCTATATCAAGTATCAGTTCGAGTGGGATTTTTCAGGCGCAGAAAGTGGATTCAAGCAATCGATCGAGCTTAACCCCAACTATGTAACGGCCCACCAATGGTATGCGCTCCAGTTGGCCGGGATGGGCCGGATGGATGAGGCGATTCGCGAGATAACCCGCGCGCAGGAAATTGACCCAACCTCACTCATCGCAAATGTAAATGCGGGATGGATTTTCTATTACGCGCGCCAATATGACCGGGCAATAGAACACATGCGCAAGTCGCTTGAGATGGACCCGAACTTTGCCCGCGGGCATTGGGCCATCTCAGAGCCCTTAGAGCAGAAGCAGCGGTATGAAGAAGCAATTTCGGAGTTACAAAAAGCCAGGCAGCTCGACGAAACTCCGATAATGTTGGCCCTGCTGGGGCATGTCTACGCAGTAACAGGGAAACGGAGCGAGGCGCAGAAGGTCCTTACCCAATTGGAAGAACAATCAAAGCAAACGTATGTGGACCGTTATTTCGTGGCGCAAATCTATACTGCTCTCGGAGATCGAGATAAGGCTTTTCAGGAGTTGGACAAGGCCTATGAAGAACACTCAAGTTGGCTGGTATGGCTCAAAGTCGAGCCAAAGTTCGACAGCCTGCGCTCGGACCCCAGATTCACGAATTTAGTGCAACGCATAGGCCTCCCGTAAAGAGGCAAGCCGCTCACTCTGGAGGGCTATTTGGCCAAACACATCGGCATCGTTGCCATGAGTCATGAGGATCAATCATGGTAGAAGCTGCACAGTCGCCACTTATCGCATGGGAAAGCTTTTACGTTATCGTTGGTTCCTCGGGCGCGGCACTGACGGGATTACAGTTTGTGGTGATTGCGCTTATTGCAGAGTCACGGGCACGAACTTCTGCTCGACAGGTTGACGCTTTCGGGACGCCAACGATCGTACATTTCTGTGCTGTGCTACTCGTGTCCGCGATTCTGAGTGCACCCTGGCATTCACTGTCGCGTGTCGGCCTTGCTCTCGGTGCCTGTGGGGCAGCCGGCGTGGTCTACGGCGTAATAGTCGTTAGGCGAGCGCGACGCCAGACTGGGTACCGTCCGGTGTGGGAAGACTGGCTCTGGCATGCAGTGCTCCCGCTGCTCGCATACGCTTTCCTACTGATAGCCGCAATCGTGCTCGCGCGCTATCCTCAGCGAGCTCTTTTCTTAGTCGGTGCGACGGCGCTCCTGCTCCTATTCATCGGGATTCACAACGCCTGGGATACGGTTACTTACATCGTCGTCGGCGGCATGCAACCACCAAAAGAGAATGCGAGTAAGAAAGACGAAAATGATTAATCATGACAATCTTCACTAAACTAGTCTTACTCTTAACTGCCACTGCTGCGCTGCTCGTTGCAGTCAGCTCATGCTCTCTGACCAAAGGTAAACAGATTGGCGAGCACGCGGTGGTCCAGTTTCACAACCAATTTAACGCCGGTCAGTATCATGATATTTACTCTCAAACTGACGAAGGTTTTCAGAAAGCCAGCAGCGAACCAGATACCATTGCTTTGTTCGAGGCGATTCGGCGGAAGCTTGGCACGGTAAAGAATTCAAACCAGGTTGGCTGGCACGTCAATGCTACGCCTATGGGAACGATGGTGAGTCTTGCCTATGAAGTTGAATTCAGCGAAGGTAAAGGAACGGAACAATTTGTATTCCGAGTAAGCGGTGATAAAGCGTCGCTCTTTAATTACAATATCAATTCCCCGGTGTTAATTACGAAATGAACAAAGCATGGGCATTGGTACATAAGAAAGACCGAGAGGCCGGGTTTGGCCCGGCCTCACATCGGTTGGCGGAGACATTCAGCCTCAGCAGGTTACTGTCCTCACCCCAGCAACCTATCGCCGTTGACGCAGCATTCTATTCACAATTCTAGAAACGTCAATCCAAGGAACCTTGCATCGTAGGTCTGGCTGAGAGCGTCGATGTAACCATCATAACCGGGAGCGGTTCGACCTGGTCCGTGACCGTTACAAATGAGCTCATTGTCACTCGACCCGGTCGCTACCGCTCCTGGTTCTGTATTTGTTTGGCGCTGCAACTCGCTTCCTGCTGAAGAGAAAGCCGCGTAAGCAGAACTCCGGCATCGCTGATGCACAAATACGGAACCGGAAGCGGCAGCGACTGGATCCGTTCCGCGACGCTCAACATCGTGGGTCGACGAATACGGAACGGGGAGCCGTAGCGACCTGGTCCGTGACCGTTACAAATGAGCTTATTGTTAATGGACCCGGTCGCTCTGTATTTGTTTGGCGCTGTTGAATTGCTTTTTGTGCAAAGCTACGCAGCTTCGCTCTTTCGATGCACAATACCGTCACTCGGTATCATCGAGCAGTTTTCAGAGTTAGGCTGCTCGCAAATTTTTGTAAATCGACACTGCGATCTTCAGACTCATGCTGGGAGGATTTGATATGCATCACTTCAAAGCGCGCATCTTTGCCCTGGTGCTAATTCTTGTTTGCATTGGGCTCATCTATTACAACTGGCAGCAACTGTTACGAGAACACCAGTACTCCATGAAACTGGCCGCGTTTGCTCCTGTCGGTGTAATTGGAGGGCTCTATCTCCTGATATTTCCCGCAAGGGGAGGAAAACCCACAACGACCAGGGAAAAGATAATCGGGCTACTAGTATTTGCCGTTGGGGTGGTGGCAGGATTGATTAATTGGTATCTAATGGACCCGGGCTTTTTCGGAAGATGAGAAATACATTCCTGCCCGACTTTGTAGAGGGGTAAGACCGATGTATCTCGAATGTGGTCCTTGCACAATTCGTTCCTGGCGTCACGGCGATGAAGAAACTCTCCCTCTCCACGCCAACAATCGAAAGGTCTGGCTCCATCTGCGCAACCGCTTCCCCCATCCTTACACACGCTCGGATGCCGAACAATGGGTGTATTGAATCTGCGAAATCTGTTTAATCTGCGGATGGATCAGGAAGAGTGTCCACAGATTGCCCAGATTACACAGATTGAAGAGAAGTCATCAGAACTGAGAGTGCGGAAGCTACAGGTGATACCATCAGTGGTGAAACTTTGTGGGTGTAATGAATCTGCGAAATCTGTGTAATCTGCGGCTGGATTGTCTTTCGATTTCAAATCCGGCGGAAACTGCCATTGAAGAGCGCCCCCTCCTCCACGGTTAACTTGCCGGCAGAAACTTTGCCGGTAACGTTCGCGGTAGGCCCGAGCACCAGTTCCTTACTGGCGTTGATGTCGCCTTCAACTGTTCCGTTTATTTTTGCAACGGCAACATTGATCACTGCCTGACTGATTTGCGCGCCGTTACTCACGATCAGCGTGCCGTCCGCCGAATCGACCTGCCCTGAAAAATGCCCATCAATGCGCAACATCGATCTGAATTGGACTTCGCCGGTAAATTTCAAGACATCGCCCACGAAACCAAGCCAATTGTCTTTAGCTATGTTTATTCGCTGGGGGCGTTCAGCGGTTCTCGCAACTACTTGACTACTCACCGCGTTGTCCTTTCTTCTTTTGTTCGCTTTTTAGATTCGAGACTGCGGGTTAGGATTGAACACCACTACTTCCGCCGCCGAATCGAGAGATTAGGAGACTTCCTCGTCGATTGGAGAGTGCACTATAGCACTCGTGGTGTTCTTTGAGTGTTACGATTAGATTGCCGTTCAGAGGCATGCAGCGGACGCGCAATTAGCTTGCCTCTTATAATCAATAATTCCTGCGCGCTAATATTGGAAGTCAGATTTCATTGTTTCCTCGGCAGGAAGGAAGGTTGAATGTGGCTCGAAAGACTTAAGGTCATCGCTGTTCTCGCCGGGCTTATAGGTTTCGTAGCGATGTTAATCAGCGTAGCCTGGGCGGATCGCTCCGCAAAAAAAGCTCTTGCCCGAGGTGAAGATCCTAAATTCAGTTGGGCTTGGTTCATTTTCTATTTGTATCTATTGGCTCCAGGTGCATCACTGGTTTTGAAGGAATGGATAAATGAGAGACATCACGATAGTCCTCTCGCTTTAGTCAAGGTCAAGGTTCGCCTTGGTCATACAAACATAGGCAACGGCGTTGATTAGTCCTGTTTAAGTCATAACTTCTTCGAGCGAGTCGGCGTTGAGTGTAGCATCCGGTCGCTACCGCTCTTCTTAGAAACTGACATGTAAGTCGTTGATTCTATTACAGGCGAAAAGTTTCATTTCGTTATCTGCTTGTCGCAGACGAGCAAAGCTACTCGGTACTGTATTTGTGCTTCGCTGCAGCTCGCTCCCGGCTGAAGACAGAGCCGAGTAAGCAAAACTCTGGCATCGTGGGTCGACGAATACGGAACAGAGAGCGGTAGCGACGTGGTCCGTGATCATTACAAATAAGCTTATTGTTACCGGACCCGGTCGCTACCGCTCCTGGTTCTGTATTTGTTTGGCGCTGCAGCTCGCTTCCTGCTGAAGACAAAGCCGTGTAAGCAAAACTCGGGCATCGTGGGTCGACGAATACGGAACAGAGAGCGGTAGCGACCTGGTCCGTGATCATTATAAATAAGCTTATGTTACCGGACCCGGTCGCTACCGCGCTTCTTAGAAAC